>DASVCA010000176.1:0-52593 GCA_036381835.1 Micromonosporaceae bacterium
ATGGGCGTCGGGGGCTACCGGAGGGGACCGCCGCCCGGGGCACCGGACGTGCGGTCCCGGGGTCAGCGGGCCAGGGAACGGGAGATCACCAACCGCTGGATCTGGTTGGTGCCCTCCACGATCTGCAGCACCTTCGCCTCGCGCATGTACCGCTCCACCGGGTGGTCGGCCACGTAGCCGTAACCGCCGAGCACCTGAACCGCGTCGGTGGTGACCCGCATGGCCACGTCCGTGGCGAACAGCTTCGCCTTGGCCGCCTCGATCGAGAACGGACGTCCGGCGTCACGTAGCCGGGCCGCCGCCAGGGTCAGCGCCCGCGCCGCCGACACCTGGGTCGCCATGTCCGCGAGCAGGAAACCGAGCCCCTGGAAGTCGATGATGCGCCGCCCGAACTGCTCCCGCTCCCGGGCGTAGGCCGCGGCGTAGTCCAGCGCCGCCTGAGCCAGCCCCACCGCGCACGCGGCGATACCGAGCCGGCCCGAGTCGAGCGCGGTCATGGCGATCCGGAAGCCTTCGCCCTCGGCGCCGACCAGCCGGTCCACGGGGACCCGGGCGTCGTCGAAGGCGATCTGTGCGACCGGTGAGCCGTTCAGTCCCATGGTGCGCTCCGCCGCCTGCGGCACGATGCCCGGTGTCCTCGCGTCGGCCAGCAGGCAGGAGATGCCCTTCGCGCCGGGCCCGCCGGTGCGGCAGAAGATGTTGTAGAAGTCCGCGGTGTGGGCGTGGGTGATCCACGCCTTGGTGCCGTTGACCACGTACGAGTCGCCGTCGCGCACCGCCCGGGTGGTCAGCGCCGCCGCGTCCGAACCCCCTTGCGGCTCGGACAGGCAGTAGGCGCCGATCAGCTCGCCGCCCAGCATGTCCGGCAGCAGTTTGCGCAGTTCGTCGCCGCCGTAGGTGGCGACGGGGTAGCAGGCCAGGGTGTGCACGCTCACCGCCTCGGCGACCGTCAGCCAGCGCGAGGCGAGGATCTCCAGCACCTGCAGGTAGACCTCGTAGGGCTGCCCGCCGCCGCCGTACTCCTCCGGATAGGGCAGGCCGAGCAGGCCGGCGCGGCCGAGGGTGCGGACGACCTCACGCGGGTACTCGCCCCGCGCCTCGAACTCCGCCGCCCGGGGTGCGAGTTCGCGGTCGGCGAGTTCGGTGACGAGGTCGATCAGGTCGCGGGCCTCGTCGCTGGGAAGAATGCGTTCGACGGTCATGGGCGGCGCTCCCTGGGGTGGAGGTTCGTGCACGTCGGCGGCGTCGCCGCGGTCGCGGACGGCCGGCAGGATGCAAGCTTAACGCTCGTTTGGCCGGGGGCGGGAACCGCTCCGTCCGGGCTCGTGGCCGCCGCCCGGCTGTGTCAGGCTGAACGACGTGGATCCACGCCCGTTGCTGCTCGTCGACGCTCCCAGCCTCTACTTCCGCGCGTACTTCGGCGTGCCGGAATCCGCCGCGCGCGCCGGCGACGGCAGCCCGGTCAACGCGGTCCGCGGGTTCCTGGACATGCTGGCCACCCTGATCCGCACCCGTCGCCCGGATCGGATGGTCTGCGCGGTCGACAACGACTGGCGCCCGGCGTGGCGGGTGGCGCTGCTGCCCTCGTACAAGGCGCACCGCGTCGCCGCGGACGGCGGCGAGCAGGTGCCCGACACCCTCACCCCGCAGGTGTCGATCATCCTCCAGGTGCTCGACGCGGTCGGCATCGCCGTGGTCGGCGTCGACGGCTACGAGGCCGACGACGTCCTCGGCACACTCGCCGCCGGCCAGCCGGGCCCGATCGAGGTGGCCTCCGGCGACCGGGACCTGTTCCAACTCGTCGACGACGCCAAGCCGGTGCGGCTGCTCTACTGCGGGCGGGGGGTGGCGAAGCTGGAGGTCTGCGACGGTGCCGCGGTTGAGGCGAAGTACGGGGTTCCGGCGGCCGGCTACGCCGACTTCGCCGCGCTGCGCGGCGATCCGAGCGACGGTCTGCCCGGGGTGCCCGGAGTCGGTGAGAAGACCGCGGCACGGCTGATCACCCGCTACGGCAGCCTCGCCGGGGTCCTCGCCGCGCTCGACGACCCGGCGGCCGACCTGGCACCCGGGCTGCGCGCCCGGCTGACGGCCGCCCGGGAGTATCTGGCGGTGACGCCGCAGGTGGTGCGGGTGGCCCGGGACGTCCCGCTGCCGCCGGCGGCCGCCGACCTGCCGTCGGCGCCGGTCGACCCGGACCGGCTGCGGGCGCTGGCGGAGGGATGGAACCTGACGGGGCCGTGCCGCAGACTCGTCGACGCCCTCCCCCCTTCCGCGTGATCTTGCACTTTCGGGGTCGGCGAACAGGGCATAACGGGACGGAACATCAACCAGAACTGCAAGATCGCGGGGAGGTCAGTAGGCCAGGACCCCCCGGGTGATCACGCCGATCGCCTGGCGGGCGGTGGAACGCAGACTCGTTGACGCCCCGGCGGCGTCGGCGACCTGCCCCAACAGATCGGCGACCTGCCGCGCCCAGCGGACGAAATCCCCCGCGGGCATCTCCCCCTCGAGGCTGCCGCTGGCGAGCACCTTCGCCAACGCCTCGCCCCGCGCCCACCGGTAAATCGGCCAGACGAACCCGAGTTCGGGCTCCCGCGTCACCTCGAGGCCCCACTCGGCCTCATCGGCCTCCAGTTCCGACCAGAGCTTGAGGGTCGAGGCCACCGCGTCCGCCACCGGGCCGCGCGGCAGCGACGCACGCTCCTCGCCTTCCCGCCGCGACTCGTAGACCAGCACGGAGACAGCCCCGGCCAACTCCGCCGGCGACAGCCCCTCCCACACCCCGCGCCGCAGGCACTCGGCGACCAGCAGATCCGCCTCCGTCCAGATGCGGGCCAACGTGCGACCGGCGTCGGTGACCCCGTCGTCCGGGGACAGGTAGCCGCGGGCCGTCAGCAGACCGCATATCCGGTCGAAGGTGCGCACCAGCGAACCGGTACGCCCGGCGACCCGCTCGCGCAACTCCTCGGTATCCCGCTCCAACCGCCACCGCCGCTCCGCCCAACGCGCATGCTCCTCCCGCTCCGGGCAGGCGTGGCAGGGGTGGCGGCGCAGCTCGCCGCGCAACCGGACCAGCGTCTCATCCTCCGCCGCCCGCGACCGTCCCCGCCGGCGCCCGCCGTGGCGATCGAGGCCGGTGGCGACCACCGCCGCAGCCAGATCCCGGCGATCCGCCGGCGAACGCGGGTTGAAGTTCCTGGGCACCCTGATCCGGGTGAGCACCTCGGCCGGCGTCGGGAAGTCGGCGGCGCCGATCCGGCCCGCCCACCGGTCCTGGGTGAGCACTAGCGGCCGCGGCTCGCCGAAGCCGTTGCCGCCCGGCTCCAACACCACGGCGAGACCGGCCCGCCGCCCGGACGGCACCCGGATCACATCGCCGACCCGCAGCCGCTCCAGGGAGGCGACGGCGGCGGCCCGCCGCTGGCTTTGCCCTTGGCGGGCCAACGCCCGCTCCCGCTCCGCCAAAGCGCGGCGCAGCGCGAAATACTCGTCGAAGTCGCCGTGCTCGCAGCGGATCTCCGCCGCGTACGCCGCGATCGTCTCCACGTTGCGCTGCACCTGCCGGGCCAGCCCCACCACCGACCGGTCGGCCTGGAACTGGGCGAACGACGACTCCAACAGCTGCCGGGCGGCGTCGGTGCCGACCGAGCCGACCAGATTCACCGCCATGTTGTACGACGGGCGGAAACTCGACCGCAGCGGATAGGTGCGGGTCGAGGCGAGACCGGCGACGTGGCGGGGATCGGTCTCCGGGGACCAGACGACCACCGCATGCCCTTCGACGTCGATCCCCCGCCGCCCGGCCCGGCCCGTCAGCTGGGTGTATTCGCCGGGGGTGAGGTCGACGTGCGCCTCGCCGTTGAACTTCACCAGACGCTCCAGCACGACGCAGCGCGCGGGCATGTTGATACCGAGAGCGAGGGTCTCGGTGGCGAACACCACCTTGACCAGGCCGTTGACGAAGAGTTCCTCGACGACCTCCTTGAACGCCGGCAGCATCCCGGCGTGATGGGCGGCGATACCCCGCTCCAGGCCGTCCAGCCACTCCCAGTAGCCCAGCACCGACAGGTCCTCGGCGGGGATGGCGCTGATCCGCGCCTCCACCAGCCGCCGGATCTCGGCCCGCTCCTCCGCGCCGGTCAGCCGCAGCCCCGCCGCCAGGCACTGCGCGACGGCGGCGTCGCAGCCGGCACGGCTGAAGATGAACACGATCGCCGGCAGCAGCCCCTCCCGATCGAGCCGCTCGACGATCTCCGGGCGGCTGGGGCCCCGCCAACGGTGGCCCCGCCCGCCGCGCCGCGGCCGCCCGTCGCTGAACTCGATCCGACGCAGCAGCTCCCGGCTGTAGCGCAGCAGCTCCGGGTGCACATCGTGCTTGCGCGCCGCGTCCACGTCGTGGAAGAGATCGAACATGCGACGGCCGACCAGCATGTGCTGCCACAGCGGGACCGGACGGTGCTCGCTGACCACCACCTGCGTCTGCCCGCGCACGGTGACCAGCCAGTCGGCGAACTCCTCGGCGTTGGACACCGTCGCCGACAGCGACACCAGGGTGACCGACGGCGGCAGGTGGATGATCACCTCCTCCCACACCGGCCCCCGCAGCCGGTCGGCGAGGTAGTGGACCTCGTCCATCACCACGTACGCCAGCCCGTGCAACGCGGCCGAGCCCGCGTACAGCATGTTGCGCAGCACCTCGGTGGTCATGACCACGACGGGCGCATCACCGTTGATCGCGTTGTCGCCGGTCAGCAGACCCACCCGCGCCGCCCCGTGACGGGCCACCAGATCGTGGTACTTCTGGTTGGACAACGCCTTGATCGGAGTGGTGTAGAAGCATTTGCGCACCGGCTGGTCCGCCCCGGTCCCACGCAGTGCCAGGTGCACCGCGAACTCTCCGACGACGGTCTTGCCCGCACCGGTGGGGGCGCACACCAGCACCCCGCTGCCGCCCTCCAGGGCCTGACAGGCCTCCCGTTGGAAGTCGTCGAGGTCAAACCCGAGGTCGAGGGCGAACTCCTCCAGCGCGGGATACCTGGCGGCCTGCGCGGCCCGGCGGCGTGCCGCCGCGTACCGCTCGGCGGGGCTCGACATACCGCCAAGATTAGTGCGCCGTCGGAACTCGCGGCGGCAAGGCCGCCGATCGGCCCGCCGCCGACCGCTCGATAAGGTGCAGGCGTGCCGGAGCAAGCCCAACCGTTCCCAGCCGGCGCGTCCCGCGCCTCGAGTGACCCCGGTGCCGGCCCCGCGCCGCAGCGCCGGCCCATCGACGCCGTCCTCTTCGACTTCCACGGCACGCTCGCCCAGGTCGAGGAGTCGGTCGCCTGGGTCCAGGCCGCGGCCCGAGCGTGCGGGGTGACCCTCGACCCGGTCCGGGCCACCGTGCTCGCCGACCGTCTGGTCGCGGCCGGCCGCGCCGGCGGCCCGCTGCCGGCCCGCATCCCGCCGCACCTGATCGAGGTGTGGGCCGAACGCGACCTCTACCCGCCCGCCCACCGCGCCGCCTACACCGGCCTGGCCGAGACCGTGGACAGCGGTATCGACGGGCTTCCCGACGCGCTCTACGATCGCAAGCTGCGGCCGGAGGGCTGGCTGCTGTACCCGGAGACCACCGCGGTGCTCCACGCCCTGCGCACGGCGGGTGTGCCGGTCGCCGTGGTCAGCAACATCGGCTTCGACATCCGGCCGCTGTTCGACGCCTGGGGGCTGGCCGAACTGGTCCGCGGGTTCGTGCTGTCCTACGAGGTGGGGCGCTGCAAACCGGACCCGGCCATCTTCCTGCGGGCCTGCGGGCTGCTCGGCGTCGACCCGGAACGCACCCTCATGGTGGGTGACACCCCGGCCGACGCGGGTGCGGTGGCGGCCGGCTGCGCGGCCCTGGTCCTGCCGGCGGCGGAGCCGGGACGGCCCAACGGGCTCACCGCGGTGCTCGATCTGGTGTTGCGTGCCTGAACGGTCAACGCAGCAACCGGACCGCCCCCGGCACCGCCGTGATCTCCACCGGCAGCCGGGGGCCGCGTTCACCGTCGAGGTAGGTGGTGATTCCCTCGGCGGCCAACCCGACGGTCCCGGCCCGGTAGCTGCGCACCATCGGGTGATCCACGTGGGTGCCCCGGTAGATGCGCGGCTTGACGCGCACCAGAGTGGTCCGGCTGACCGGTCCGGCCACCAGCAGGTCGAGCAGCCCGTCAGTCGGGTCGGCCGCCGGGCAGATCAGCATCCCGCCGCCGTAGCTCGGACCGTTACCGACCGCCACCAGCACCGCCTCGACCTGCTCCTCCCGGCCGTCGATCCGCAGCGTGTACCGCCGCGGACGCAGCCGGGCCAACTCGACCAGGATGGCCAGGTCGTACCGGCGCGGTCCCCGCGGCCAGCGCATCCGGTTGGCGCGCTCGTTGACGATCGCGTCGAAGCCGGCGGCCAGCACCGCCCCGTACCAGCGGTGCCCGCCGTCCGGCCCGACCACCCGGGCGAGGTCCACGGCACGACCACGCCCGGCGTGCAGCGCGTCGACGATCACCGCGAGCGCGGCGAGCGGGTCGGCCGGGTAGCCGGTGCCGGTGGCGAAATCGTTGCCGGTGCCGCCGGGCACCGGACCGAACGCCACCGCCGTACCGGCCACCGCCTGCAGCGCCAAGTGGACCGTGCCGTCGCCACCGACCGTCACCAGCGCCGCCGCCCCGTCGGCGACGGCGGCCCGGCAGACCGCCTCCGCCTGCGTCGGATCGGCGGCGTCGAGGACCCGAACGGGCCGGCCCGTGGACCGTAACCGCTCCAGCACCGTCGGTATCAGCCGGCGGTGCCGGCCGCCGCCGGCGGTCGGATTGACCAGCACCGCGACCGGGCCGTCCGAGACGGCGTCCAACGATGCGGCGCGGCGCTGATCTTCGACGGTCACGGCGAGCACCGTACCGTCCCCCGGCCCGGTCCGGCTACCGCCGGCCACCGGTCAGGTGGTGTCGTCGAAGCGGCGGTCCAGCGGGGCCGGCGCGGACACCGGCTCGACCTCGTCGACCCGTTCCAGGGCATCCACCGGCTCGGGCCGGTGATCCAGCTCGGAGGCCCGGTCGTCGTCCAGGCCGTCGTAGAGTTCCTTGCCGCGACCGCGCCGCTTGTCGTACAGGAACGCCACACCGAGCGCGATGAAGTACAGCAGGGACAACGCGAGGGCGAGCAGGATCATCCCGAACGGGCCCGGGTCGGGCGTGGCGACGGCGGCGAAGGCGAAACAGAGGAACACCACCACCCGCCACCAGCCGGCCAGCCGTCGCGCGCTCACCACGCCGGTGAAGTTCAGCATCAGCAGGACGAGCGGGAACTCGAAACCGACACCGAACAGCAGGATCATGGTGGTGACGAACGAGATGTACCGGGTCACCTCAAGCTGCGACGAGACCCCGGTGACTCCGGCTTCCAGCAGGAACGACAGGCCCTTGTCGACCACGAAGTAGGCCAGCGCCGCACCGCCGACGAACAGCGGCGCGGCGATCGACACGAACACGTACGCCCACTTGCGCTCGTGCCGGTGCAGACCGGGGGCGATGAACGCCCACAGCTGGTAGAGCCACACCGGCCCGCCGATGATCAGCCCCAGCCACAACGCCAGCTTCAGTTTCAGCACGAAACCGTCGGTCGGCGCCAGCATGAGGAAGTTCTGGCAGCTTCCGTCCGGCTTACGCGCGTCCGGCAGACTGCAGTACGGCTCCGACAGCAGGTGGAAGACCGGGTCGGCGAGGAAGTAGCCGACGACGAGACCGGCGAGGATGCCCAGTGTCGCCTTGAACAGCCGGCTGCGCAACTCCCGGAAGTGTTCGACGAGCGTCATCGAGCCGTCGGCGGCCCGCTGGAAGTTGCTGGGACCGCGCCGGCGCAGGGCGAAGCCCATGCTCGGCCGCCCGGTCAGTTGTCGCGGGCGCGCTGGTCCACGATCTGGGACGCGGCCGGGGAGGGCGGGGTCGGACCGGTCTGCTGCGCGTCGGTCGGCGGGAGCGGCTGGCGAGCCACCTGCGCGTCCGCCTTCTCCGCCAGGTTCTTCTCGTCGTCCATCAAGCCCTTGGTCTCGGCCTTGAGGATCCGCAGCGACCGGCCCAGTGAGCGTGCCGCGTCGGGCAGCCGCTTCGCGCCGAACAGCAGGATCAGCACGACCACGAGTACGGCGATGTGCCAGGGCTTCAGACCCATGTCAACTCCGGTTGGTCTTCGTCGGGGTGGTCAGTCCCATCGTATGCGTGCGACGGCCGCACGCCACCGGTCGGCCGCGCGGATTTCCGCTCGTCGCCCGACACCGCCGCTCAGCGGCCGCGCCGCGCGGTGCGGCGCCGCGCCGACTCCGCCTGGCCCCGCAGGACGGTCACCCGCTCCTGCAGGCGCGAAACGCTGTGCTGCAACGCCTCGGCCCGCGCCCGGTGCCGCTGCAGCGCGATCGCCGACCGGCGCAGCCGCGGCAACCGGACCAGCACCGACCGCACCGCGGCCGCCAACGTGACCACGGCCACCGACACCGTCGCGAGCACGATCCACCGCACCATGCGGCCAGCCTAGTGCGCGGACGGTCGGCCGTCGGTCAGCCACGCGCGACCTCGTACGCGGCCAACGCCGCCCGCGCCTGCCGGCGGACCTCCTCGACCAGCTCGGGCGGGGACACCACGGTGACGTCCGGTCCGAGCCCGAGCACGAACCGGCGCGCCCAGTCCAGGTCGCCGACCCGCAGCGAGACCAGCCACTCCTCACCGGCCGGGTCCCCCGCATCGCCCCCCGTGACCACCTGCTCGCACGGGTAGTACTCGGTGATCCACCGACCCGCCCGACCCACGCGGAGGGTGACCAACGGCAGCTTCGGCGACGGACGGAACACCCCGTCGCTCACGTCGTGCCGCCGCGCTTCGGGCGGGGCCGCGGCCGGCTCGGCCAACTCGACCATCGCGTCGATGCGGTCGGCGCGGAACAGCCGCACCGCCTCGGCCCGCCGGCACCAGGCCTCCAGGTACGCCCGCCCGCCGACCATCAGCACCCGAATCGGGTCCACCACCCGCTCGCTGGTCTCGTCCCGGGTCGCGCTGTAGTAGGTGATCCGCAGCGCGCGGCGACGTTGCACCGCTTCCCGCAACGCGTCCAGCCGGTCGTCCCCGCCCGGCAGCCGGACCTCCACGGGCGCGTCGCCGAGTTCACCCGCCGCGCTTTCGATCTTCGCCAGCGCCCGCTCGATCGCGTCCCGGTTGGCCATGCCGGGGATCTCCGCGAGCATCCGCAGCGCGACGATCAGGGCGAGCGCCTCGTCCGGGGTCAGCCGCAGCGGACGGTCGATCCCGGCGTCGTAGGTGATGGTGACCCGATCCCCGTCGAACGCCATGTCGATCAGGTCACCCGGTCCGTAACCGGGCAGCCCGCACACCCACAGCAGCTCGAGGTCGTCGCGTAACTGCCGCTCCCCGACCCCCAGGTCGGCGGCCGCGTCGGCGATGCGCACGCCCGGGCGGGCGAGCAGGTAGGGCACCAGGTTGAGCAGCCGGGCCAGCCGGTCGACCGAACCCCGGGAACCCCGCTGGGCCGGCGCGCTCATGCCGGCACCCCGGTCGACTCGTGACGCACGACGATCTCCTTCAACCGCTGGATGACCGCCTCCCGCACCTGCGGTGGGTCGAGCACGAGCACGTCCGCGCCGTAGCGGACCAAAGTCGCGGCCAACGCCTCGGGATCGCCGTAGGGCAGGATGAGCCGGTCGCCGTCCGGATCGGGGCAGACGGCCCGCGCCCAGCGGCGCAACCCCACCGCCCGACCGGGCCGCACCAGCACCGTCGCCTGGCCGCGATGCTCCGCCGGCCCCGACCATCGGGCGACGTGGCTGATCAGATCGATGTCGGCGGGCGGCACGTAGGCACCCGGTTCACCGGTCGCCCGGACCGGGCCGACGACACGGGACAGGCGGAAGCAGCGGGTCGCCACCCGGTCCAGGTCGTGGCCGACCACATACCAGCGGCCGCGCCAGCAGACGACTCCCCACGGCTGCAGCCGACGACGGCTCGGCGCGTCCTGCTCCGGCACCCGGTAGTCGAAGACCACCGTGCGACGTTCCCGAGCCGCCGCGGCCAGCGCAGCGAACGCCGGATCGACGGTCACCACCGGCTCCACCTCGAGCGTGGCGTGCGGGTCGACGTCAATCCCGGCGGCCCGCAGTTTGGCCAGTCCCGACGAGGCGGCCGCGGCGAGCCCGGCGTGCTGCCACAGGCGGGCGGCGATCCCGACCGCGGCCGCCTCGTCGGGCTCCAGCGGGATGTCGGGCAGCGCGTACTCGCGCCGGGCGATCCGGTAGCCCACCTCGGTGTCGAAGACACTCGCCGTCCCGGTCTCCAACGGCACACCGAGCTCACGCAACTCGGCCTTGTCCCGCTCGAACTTGCGCTGAAACGCCTCATGCGCCCGCGGATCGTCCGGGTCGTGTTCGTAACCGGGCACCGTCGCCGCGATCTGCGCAGCGGTGAGGAACCTCCGCGTCGACAGCAGGCAGATCACAAGGTTGACCAGGCGTTCGGTACGGCTGCGCGACACTCCCCAGACGGTAGCAGCCGCAACCCTGCCGCGAACCCCCGCACCGCGGCGCGTCACCTGCCGCGCCCCGCTGCGACTGCGGCCGCTAACGTGCCCCGTATGCTGCGATGGCGGTCCGGGACGGTGGCGGCCCTGCGCCGCGAATGGCACGGCACCGTGGAGCTCGACGTGGACCTCACCGACGGCACCCGGGTCCGCGCCCTCGCCTACCCGGCGCTCATCGGGCGACCCGAGCCCGGCGACCGGGTGCTGCTGAACGTCGGCGCGCTGCTGATGGGTCTCGGCACCGGCGGGTGGGCGCTGGTCGTCGCGCTACCCGACCGGCTGCCACCCGACCCGCCGGGTGCCGGCACCAGCCGGGACGCCGGCCACCTGGTGAAGGCCCGGTACACGCCGTTGCAGCCGATCCTGCTCGGCGCGGACGAGGAGGCCTCACCCCACCGGCCCGCCCTGGCCGAGGCCGACGACCTGGCCGGCATGCCGGTCGTCACCGCCGACCTGCACTCGGCGCTGCCGGCGATCGTGGCCGGCATCCGCGCCGACGCGCCCGGGGCCCGCATCGCCTACGTGATGACCGACGGCGGGGCGCTTCCGGCGTGGTTCTCCCGCACCCTGGCCGGCTTGCGCGACGAACTGGTCGCCACGGTGACCGTCGGCCAGGCGTTCGGCGGCGACCTGGAGGCCACCAACGTGCACAGCGGGCTGCTGGCCGCCCGCCACGCGCTCGACGCCGACATCGCGGTGGTCGCGCAGGGCCCCGGCAACCTCGGCACCGGAACCCGGTGGGGGTTCTCCGGGGTCGCCGTCGGCGAGGCGGTCAACGCCGCCGCCGTCCTCGGCGGCCGGCCGATCGGCTCGCTGCGCATCTCCACCGCCGACCCGCGGCCGCGCCACCGGGGGCTGTCCCACCACAGCGTCACCGCCTACGGTCGGGTGGCGCTGGCACCGGCGGACCTGGTGGTGCCCTGCGGACTGGGTGCGAAGCTCGACGCCGCGCTGGCCGAGCCGCTGGCCCGGTTGGCGCGGCGACACCGGATCGTGCGAGTGTCGACGGACGGACTCGACGCGGCGCTGCGGGCCGTACCCGTCGCGCTGTCGACCATGGGGCGGGGGCTGGACGAGGATCCCGCGTATTTCCTCGCGGCAGCCGCGGCCGGGCGGCACGCGGCGCGGCTGCTCGATCGGACGACGACGCCGACCGGCTAATCGGCCAGCACGATCAGCGTGATCCAGCCACCGACGATCAACGCCAGCGTCAACGCCAGCACCCAGGTGGGCACGATGTAGTCGCCACGCCGGTTGCGGGCGATCTCGTCGGCGATCTTCTGGCGGCGGCGGTCGATCCAGTTCGTCGGCTCGACGCGGGGCCGGCCGGTGCCGCCGGACGCAGCGGGGTCGGGGTGGCTCATAGCGCTACGAGCCTACCCGCTCGCCCCGAGCCCGCCCACCGGCCGACCGGCCGGTGGGCGGTCACATGCTCGCGATCAGACGCTCGACGCGCTCGTCGTAGGCGCGGAACGGGTCCTTGCACAGCACCGTGCGCTGCGCCTGGTCGTTGAGCTTCAGGTGCACCCAGTCGACGGTGAAGTCGCGCCGCTTCTCCTGCGCGTGCCGGATGAACTCGCCGCGCAGCCGGGCCCGGGTGGTCTGCGGCGGCGTCTCCTTCGCCGCGAAGATCTCCAGGTCGGTGGTGACCCGGTCGACCTGGCCGCGCCGTTCCAGCAGCTGGTAGAGCCCACGACCCCGACGCACGTCGTGGTAGGCGAGGTCGAGTTGGGCGATCCGCGGATGGGACAGCGGCAGGTCGTGCTTGCGCTGGTAGCGTTCGATCAGCTTGAGTTTGGTCACCCAGTCGATCTCCCGTGCGACCGGGTCCAGGTCGCCGGTCTCCACCGCCTGCAGCACCCGGCCCCACAGCTCCACGACCCGCTTGGCGGTCTGGTCGCCGCCGCGACGCTCCACGAACTCGCCGGCCTTGGCCAGGTACTCCTGCTGGATCTCCAGGGCGCTGATCTCCTTGCCGGAGGCCAGCCGCACCTTGCGCCGCCCGGTGATGTCGTGCGACACCTCCCGGATCGCGCGGATCGGGTTCTCCAGCGACAGATCGCGCATCGCCACACCGGCTTCGATCATCCGCAGCACGACGTCGGCGGCACCCACCTTCAGCAAGGTGGTGACCTCGTTCATATTGGAGTCGCCGACGATGACGTGCAGCCGCCGGTACCGCTCGGCGTCGGCGTGCGGCTCGTCCCGGGTGTTGATGATGGGACGGGAGCGTGTGGTCGCGGAGGAGACGCCCTCCCAGATGTGCTCGGCACGCTGCGACAGACAGTAGACCGCCCCACGCGGGGTCTGCAGCACCTTCCCGGCACCGCAGATCAGCTGACGGGTGACCAGGAACGGGATCAGCACATCGGCCAGTCGGCCGAACTCCCCGTGCCGGGAGACCAGGTAGTTCTCGTGGCAGCCGTACGAGTTACCGGCCGAATCGGTGTTGTTCTTGAACAGGTAGATCTCACCGGCGATGCCCTCGTCGTGCAGCCGCTTCTCCGCATCGACCAGCAGACCCTCCAGGATCCGCTCGCCCGCCCGATCGTGGGCGACCAGATCGGGCACCGAATCGCACTCGGGCGTGGCGTACTCGGGATGCGATCCGACGTCCAGGTACAGCCGGGCCCCGTTGCGCAGGAACACGTTGCTCGACCGACCCCACGAGACGACCCGACGGAACAGGTAGCGGGCCACCTCGTCCGGGGAGAGCCTGCGCTGCCCACGATAGGTGCAGGTGACGCCGTACTCGGTCTCGAGGCCGAAGATTCGCCGATCCATGCTCAGACAGTAGCCGCCCGAAGCGCCGTCGGTCAGTATCGCCGCGGAACACGGCGCCCGCGGACTACTCCGGACTCGCCTCGGTGTCCGGCCGCTCGGCGGACGCCTTGTCCTCCAGGTCGGCGGACCCGGCCGAGGTGGTCGGCTTGGCCGGGTCCGCCTTGCGGCCCCGCGGCCGCTTCTCCGCCGCCCCGTCACCGCCCGCACCGCTCGCTTCGCCGCCGAGCAGCTCCACCAGCGCCGCACCGGTGATGCGCCGGAAGGTACGCCCCACCCGGCGACGGTCCAGGACCGCCACCTCCAACTGGTCGGCGGCGATCGTGCGCGCAGCGCCCCCCTCACCCCCGACGCTGCCGAGCGCGCGCACCGCCAACCGGACCGCGTCCCCGAGGGGCATGTCGTTGCGGTGTTCGGTGCGCAGCACCGACGACACCGCCTCGGCCTGGCCGCCCATCGCCATGCAGCCGGGTTCGTCGTTGACGGAGCCGTCGTAGGTCAACCGGTACAGCTCGTCGTCCTCCGGCGCCGCGCCGACCTGCGCGACGCAGATCTCCACCTCGAACGGTTTCGAATGCTCGGTGAAGATCGCGCCGAGGGTCTGCGCGTACGCGTTCGCCAGAGCCCGTCCGGTGACGTCCCGGCGGTCGTAGCTGAGCCCGTTCAGGTCGGCCATGCGCACGCCCGCCCGGCGCAGGTTCTCGAACTCGTTGTACCGCCCGACCGCGGCGAACCCGATCCGGTCGTAGATCTCGCTGACCTTGTGCAGCGCGCTGGACAGGTTCTCGGCGACGAACAGCACACCGCCCTCGTAGCTGAGCACCACCGCGCTACGGCCGCGCGCGATGCCCTTGCGCGCCAACTCGGAACGGTCGCGCATGATCTGCTCTGGCGAGGCGTAGAACTGCATGGCCACGGCGGCAAGTCTCCTTCGAGCTGGTCAGAATGCGTGGGGTGGACGGGGCGGGCGGACGCTCATCCGCCGGGATTCTCCATGCGACCGGCGACGACCGCCTCGGCGACCTCGGCCGTCTCACCGTCGCTGAGCCGACGGGTGCCCTCCGCCGTGGCGGTCATCACCACCGGGTAGATGCGGCGGGTCAGGTCCGGACCGCCGGTGGCCGTGTCGTCGTCGGCGGCGTCGTACAACGCCTCGACCGCCAGACGCACCGCCTCGTCCACGCCGAGCCCCGGACGGTAGCGCTTCTTCAACGCCGAGTTGGCGAACACCGCGCCCGAGCCGATCGCGTCGAAGCCGCGCTCCTCGTACGGGCCTCCGGTGACGTCGAAGCTGAAGATGCGCCCGGCCCTGCCCGGGTCGGCGGCGTCCAGGTCGTAGCCGGCGAACAGCGGAACCACCGCCAGGCCCTGCATCGCCGCGCCCAGGTTCCCGCGGATCATCGACGCGAGCCGGTTGGCCTTGCCGTCGAGAGACAGCGACGCGCCCTCGATCTTCTCGTAGTGTTCCAGCTCCACCTGGAACAGTCGGATCAACTCGATGCCGATGCCCGCGGTGCCGGCGATGCCCACCAGCGAGTACGCGTCGGCCGGATGCACCTTCTCGATGTCCCGGCTGGCGATCAGGTTGCCCATGGTCGCGCGCCGGTCGCCGGCCATCACCACGCCGCCCGTGCAGGAGATCGCCACGATCGTCGTGGCGTGCGGGGCGAGGTCGGCGGCCACCCCCGGCGGCAGCGGCCTGCGGCCCGGCAGCAGCTCGGGCGCCGCCATGCTCAGGAACTGCGTGAACGACGACGTGCCCGCGTTGATGAACACGTCCGGTAGCCGACCGAAAGGATCAAAACCCGCTGCCACGAAAGTCCTTCCCGCCACGTGATCGACTGGCCGCCGCGGCCGCCCGCCCGGCGCACCCCAGGTTTGCCGTGAAGCAGAGTATCGCCCCGTCATCCACCGGGATGATCGCGGCTCACTCGCCGCCCTTCTGGACGTAGCCGCGGACGAACTCCTCCGCGTTCTCCTCCAGCACCGCGTCGATCTCGTCGAGAAGATCGTCGACATCCTCGGAGATCTCCGCGTGCCGCTCGGCCACCTCCGGGTTGACCTCGGGCGCGACCTGCTCCACGTCCTCCTCGCGGCGTGCCTTGCCGGACTGCGACTGGCCTCCGGTATCACGAGTTGCCATCTGGCTGCCTCCTCACCCTCTTGCAAGAAACCTATCCTGCCGCGCACCGGCCGGCCCGGCGCGGCACGACCCGGGCTCAGCCGCCGGTGAGCGCCTCCAGGAGGTCCTTGGCGCTCGGGCAGCGGTCGAGCAGCGCACCCACGTGCTTCTTCGTGCCGCGTTCCGGTTCCATCATGGGCACCCGGACCAGCGACTCGCGACCGACGTCGAAGATCACCGAATCCCAGCTCGCCGCCACCACCTCCGACCCGTACTGGGCCAGGCACCGGCCGCGGAAGTAGGCGCGGGTGTCCTCCGGCGGTTCCACCATCGCCGTCCGTGTCTGCTCGTCCGACAGCAGGGTTCGCATGGCGCCGCGCTGCACCAGGCGGTGGTAGAGGCCCTTCTCCGGCCGCACGTCGGCGTACTGCAGGTCGACCAGCTGCAGTTTCGGCGACGACCAGTCCAGCCCCTCCCGTTCCCGGTAGCCCTCGAGCAGCCGCAGCTTGGCCACCCAGTCCAGTTCCCCGGCGCAGAGCATGGGGTCGCGACCGAGCCGGGTGAGGACGTCCTCCCAGCGGTCGAGGACATCCGCGGTGGCCTCGTCCACATCGTCGCCGTACCGGTCCTCCACGAAGGAACGGGCCCGCTCCAGGTACGCCCACTGCAGGTCGAGTCCGGTCAGCCGCCGCCCGTCCCGCAACCGCACCAGGTGCGTCAGCGACGGATCGTGGCTGATCGCCTTGAGCTCCGCGACCGGATCGGCGATGCCCAGGTCGGCGGTGACCGCCTTCTCCTCGATCATGGTGAGGACGAGCGCGGTGGTGCCGACCTTCAGGTAGGTGGAGATCTCCGACAGGTTGGCGTCGCCGATGATGACATGCAGCCGCCGGTACTTGTCGGCGTCGGCGTGCGGCTCGTCGCGGGTGTTGATGATCGGCCGCTTGAGTGTCGTCTCCAGACCCACCTCGACCTCGAAGAAGTCGGCCCGCTGGGAGATCTGGAAGCCCGGCTGCGAGCCGTCCTGCCCGATGCCCACCCGCCCCGCGCCGCAGACCACCTGGCGGCTGACGAAGAACGGGGTGAGATACGTGACGAGGTCGGCGAAGGGCGTCTGCCGCCGCATCAGGTAATTCTCGTGGGCGCCGTAGCTGGCGCCCTTGTTGTCGGTGTTGTTCTTGTAGAGGTGGATCGGGTGGGTGCCGGGGATCGTCGCCGCGCGCCGCGCGGCCTCCGCCATCACCCGCTCACCCGCCTTGTCCCAGCGCACCAGGTCCAGCGGGTTGGTCACCTCCGGGGTGGAGTACTCCGGGTGGGCGTGGTCGACGTAGAGGCGCGCGCCGTTGGTGAGGATCACATTGGCCAGGCCGAGGTCCTCGTCCGCGAGCGCCTCCGCCGGATCGTAGACCGCACCGGAATAGGTGAAACCGCGCGCGTCCCGAAGCGGCGACTCCTCCTCGTAGTCCCACCGGGCCCGCCCCCCGCGCGTCAACTCCGGACGCGCACCGTAGGCGTTGACCACCTGCGACGAGGTGACCATCGGATTGGCCCCGGGCTGTCCCGGCACCGAGATGCCGTACTCGACCTCGGTGCCCATGATCCGCCGTACGCTCATGCGTCGAGCCTAGCCCGCCGCGCACCGCACCGGGCGGCATGCCGGGCGAGGACGCCGCCGCCCTCGCCCGCGGACCACCGCCTGGGCGTGCGTGGCCCGGCGACCGGACCACGCACGCGTCACAGGTACTGGCCGGTGTTGCTGGCCGTCTCGATGGACCGGCCGGCCTCCACACCCTTGCCCCCGGAGACCAGGGTTCGAATGTAGACGATCCGCTCGCCCTTCTTGCCGGAGATGCGAGCCCAGTCGTCCGGGTTGGTGGTGTTGGGCAGGTCCTCGTTCTCCCGGAACTCGTCGACGCACGCGTCGAGCAGGTGCTGCAGGCGCAGCCCCTTGCGGCCGGTGGCGAGGAACTCCTTGATGGCCATCTTCTTGGCCCGGTCGACGATGTTCTGGATCATCGCGCCGGAGTTGAAGTCCTTGAAATAGAGGACTTCCTTGTCGCCGTTGGCGTAGGTGACCTCCAGGAAGCGGTTCTCCTCGGTCTCGGCGTACATCCGCAGGACCACCGCCTCGATCATCGCCTCGACCGTGGTTTGCGGATCGTCGCCGTGCTCGGCCAGGTCGTCCGGGTGCAACGGCAGATCGGGGCGGATGTACTTGGAGAAGATGTCCTTGGCCGCCTCCGCGTCCGGACGCTCGATCTTGATCTTGACGTCGAGTCGTCCCGGACGCAGGATCGCCGGGTCGATCATGTCCTCCCGGTTCGACGCGCCGATGACGATGACGTTCTCCAGCCCCTCCACACCGTCGATCTCCGACAGCAGCTGCGGGACGATCGTGTTCTCCACATCCGAGGACACACCCGAACCGCGGGTGCGGAACACGGAATCCATCTCATCGAAGAACACGATGACCGGAGTGCCTTCGCCGGCCTTCTCCCGCGCCCGCTGGAAGATCAACCGGATGTGCCGCTCGGTCTCCCCGACGTACTTATTCAGCAGCTCCGGGCCCTTGATGTTGAGGAAGTAGCTGGTGTGCTTCTCCTCGCCGCGCCGGGCCGCGATCTGCTTGGCCAGCGAATTCGCCACCGCCTTCGCGATCAACGTCTTACCGCAGCCGGGCGGCCCGTAGAGCAGGATGCCCTTCGGCGGGCGCAGCTGGTGCTCCCGGAACAGGTCGGCGTGCAGGAACGGCAGCTCCACCGCGTCGCGGATCAGCTCGATCTGCGTCTGCAGGCCGCCGATGTCGCCGTAGTCGACGTCCGGCACCTCTTCGAGGACCAGCTCCTCGACCTCGCTCTTCGGGATGCGCTCATAGGCGTACGCCGACCGCGGCTCCACCAGGAGGGAGTCGCCGGCACGCAGCGGCGCACCGACCAGCGTGTCGGCCAGGTGGACCACCCGCTCCTCGTCGGCGTGGGACACCACCAACGCCCGCTCCGGCAGCCCGTCCGAGCCGTCCAGCAGCTCCTTGAGCATCATCACCTCGCCGGCCCGCTCGTAGCCGAGCGCGGCGACGACGTTGAGCGCGTCGTTGAGCAGCACCTCCTGACCCCGCCGCAACTGGCCCACGTCGACCGCGGGTGAGACCGCGACCCGCAGCTTGCGCCCACCGGTGAAGACATCCACCGTGCCGTCGTCGTTGCGGGCCAGGAAAACCCCGTACCCGCTGGGCGGTTGCGCGAGCCGATCGATCTCCTCCTTGAGGCTCACGATCTGCGCGCGCGCCTCCTTGAGCGTGTTGACCAGCCGCTCGTTGTTCTCGGTGAGCCGCGCCAGCTGGGCCTGGGTGGCGGCCAACCGCTCCTCCAGCTGCCGTACTTGCCGAGGGCCCTCGTTCAGCTTGCGGCGCAGCAGAGCGAGCTCCTCCTGCAGGAACGCGACCTGGGTGGAGAGATCATGCGCCTCCTTCTCCCACCGGGCGGCGCGCGAGTCCGCGTCGTCGCTGCGTGCCACGTCCCACCTCCCCGGACTTGAACTCCTGCCCTAACCCTAACCGTTCGGGCGACGATCCGAACCCTCCCGACACTCTCGTTTGCAAACCACGATCGTTCGCGCTGCGCCCCGCGGGCCGCCGAACACCGTCGGGTACCGTCAGCGTGAGCGAAGAAGCATGGGGAGGTACGCGGTGACGGTGCGGACCGAGACCGACGAACTGCAGGTCTGGATCGACCAGGACCTCTGCACCGGCGACGGGTTGTGCGCCCAGTACGCCCCGGAGGTCTTCGAACTGGACATCGACGGCCTCGCCTACGTCAAGGACGGATCCGGGCGACTGCGGCAGGACCCCGGCAGCCGCGCGGACGTCCCCGCCCACCTGCGACTGGAGGTGATCGACGCGGCCCGGGAGTGCCCGGGCGAGTGCATCCACGTGCTTCGCCGCGCCGACGACGTCGAGATCGCCGGCCCGGACGCGCAGTAGCTAACGCAGCGGCCGCCCGACCCTGGCGGCGACCAGG
Source organism: Micromonosporaceae bacterium (assembly GCA_036381835.1). GTDB lineage: Bacteria > Actinomycetota > Actinomycetes > Mycobacteriales > Micromonosporaceae > DASULK01. Next base: position 19,510 of record DASVCA010000176.1, read on the forward strand.
CGGGCGAACTCCTCCAACCGGCTGATCTGGCCGGCGCCGCCGTCCTCCAACGTCTTACCGAACCGCAGCGCATCGTGCCGCGGCTGGTGCGGCTCATCCAGCGGATGGCTCTCGTCCAAGGTGCTGAGCAGCAGATAGACGTCCACGCCGGTGACCCGCAACAACCCGTGCTCGTCCCGAACCAGCCGACGCCGGCAGCCGACCTCGGTGATGCTGCACAACGGCACCACCCGCAGCGACGACGTCATCGCCCCGGGCGCATCCTCACCGTCGGGCACATCCTCGCCGTGCCACAGGATCAGACGGCTGCCGTCGCAGACGGCCACCTCCTGCCACACCCCGTTGACCTCGTTGACGAAACGCTCCAAGGTGAACCCGAGCGGCTCGCCACCGTCGAGCACCTCCTCGAGCGCCTCCAACGCCACCTCCGGATCACGCAGGTAGGCCCGGGCGGCCGAGGCCAGATCCCGGTACGGCGACCAGTCCGGGAACACCGCCGGCAGATCCCGGGCACCGAAGGTCGGCGGAATCATCCCTCCTCCTCGGAACCGCGTTTGCGCTGCGCGTACGCCTCGGCGCCCTTGCTCGGCTTACGCCGCCGCGGCGGGGCGACCACACCCGGGGCCAGGCGGCGGGCGGAGACCAGGAACGCCGTGTGCGCCACCATACGGTGACCCGGGCGCACCGCCAACCCCTCGGCGTGCCAGTCACGCACCAGCGTCTCCCACACCCGCGGCTCGGTGAACCCGCCCCGCTCGCGCAACGCCTCCACCAGTTCGGACAGCTGCGGGGTGGTCGCCACGTAGCCGATGAAGACCCCACCGGGCACCAGGGCCCGCTCGACCACGTCGAGCACCTCCCACGGGGTCAGCATGTCGAGGATGATCCGGTCGAACCCGGACTCGTCGCAGTCCCGCACATCCTCGACCCGCAGCCGCCAGCCCGGGTGCGGGCCACCGAAGTACGCCTCCACGTTACGGCGGGCGATCTCGGCGAAGTCGGCCCGCAACTCGTAGGAGTGCACCTCACCGTCCGGGGCGACGGCACGCAGCAGCCAACAGGTCAACGCACCCGACCCGACACCGGCTTCGAGCACCTTCGCGCCGGGGAAGATGTCACCCTCGGCCAGGATCTGAGCCGCATCCTTCGGATAGATCACCTGCGCGCCTCGCGGCATCGACAGCACATAGTCGGCCAGCAACGGGCGCAACGCGAGATAGCTCGTACCGCCCGTCGAGGTCACCACGCTGCCGTCGGGCGACCCGATGATCTCGTCGTGGGGCAGGGCACCCCGGTGGGTGTGGAACACCCGACCCGGCTCCAGCGTGATCAGGTTCGTCCGCCCCTTGGGGTCGGTCAGCTGCACCCGGTCACCCGGGCGGAACGGTCCGCGTCGGACCGCACGGTCAAAGGTCGTGGACTGAGTCACCGGTTAGTCGTCCGTTTCGGCTCAAGGAACTGCGCCAGATCGGCGATGTGCAGCACGCCGAGGACATCTTCCCCCGCCGTCACCACATACAGGTTCGCCGGTCGGGCCTGTACGGCGCGGATCACCTGCTCGCCGCCGAGATCAGCCGGCAGCACCGGCAACGTGGCGGTACTGCGGGCCACCGTGTCCACCGCCACCCAGGGCCGACGCTCGACCGGCACCGCCGCCGCCGCGGCGGGATCGACCAGCCCGAACAGCCGACCGGAGGAGTCGGTGACCCCCAGCAGGGCACCGGCCGGGCCGGCCGCGGCACCCCGCCGCTGCGCCTCGGCCAGCGGCGTCCCGGTAGGCACCGGGTGGATGGGCCGCATCATCCGCCGGACGTCGACGAACGGGAGCCGGCGGCTGATACGGGCGCTACGGATCGCCTGCCCCGCACCCCGCCACAGGGTGAACGCCACCAGCAGCATCAGCGCCAGCCCGAACGGGGACAACGTGCCCGCCAAGGCCGGCAGGACCACCAGCACCGCGGTGGCGACCGCCACCGCACGGCCCGCCCAGCCGGCCACCTCGGTGCCGAAGTGCCGGTCCCGGCTGGCCGCCCACACCACCGCCCGCAACGCCCGACCGCCGTCGAGCGGCAGCCCGGGCAGCAGGTTGAACCCCGCCACGATCAGATTACCGGCGGCCAGCAGGAAAGCGAGCTGGCTGGCGACAGTGCGATCGGGCAGCGCGTAGGCGACCACGGCGGCCAGCAACCCGAGCCCCAGGGAGACCGCCGGCCCGGCCAACGAGACCAGCACATCCACCCGGGGGCGGGGCGCGTCCCGGTCCATCTCCGTGTAGCCGCCCAGCAGCTCGAGGGTGATGCCCCGCACCCCGATACCGAACCGCCGCGCGGTCAGGGCGTGACCGAGCTCGTGCAACAGCACCGAGGCGAGCAGGCTGACCACGAACCCGAACCCCACCAGGTAACCCGCGGCCGGTGACACATCGAGCCGGCGCTGGGCGAACGCCCCGTACGTCACCGTGACCAGCGCGGCGAGCAGAAACACGGAGGTGTTCACATAGACCGGTATCCCGAGCAGACGCCCGAGCATCAGGCCGGGACGCCGGTCGGCCGGGCGAGGGGCGCTGTCGTCCATCGCACCGATGCTACGGAACCGCCGCCCGCCCGCACACCCGGCCGGGCCGCGCCCCCGTCGTACCCGTCGCATAACCTCCGGAGCATGACAGCGGACGCGGTGACAGCGGCATGCACCGACCACAGCTCGACGCGGGCCGAGCCGAAGACACTCTCCCCGTCCCGCGCCGCCGACTTCAAAACCTGCCCACTGCTGTACCGCTTCCGCAGCATCGACCGACTGCCGGAACAACCCACCGTCGAGCAGGCACGGGGAACACTGGTGCACGCCGTGCTCGAGCACCTGTTCGACCTGCCCGCCCCAGAACGCACCCCGGCCGCCGCGGCGGCGCTCATCGCACCGCAGTGGGCCCGACTCGTCGGCGAACAGCCCGAGCTCGCCGCCCTGTTCGCCACCGACGATCCGGACACGGTGCAGGACTTCCTCTCCTCGACGCGCGACCTGCTCGACGGCTACTTCCGGGTGGAGGACCCACGCCGGCTGGAACCCGCCGAACGGGAAAGCCTCGTCTCCGCCGTCGTCGCCGGCGAACTGCTCATCCGGGGCTACATCGACCGCCTCGACGTCGCACCCGACGGGTCGCTGCGGGTGGTCGACTACAAGACCGGCGGCGCCCCCCGCGAGGCGTTCGAAGCACGCGCCCTCTTTCAGCTGAAGTTCTACGCGTTGGTGCTGTGGCGCACCCGCGGCGTCGTGCCACGGGTACTGCGACTGCTCTACCTGAAGGACGCCGAGGTCTGCGACTACACACCCGACGCCGACGAGCTGCTGCGCTTCGAACGCACCCTGCTCGCCCTGTGGCGGGCGATCGAGCAGGCCACCGCCGCCCGCGACTTCCGCCCCAAGCCGAGCAGACTGTGCGGCTGGTGCAGCCACCAGGCCATCTGTCCGACCTTCGGTGGCACACCCCCGCCGTACCCGGACTCGCCGCCACCCGGCCACGACCCGGACACCGTGGACGCCGACCTGTGAACCCGCCGAAGAGGCCCGCCACACCGATACGGCTCCTCCTCGCCGACGAGCGACCGCTGCTGCGCACCGGGCTCCGCACCGTGCTGGGTGCCCGCGACGACCTGCACATCGTCGGCGAAGCCGACGACGGCGTCGAAACAGTCGACCTGGCCAGACGGCTGCTGCCGGACGTGGTGCTGATGGACGCCCGGATACCACGACTGGACGCCGTCGCCGCGACCCGGCGGATCGTCGCCGACGGACTGCCGGTACGGGTACTCGTCCTCACCTGCGTCGACTCCGACGAACACCTCATCGAAGCGCTACACGCCGGAGCCAGCGGCGCGCTCGCCAAGGACGTACCCGCGGACGACCTGGTCAGCGCGATTCACACGGTGGCGGCCGGCCACACCGTACTGGCCCCCCAGCTGCTCCGACGCCTGCTGGACCGCGCCATCACCGCCCCACCCGACCCGTCGCAGCCGAAGCCGACCCCACTCGACGTGCTCACCGAACGGGAACGCCAAGTCCTGACCCACCTGGCCGGCGGCCGCTCCAACGCGGAGATCGCCGACGCCCTGTCGGTGAGCGAGACGACCGTCAAGACCCACGTCGGTAAACTCCTGACCAAACTCGGCCTACGCGACCGGGTACAGGCCGTGATCCTCGCCTACGACACCGGACTGGTTCGCCCGCGCGACCACGGCGGCGCGACCACACCCCACCCGCGGCCCGGGCAACCCTGACCAGAGATCGGGGATGTCCCCGGCGACAGAAATCCGTGCCGTCTCCCCCCGCCGACCGACGAAACACACCACCCCGGGCGAGAACAATCGACGATGCCGGCCGGCCCAGATCACGGCGACCGGCACCGCTTCGACATGGAGGAACCCCGGTGATCGAAACAGCGACACACAAAGACGTGGCAGCCCGCGCAAGCGACGTGTGGAAGATCTACGGAGACGGCGAGACCCGGGTGGTCGCACTACGAGGCGTCAGCGCCGAGTTCCATCGGGGACGATTCTCCGCGATCATGGGTCCCTCCGGATCCGGCAAATCCACCCTCATGCACTGCCTGGCCGGGCTCGACTCGGTCACCAGAGGCACGATCGAGATCGGCGACACCGAACTGACCGGCCTGCGCGACTCACGACTCACCCGACTACGCCGGGACAAGGTCGGATTCATCTTCCAACAATTCAACCTGCTCCCGACCCTGTCCGCCCGAGAGAACATCCTCCTGCCGTTGTCCATCGCCGGACGCAAACCCGACCCGCAATGGTTCGACCAGGTGATCGAGGCGGTCGGCCTGCGAGACCGGCTCGACCACCGTCCCGCCCAACTGTCCGGCGGGCAACAGCAGCGGGTCGCCTGCGCCCGCGCCCTGGTCGCCCGCCCCGAGGTCGTCTTCGCCGACGAACCGACCGGCAACCTCGACTCCCGCTCCGGCGCCGAAGTGCTGCGCTTCCTCCGCGACTCGGTCCGCCGGTTCGGCCAGACCATCGTCATGGTCACCCACGACCCGGTGGCCGCCTCCTACGCCGACCAGGTGATCTTCCTCACCGACGGGCGGATCGTCTCCGAACTCACCGACCCGACCCCCGACACGGTGCTCGACACCATGAAACGTCTCGACGTACTCAGCGAGGCCGATCACTGATGCTGCGCGCCACGTTCAAGAATCTGCTAGCCCGCAAGATCCGCCTCACCCTGTCCGGCCTCGCTGTCGTCCTGGGCGTCATGTTCGTGTCGGGATCGTTCGTGCTCACCGACACACTCAGCCGATCGTTCGACGCCCTGTTCCGCGACGCCTACGCCACCACCGACGTACAGGTCTCCGCCGAACCGAAGATCAAGGTAAGCGAGTCCGAAGCGGAACAGCCAACCCCTCCCCTGCCCGCACCCCTGGTGGAAACCGTCCGCCGAATACCCGGGGTCGCCGAAGCACACGGAACGGTGCTCGCCGACGGGGCCCGGGTGATCGGCGCCAACGGCAAAGTACTGACCTCGTTCGGCCCCCCACAACTCGGCGGCAACTGGCTCGGCGAAAACGAGTTGATCGAACTCCGCGAAGGGCGCGGCCCCATCGACGACCACGAGATCGCCGTCAACGCGTACGTCGCCGAGGCCGCCGGCCTCAAGATCGGAGACCGGGTCGGCGTGCTCAGCCTCCACCGACCGAAACGCGAATTCACGCTCGTCGGCATCTGGGGCTACAGCGGCGGCCGCGACAGCCTCGGCGGGGCACAGGAGGTCGCCTTCACCGAAACCGCCGCCCAAGAACTCATGCTCGGCGAACACGACGTGTTCACCAGCATCACGGTCGAGGCCGCAGACGGAGTCGATCCGACAGACCTACGCGACACCATCGCCGCCCGACTCGGCGACGGATTCATGGTCAAGACCGGTGAGCAACTCTCCACCGAATCCGCCGACGCCTTCGAAGAAGGGCTGTCGTTCGTCAACCGAATCCTGCTCGGCTTCGCGGCGGTCGCGCTGTTCGTCGGCACCTTCCTGATCATCAACACGTTCTCCATCGTCGTCGCCCAACGCACCCGAGAGCTGGCGCTACTGCGTGCCATCGGCGCCAACCGCCGCCAGGTCATCACCTCGGTACTGACCGAAGCCGCCGTCATCGGACTGATCGCCGCGACGCTCGGCACCGGAGCCGGAATCGGCGTCGGCACCCTGCTGGCCCACCTGTTCACACGATTCGCCGAAGGGCTGGAACTCGCCGGGATCAACGTGCCACCGACCGCAGTGATCAGCGCCTTCGCCGTCGGCCTGCCGGTGACCGTGATCGCGGCGGCGCTGCCAGCGCTACGCGCCTCCCGCATCCCACCCGTGGCGGCCATGCAGGACATCGCCACCCCGGACCGGCCCCTGACCGCAATCACCCTGACCGGCGCCGCGATCACAACGGCCGGAAGTGGCCTACTCACCCTCGGACTCAGCGGCCGGGCCGGCGACCAGGCGCTCTGGGCGGTCCTCGGCGGCATCCTGCTCGCGTTCATCGGAGTCGCACTGCTGACCCCGATCATCAGCCGCCCGGTGGTCTCGCTACTCGGCCGAATCTTCTCCTGGTCCCTGCCCGGCAGGCTCGGGCGGCTCAACTCCGGCCGCAACCCCCGCCGCACCGCCATCACAGCGGCCGCACTCATGGTAGGCATCGCGCTCGTCACCGGAGTATCGGTCGTCCTCGACTCAGCCAAGTCGAGCTTCGCCGCCCGCACCGCGGACACCATCCAAGCGCAACTGGTCATCTCCGGTACACAGACCGGGCCGCGGCCGCCGAGCTTCGACCCCGCCGTACTCGACCGCGCGGCCGAACTACCCGAGATGCGCGCGGTAGCCGGCATCTACCACGACCTGGCACTGATCGACGGACGACGGGAAGCCGTCACCGCCACCAACGACCCGGCAGCGCTTGCCGCGATCTACCAGCCGACCGTCACGGCCGGCACCCTCGACCAGCTCGGCACGGAGCAGATGGCGGTCTCCACGCAGGCGGCCGCGAAACGCGGACTGTCAGTCGGCGAAACAGTGTCCGTACAGCTCAGCCGCGGTGAGGCACGCGGCTACCGGATCGTCGCCCTCTACCCACAGGAAGAACTGCCCGGCGACTTCCTCCTGCCCGCCGCAGCCGCAGCCGACTTCGCCATCCCACAACCGGTACTCGCCTTCCTGCAGATCGCACCCGGCACCGACGTCGACCGGGTGCGGCCGAAAGTCGAAGCCCTCCTCACCGACAACCCCGAGGTATCGGTCGCCGACCGAACGACCTTCATCGAGCAACAAGCCGCCCAGTTCGACAACCTACTGACGATGATCCGGGTACTGCTCGCGTTGGCCATCGTCATCGCGGTGCTCGGCATCGTCAACACACTGGCCCTGTCGGTACTGGAACGGACCCGGGAACTCGGCATGCTCCGTGCCATCGGCCTGGGCCGCGCCCAGACCATGTGGATGATCACCGTGGAAGCGATGGTGATCTCGGTCTTCGGCGCACTGCTCGGAGTGACGGTCGGCACCGGACTCGGCTCGGCCACGGTGCACGCGCTGCGCGACGAAGGCATCGACAACCTGGTCCTGCCCTGGTCCGAGATGGCACTCTACCTCGGACTCGCCGCCGTCATCGGGATCATCGCCGCAGCCCTACCCGCGATCCGCGCAGCCCGGCTCAACGTGCTCGGCGCGATCGCACACGAATAGCACTCATCGGGCGGGGCGCCCCCGGGGGCGCCCCGCCCGATCAACCGTCCCAGTCGACCATCAGACATCGACATCGACCCGATCCGGCGCGCCGAGCAACGCGGCCAACAACCCCAGATCCGCACGCATCAGGCTGTCCAGCAGACACACCCCCACCTGCGGAGCGAGCGCAACCACGCTCGGCACGGCGAGCACGGCGGCACCGGCCGCCCGAGCGCTCGCCACCCCGGTCGGCGAGTCCTCCACGGCCACGCACCGGCGGATCGGCACCGCCAACCGTCGGGCCGCCGTCAGGTACGGCATGGGGTCCGGCTTCGGCGCGCTCACCTCGTCACCGCAGACCACCACGTCGAAGTTGTCCCGCCCGAGCGTCTCCAACGCCACCTCGACCAAGTCACGGGCGGTCGAGGTGACCAGCGCGGTCGGAATGCCGGCATCCCGTACCACCCGCAGGAAACGGCGCGCCCCCGGCCGCCACCGCAACTCGGTCGCGAACAACTGCGCCACCCGACGCTGCAGCCACGCCGCGCCGAAGTCGGCGTCCCGCCAAGGCTGACCGAGGTCGTCGTACAGAATGGCCATCGCCTGCGCCATACCCGCGCCGACCATCGCCCGGCGGGCGCCCGGCGACAGCACGCCCCCGTAATGCCCGGCCAACTCGGCCAGCGCGACGTCCCACAGCCGCTCGCTGTCGATCAGCGTGCCGTCCATGTCGAACAACACGGCGGCCGGGTGATACCTGGCCAGTGCAACCCCTCCCCCGAGCTCCTACCTGGCGTTGAAGTAACTGGCCTCCGGATGGTGCACGACGATGGCGTCGGTGGCCTGTTCGGGCACCAGCTGAAACTCCTCCGTCAGTTGAACGCCGATCCGCCCCGCCCCGAGCAGGTCGACCAGTTTGGCGCGATCCTCCAGATTCGGGCAGGCCGGGTAGCCGAACGCGTAGCGGCAGCCCCGGTACTCGGTACGCAGCAGCCCGGCCAGATCAGCCGGATCGTCGTCCGCCACGGTCCGCCCACCCGACAGGGTCAGCTCACTGCGGATCCGACGGTGCCAGTACTCCGCCAGCGCCTCGGTGAGCTGGACGGAGAGCCCGTGCACCTCCAGGTAGTCCCGATACTCGTGGCGCGCGAACAGCTTGGCCGTGTACTCGCTGATCGACTGCCCGACCGTGACGAGTTGCAACGCCACCACATCCAATCGTCCGGACTCGCGGGTGGCGAAGAAGTCGGCCAGGCACAACCGGCGACCCTGCCGTTGCCGGGGAAAGGAGAACCGGGCCCGCTCGACACTACCGGATTCATCGAGCACGATCAGATCGTTGCCCTGCGAATAGGCCGGGAAGTAGCCGTAGACGACGGCGGCTTCCAACACCCGATCGGCGGCGAGCCGGTCGAGCCAGTATCGCAGCCGCGGTCGCCCTTCCGTCACCACCAACTCCTCGTACGAGGGGCCGTCGCCGCCCCGCGCCCCACGCAGACCCCACTGACCCATGAAGGTCGCCCGCTCGTCGAGCAGCGCCGCGTACTCCGCCAGCGGGATCCCCTTGACCACCCGGCTACCGAAGAACGGCGGGGCGGGCACCTCGACATCGGTGGCGACATCCGAACGCGCCGAAGCGTCGTCGAGCTCGGGAAGCGACTCGCTCACCTGCACCCGAAGCCGCTGGCGGCGGGCCCGCCGAGCCGCCAGCACCGCCTCCCGCTCGGCGTCCACCACCGCCGGGCCGCCCCGCCGGGCGGCCATCACCCGATCCATCAGCGCCAGACCCTCGAACGCGTCCCGGGCATAGTGGACCTCACCGTCGAACATCGACCGAAGGTCGTCCTCGACATAGGCGCGGGTGAGGGCGGCACCGCCCAGCAGAACCGGCCACCTGCGGGCAACCCCCCGCGCCATCATCTCCTGAAGGTTCTCCTTCATCACGACGGTGCTCTTGACCAGCAGCCCGGACATCCCGATCGCATCCGCCCGATGCCGCTCGGCGGCGTCGAGGATCGCCGAGATCGGCTGTTTGATGCCGATGTTGACGACCTCGTACCCGTTGTTGGAGAGAATGATGTCCACCAGGTTCTTGCCGATGTCGTGCACATCGCCCTTCACCGTGGCGAGCACGATCCGGCCCTTGCCCACGTCGTCGGTGCGGTCCATGTACGGCTCCAGGTACGCGACCGCCGCCTTCATCACCTCGGCCGACTGCAGGACAAACGGCAGCTGCATCTGTCCCGCACCGAACAGCTCACCGACCACCCGCATCCCGTCCAACAGGATGTCGTTGACGATCGCCAGGGCGGGCCGGTCCGCCAACGCCTCGTTCAGGTCTGCCTCCAGACCGCTGCGCTCCCCGTCGATGATGCGCCGCTTGAGCCGTTCCGGAAGCGGCAACGCGGCCAACTCCTGGGCGCGGCCGGCCCGGGTCGAAGAGGCGTCGACACCGGCGAACATCTCGATGAGCCGCTGCAACGGGTCGTACCCGGGGCGGCGGCGGTCGTAGATGAGGTCGAGCGCCACCTCACGCTGATCGTCGGGGATCTGCGCCATCGGCAGGATCTTGCTCGCGTGGACGATCGCGCTCGTCAGTCCGGCCCGCACGCACTCGTGCAGGAACACCGAGTTGAGCACCTGCCGGGCCGCCGGGTTCAGCCCGAACGACACGTTGGAGACGCCGAGCGTGAAGTTCACCCCCGGGTATCGCTGCGCGATCCGCCGGATGGCCTCGATGGTCTCCAGCGCGTCCCGGCGGGTCTCCTCCTGGCCGGTGGTGATCGGGAAGGTCAACGTGTCGACGAGGATGTCCGCGAGCTCGAGCCCCCACCGTCCGGTCAGATCCTCGATGAGCCGGTCGGCCACCCGGACCTTCCACTCGGCGGTACGGGCCTGGCCTTCCTCGTCGATGGTGAGGGCCACCACCGCGGCACCGTGCTCGCGGACCACCGGCATGATCCGGGCATAACGGGAACCGGGACCATCCCCGTCCTCGAAGTTGACGGAGTTGACCACGCAGCGCCCGCCGAGCATCTCCAACCCGGCCTCGATCACCGCCGGTTCCGTGGAGTCCAACATGATCGGCAGCGTGGACGCGGTGGCGAAGCGGCCGGCCAACTCGCGCATGTCCCCGGTCCCGTCCCGCCCCACGTAGTCCACGCACAGGTCGAGCAGATGGGAGCCGTCCCGAGCCTGGCTGCGGGCGATCTCCACACACGCCTGCCAGTCCCCGGCCAGCATCGCCTCGCGGAACGCCTTCGAGCCGTTCGCGTTCGTCCGCTCCCCCACCATCAGAACGCTGGCGTCCTGAGCGAACGGCACATGGTGGTAGATCGATGAGACACCGGGTTCGTGGACCGGTTCGCGTTCCGCCGGGGCCACCCCGTGCAGGCGACGCACCACGGTCTCGATGTGCGCCGGAGTCGTCCCGCAGCAGCCGCCGATCAACGACACGCCGTACTCGGTGACGAACCGTTCCAACGCGTCGGCCAGCTCCTCGGCGGTCAACGGGTAACGGGCACCGCGGGCGGTGAGTTCGGGCAGGCCGGCGTTGGGCATCACCGACAGCGGAAGGCGGGAGTGTCGCGACAGGTACCGCAGATGCTCGGTCATCTCGGCCGGACCGGTCGCGCAGTTGAGCCCGATCAGGTCGATTCCCAGCGGTTGCAGCGCGGTGAGAGCCGCCCCGATCTCGCTGCCGAGCAGCATCGTCCCGGTGGTCTCGACGGTGACCTGGCAGATCAGCGGTACGCTGCGGCCGGTCTCGGCCATCGCCCGGCGGGCACCGACCACCGCCGCCTTCGCCTGCAGCAGATCCTGGCAGGTCTCCACGATCAACGCGTCGGCACCGCCGAGCAGCAACCCGATCGCGCTGTCCAGATAGGCGTCTCTGAGCGACCGGTACGTGGCGTGCCCCAGGGTCGGCAGCTTGGTACCCGGGCCCATCGCACCGAGCACGTAACGGGGCCGGTCCGCGGTCGACCACCGGTCGGCGCACTCGCGGGCGAGCCGGGCGCCGGCCTGCGCCAGTTCGCGGATCCGGTGCTCGATGCGGTACTCGCCGAGATTGCCGAGGTTCGCCCCGAACGTGTTGGTCTCGATGCAGTCCGCACCGGCGGCCAGGTAGGCGTCGTGCACCGCCTGGACCACGTCGGGCCGGGTCACGTTCAGTACCTCGTTACACCCCTCGTAGCCGGCGAAGTCGTCGAGGGTGAGGTCGGCGGCCTGCAGCATCGTCCCCATCGCCCCGTCAGCGATGAGTACGCGACTGGCGAGGGCGTCAAGCAGCGAGGTCGGCACCCCGTCAGGCTAGTGGGTGAAGGGACACCAACCGAAGCGTTACCCCTGCTCATCCCGGATTGTGTGACGAAACTCGTGCCGCCGGGTCGGCACGCCGAGCGGTGGCTCACGGAGCCGGCCGGGCGGACGGAGACGTAGGCTGACCCCGTGACCGAGTTTGACGGCCTGCCCGTGCTGCGTTCCCCGGTCGCCATCGCGGCTTTCGAGGGGTGGAACGATGCCGCTGATGCGTCGACGGCCGCGGTGGAGCACCTGGAGCAGGTTTGGGACGCAGAACGCGTGGCGGCACTCGACCCGGAGGAGTTCTACGACTTCCAGGTGAACCGCCCCACGGTTCGGATCGTGGACGGCGACACCCGGCGGATCGAGTGGCCGACGACCCGCTTCAGCGTCGCCCGGCTCGACCGGATGCAGCGGGACGTGGTGCTGATCCGCGGAATCGAACCCAGCACCCGGTGGCGCACGTTCTGCGACCAGATCCTCGAGGTCTGCCATAGCCTCGAGATCAACCGTGTGGTCCTGCTCGGCGCGTTGCTCGCCGACGTCCCGTACACCCGACCGCTGCCGGTGACCGGGAGCGCGTCGGATCGCGCCGCGATCGGCGGGCTCGTGCCGACCCGCTACGAGGGACCGACCGGGATCGTCGGGGTGCTGCACGACGCCTGCGTGCGAGCCGAACTCGACGTACTGTCGTTCTGGGTGCATGTGCCCCACTACGCCAACAACCCGCCGTGCCCGAAAGCGACGCTCACGCTGCTGCACCGGGTCGAGGAAGCGCTCGACCTGCCCGTGCCCCTGACCGATCTCGCCGAGGAGGCGGCCGAGTGGGAACGGCGGGTCCGGCTCGCGGCCGAGCAGGACGCCGAGCTCAGTGAGTATGTCCGGGAGCTGGAGGAGCGAGTCGGGGACGTCGGCATCCAGCCGCTGAGCGGCGAGGAGATCGCCGAAGAGTTCGAGAAGTACCTGCGGCGCCGCGGTGGCCCAGCGCCCGGTGGGTGGTAGCCGGCGCGGGTAGTCGTCTATCCGGGGTTGGATTTTTGTGTGTTGTCGTTGTGGTGTCGGACACCACGCGTATAGCATCCTAGGAACCTAGCCCTAGAAGGAGGCCGGGGACATGGAGATCAATCCGGGAGCGGCCGAGTTTCCACACCGTCAGATCGCCGGCGAGCTGCGCGCCCGGATCCGACGCGGCGACTGGGGACCCGGGGAACGACTCCCGTCCATCCCCGCCATCGCGGAGATGTTCGGTGTGGCGAAGCAGACGGTGCAGCGTGCCATCGACCAGCTCCGGGTCGAGGGAACCCTGATCACCAAACCGGGTTCGGGGACGTACGTGCGCGGCACCCGCCGCCGGCTGAACCGGCTCGCCCGTGGCCGCTACGGCAGCCGCCGCGGCTACCACGCCGACCTCGCCGCCCGCTACCGCCAGCATCTGCTCCACGCGGGACGAGCACCGGCCCCACCCGAGGTGGCGGATGCATTCGGCGTGCCCGACGGCAGTGAACTGGTCGTCCGACGGTACCTGGTCCGCACCGACGACGTCCCGGTGGAGATCGGTGCCTCCTGGTTTCGCATCGCCGACGCCGGTGGCACCGGTCTCGAGCAGACGGTCGCCTTCGGGCGCCCCCTCTACCAGGAGGTGGAGGAGGTGACGGGACGCCGTTACGTCACCGCGGTCGATCAGCTGAGCGCCCGCCAGCCGACCCGGGAGGAGGCGGAGCTGCTACGCATCCGACCCGACACACCGGTACTGCACCTGCTGCATGTCGCCTACGACGCCCACCGCAAGCCCATCGAGGTGGCTCAGGCGACCTGGCCGGGACCGATGACGACCCTGTTCGAGGAATACCGGATCCCCGACCCGCTGCCGCAGCCCGACCCCGACCCGGGCCTGGTGCTCGGCTGACGGAGCCGGAACCGGTACGCCCTAGAGTCGCACGCCGAGCAACGCGTCAACGGTGGCGGCCATCAAGGCCGGGCCCTCCGGATCGTCCCCGCAGCCGGCCAATGCCGCCTCCGCCCAGTCGTCCACCACCGCCAGCGCACCGGGCGTGTCCAGGTCATCGGCCAGCCGCGCCCGGACCCTCGTCAACAGCTCTGTCCCCGACGGTCCGGCGGCCGCCGCAGCCGCCCCCCGCCAACGGGTCAGTCGCTGCTCGGCGGTCTTGCGGAGTTCGTCGGTCCAGGACCGATCGCTCCGGTAGTGGTCGGCCAACAGCGCCAGCCGCACCGCCATCGGGTCGAACCCGTCGCCGCGCAGCCGGGACACGAACACCAGGTTGCCCCGAGACTTCGACATCTTCTCGCCGTCCAACCCGATCATCCCGGCGTGGACGTAGTGCGAAGCGAACGGGGCCCGACCGGTGAGCACCTCCGCGTGCGCGGCCGAGCACTCGTGGTGCGGGAAGAGCAGATCGTTCCCGCCGCCCTGCACATCGATGGTGTCACCCAGCACATCGAGCGCGATAGAGGCGCACTCGATGTGCCAACCCGGTCGACCCGGGCCGAGTGAGCCGCCCGGCCATGCCGGCTCTCCTTCCCGGGCTCCGCGCCACAGCAGCGGATCCAGCGGATCCCGCTTGCCGTTCCGCTGCGGATCGCCGCCGCGCTCGGCGAAGTAGGCGAGCATCTGCTCCCGGGACAGGTGGGATTCGTAGCCGAAATCCGGCGCGGCGGAGATGTCGAAGTAGATGTCGCCGCTGTCGTCGTCGAGCCGGTACGCCGCGCCCCGATCCAGCAACGCACGCACCTTCTCGGCGATCGCCGGAATCGACTCCACCGCGCCGACGTACCGGGTGGGCGGGATCACCCGCAACGCCTCCATGTCCTCCCGGAACAGCGCGGTTTCGCGCATGCCGAGCACCACCCAGTCCTCACCGTCCCGGGCGGCACGCTCCAGCAGCGGATCGTCGATGTCGGTCACGTTCTGCACGTAGCGCACCGAGAACCCCGCGTCGAGCCACGCCCGGTGCACGAGGTCGAAGGTGATCATCGTCGCGGCGTGCCCGAGATGAGTCGCGTCGTACGGGGTGATGCCGCACACGTACATCTTCGCCACGCCGTCGGGACGGGTGGGGTGTACCGCGCGGCGCGCCGCGTCGTACAACGCCGGCGGCTGGCCGATCCCGGGCAACCGCGGCACCTCGACTTCCGCCCAAGAGTCCATGCCAGCCAGCCTAACCAGCGTCAAGAGCGGGAATGCAGAGCCCCGACGACGATCACACCGGTGGCCACGGCATCGCCGGCCGGTCGGCGGGCGGCGGAGGGAACCTGCCGGTGACGCACAGCCGTCGGACCCGAGCCGTGAGCCGGGCCACCTCGGCGGCGGTGAGGTGGCCGGCGAGTTCGACGCCCAACGGCCCGGCGAGCGCCTCGGCCAGTCGGGCCAGGGTGTCCATCGCCGCCGAGGGCAAGGTGCGGCCGACCCAACCCCACAGGACGGTACGGAGCTTGTCGTCGATGTGGAAGCAGACGCCGTGGTCGACGGCGTAGATCCGCCCGTCCGGGCCGTGCAGCACGTGCCCGACCTTGCGATCCGCGTTGTTGATCACGGCGTCGAACACCGCCAGCCAGGCGAGTCGGGGATCGTCGGCGTGCCCGAGCACGTACCGGCGGCCGGCCTCGTCGTAAGCGCCCGCCACCGCGAGCCAGTGTGCGGGCAGCCGCTCGGCCGGCACGAAACCGAGCAGCGGCGACGCGTCGTCCGGTTCGTCGATCCACAGCTGGCAGGCGCCCGGCCCCAGCGGCCCGTCACGCAGCACGGTGGGCGGCACCAGGTCCCACCCGGCGGCGCGGGAGACCAGGTAGGCGGCGACTTCGCGCCCGGCCAGCGTCCCGTCCGGGAAGTCCCACAGCCGGCGCTCCCCGCGCACGGGTTTGTAGACGCAGCGGACGGTCACCCCGTCGAGCGTGAGAAAGGCCCGCAGCGTGGTGTTGGAGGCATCCGCCAGCTGCCCCTCCAACACCATTTCCCCCGCCCGCAGCAGCCGGAGCGCGTCGCTCTCGTCGCGCACCGGATGCAGGTTGGATGTGGTCACGGATCGGTCCTCGGCTCGGCTACGTCGGTAGCCGGTGATAGCCGTTGTGCCGCGGGCACAGGTGTCCCTCGGGATCCAACGGCTGGCTGCACAGCGGGCACGGCGGCCGGCCGGCGGCCACCACCCGCCGAGCGCGCTCGATGAAGGCCCGGGTCGCCTCCGGTGTCAGCCGGACCCGCAGCCGATCCAGACGCTCGTCCTCGTCGTCCTCGGCCTCGCCCGGCCCGAGCAACGGGTCGCCCGCCGCGATCGCCTCGATCAGCACGGTGGCGCTGTCCACGTCGAACGCCAGCCCCAGCGTGCCCACCCGGAACTCCTCGTCGACGGGGGTGTCGAGCGGATCGTTGTCGACCTCGATCGCCTGGGGCAGCTCCAGCCCGAACCTGCGGTTCGCCTCGGCCAGCAACTCCTCGAGCTTCTCGGCCAGCAAGGACACCTGGACCTTCTCCAACGCCACGCTGACCACGCGGCCGGCACCGCGGGCCTGTAGGAAGAAGGTGCGGTCCCCCGGCGGCCCCACGGTTCCAGCGACAAACCGCTCGGGCGGCTCGAAGGCGTACACCTGGCGGGTCATACCCAAGACCCTACCGCCCCGACGCGGTCCGCTCGCCCCACCGACCCGGTGGGGCGCGATCGGCCGTCCCGACGGCGAGCCGCGCCGGTCACGCCCCGGCGCCACCCCCGACCGCCGCGTCCGAGTCGGCCGGCCGGGGCCGGCGGCGACGCCGACGTTTCGCAGGTGCCAGCGCGGACAGGTCACCGCCGGTGTCGTTCAAGCGCAGCACGAACGGCCGCACCGGGGTGTACCGTATGACGGACACCGCTCCCGGATCGATGACGATCCGTTGAAAATGATCGAGATGCAGCCCGAGGGCGTCGGCCACGATCGCCTTGATGACGTCGCCGTGGCTGCACGCCAGCCAGACCGCGTCGGGCCCGTGCTCGGCGGTAACCTGCGCGTCCCACTGTCGGGCCGCCGCCACCGCTCGCGCGGCCATCGCCGCCAACGACTCCCCGCCGGGGAACACCGCTCCGCTGGGGTGCTGCTGCACCACCCGCCACAACGGGTCCCGCGACAACTTCTTAAGGGGCTGGCCCTCCCATTCGCCGTAACCGCACTCGATGAGGCCCCGCTCGGGTACGGGCGAGGTGTCCGGTAGTGCCAGTTCCAGGGTCTGTCGGCAGCGGAGCAGCGGACTGGTCACCACGGCGGTCAACGGCAGGCCACGCAGGCGGACGCCGGCCGCGACCGCCTGAGCCCGGCCGGTCTCGTCCAACTCGACCGGCCGGTGACCGGCCAGTCCGCCTTCGGCGTTGGCGGTGGTTCGACCGTGCCGCAGGAGCAGGAGTGTCGCCACGGTCCCACCCTACGCAGCGTGGTCTCAGGTCGCGGAGATGGTGTCGGTAAGCAGCAGGGAGAGCACCAACGTGCCGAGCGCGACCCGGTAGAGCACGAAGACGTACAGGGAATGGCGGGCGACGTACCGCAGGAGCCAGGCGATGGCCGCGTAGCCGACCGCGAAGGCGATGAGCGTCGCCACCACCATCTGCGCCACGGACGGCGTCGAACCCGCCCCGCCACGGTCGAAGACGTCGGGGAGGCTGAACACCCCGGACATCACCACCGCGGGGATGGCGAGCAGGAACGAATAGCGTGCGGCGGCCTCCCGGGTCAGATTGAGGAACAGCCCGGCGGTCAGGGTGGCACCGGAGCGGGACACGCCGGGAACCAGCGCGAGCGCCTGCGCGAATCCCATGATCACACCGTCGCGGAGCGTGAAGTGTTGGATCCGGCGGGTCTGGCGGCCCCAGTACTCGGCGAAGGCGATGATGAACGCGAACACGATCAAAGTGGTCGCCACCACCCACAGGTTGCGCGCCGCGGTGCGGATCTGGTCCTTCAACAGCAGACCGAACAGCCCGATCGGGATGGAGCCGATGATGACGTACCACGCCATCCGGTAGTCGAGGCCGGCCCGGACGGTCGGATCCCGGAAGCCCAGGAACCACGCCTTCACGATCCGCCAGATGTCCTTGGCGAAGTAGATGAGCACCGCGGCTTCGGTGCCCAGCTGGGTGACCGCGGTGAACGAGGCTCCCGCGTCCTGCTCGAAGAAGAGCGCGGAGGTGATCCGCAGGTGGCCGGACGAGCTGACCGGCAGAAACTCGGTGAGTCCCTGGACGAGGCCGAGGACGATCGCCTCGATCCAGCTCATCTCGTTCACTCGCCGACCCCCGCGAGGTCGAGCGCTTCCGCGCAGGTACGCAGGGTCCGGATGCCGCTGTCGACGTCCGCGACGAACAGGCTCAGCGACAAGGTGGTGACGCCGCTTGCGGCGTACTCGCGCATCCGCTCGGCGATGCGTTCCTTCGGTCCGAGCAGCGAGGTCCGGTCGATGAACTCCAGCGGCACGGCCGCCGCCGCGTCACGGTGCCGCTTCGCCAGGTAGAGCTCCTGCACCTCGCGGGCGGCGTCGCCGTAACCCATCCGGACCGCGAGTCGGTTGTAGAAGTTCTGCTCCCGGCTGCCCATGCCGCCGACGTAGAGCGCGGCGTACCAACGGACCAACTCGGCGCAGGCGGCGATGCCGTCCGGAGAGGGGTCGTCGCCGACGACCACCGGCACGCTGGGCACGACGTCGAAGTCGGCCAGGTCCCGGCCGGTCTTCGCCCGACCGGCGCCGATCGCCGACAACTGCTCCCCGGCGAACTCCGGACTGTAGAAGACCGCCAACCACCCGTCGGCGATCTCGCCGGCCAGTTCGAGGTTGCGCGGTCCGACCGCGGCCAGGTAGATCGGGATGCGCTCGCGGGGCGGGTGGAAGCTCAGCCGCAGCGCTTTGCCCGGGCCGTCCGGCAAGGGCAGCCGGTAGTGTTCGCCGGCGTACTCGACAGGCTTTCGCGCCAGCGCCAACCGGACGATGTCGACGTACTCCCGGGTGCGCGCGAGCGGCTTGGCGAACCGGACCCCGTGCCAGCCTTCGGAGACCTGGGGGCCGGAGACGCCGAGGCCGAGCCGGAACCGGCCGCCGGAGAGCGTGTCGATGGTGGCCGCCGTCATCGCGGTGGCCGCCGGGGTGCGGGCCGGGATCTGCATCACCGCGGAACCGAGCTCGATCCGTTCGGTCTGCCCGGCTAGCCAGGCCAGCATGCTCGGGGAGTCCGAGCCGTACGCCTCCGCGGCCCAGACCACCGAGTAACCGAGCCGTTCCGCCTCCCTCACCAACGCCAGATGGTCGGTCGGCCTGGTCCAGGCCGTCTGATAGCCGATGTTTAGCCCGAGTCGCACTGATCCTCCCCGACTGCCGCAACGCAACAGGCTACGAGATTCTCTCCGATCCCTCCGCCCGGGCCCCGACCCGATCCGCGACCGGGAATCGACCTGGGACTGCGGACCTGGGACAGCCGGGAGCGCGGATATCGAACGGGGCTGGTTCTGCATACAGTTCATGCATGCGACAGCGACCGCTCGGCCGAAGCG
Source organism: Micromonosporaceae bacterium (assembly GCA_036381835.1). Taxonomy (GTDB): domain Bacteria; phylum Actinomycetota; class Actinomycetes; order Mycobacteriales; family Micromonosporaceae; genus DASULK01. The sequence continues at coordinate 39,049 of DASVCA010000176.1, forward strand.
GGCTGGCGGTTTCCCGGCTCGCGCTCGGCACCATGACCTGGGGTCGGGACACCGACGCCGACGACGCGGCCGCGCAACTGAGAAGCTACCTCGACGCCGGAGGGAACCTGCTCGACACGGCGGATGTGTTCGCGGACGGAGCCGCCGAGGCGGTCATCGGGTCGCTGCTGGGCGTCCTTGTCCGTCGCGAGGAGGTACTCATCTCCACCAAGGCCGGGATGCGGCCCGGCTCGGTGCGGGGACGCGACGCCTCCCGCGGCCACCTGCTGCGCTGCCTGGATGCTTCGCTGCGCCGACTCAACACCGACTACGTGGATGTGTGGCAGGTGCACGGGTATGATCCGGCGACCCCGCTGGAGGAGACCCTCGCCGCGCTCGACTACGCCGTCACCAGCGGGCGGGCCCGCTACGTCGGTGTCTGCGACTTCTCGGGGTGGCAGACGGCCCGCGCCGCCACCTGGCAGGCCGCCTTCCCGACCCGTACCCCGATCGTCTGCGCCCAGGTCGAGTACTCGCTGTTGCAACGCGGCGTCGAGCGCGAAGTGCTGCCGGCCTGTACGACGCTCGGCCTCGGCGTGCTGGCCTGGTCGCCGCTCGGCCGCGGGGTGCTCACCGGCAAGTACCGCCACGGCCGTCCGGCGGACTCCCGGGCGGCCTCGCCGCATTTCGAGTCGTTCGTGGCCGCCTATCTGGAGCCGCGCTCGTCGAGCATCGTGGAGGCGGTCGTCACCGCGGCCGCCGGGCTCGGGGTCTCGCCGCTGGAGGTCGCGCTCGCCTGGGTGCGGGACCGGCCGGGTGTGGTGGCACCGATCCTGGGTGCTCGAACCGTCGGTCAACTGCTCGGCGCCCTGCAGGTGGAGCGGATCACCCTGCCGGTGGAGATCACCCAGGCGTTGGACGACGTCTCGGCGATGGAGATCGGCTATCCCGAGCGCGACGACGTCGTCGTCGGCTCGGGCTGAGCAGCGCCGCGACCGGAACACCCACTGGTACTCGCCGACACGCCGGGGCAGGATGGGCCTATGGACTACGAGTACGCGCCGCTGCGGCTACCGCCGAACGTCGACCGGGCGACCGCCGCGGCGCAGCTGGCGATTCAGGCGGAGTTCTCCGGTTGGGAGCTGGCCCGGGTGCGGCTGTACCGGGACGGGACCCGGCAAGTGGTGCTGCGACGACGGGTCGCCGGTCACGCACAGCCGGGTCTGTCCTACTGATCGCCCGGTCTTACCCCGCCGACTGGTCGATGTCGGCTTCCGAGACCAGACGCTCGTCCAGGCGGCCGAGGACCCGGTCGTCGGTGGCCGCCTCGAACGGGCCGGCCACGTCCTCGTCGTCGTACGCCTCCACGTCCAGCGGTGTGCTCACCTCGGCGACGACCACCACGCCGTCGAGCGGCTCCAATTCGGGGATGTCCAGCACGCCGAGGGAACCGTCCCCGCTCTGCAGCAGCTCCAGCACCGCCTCGCCGACGCCCTCGATCGGCTCGGCCTCCTCGGCCTCCGGGGAGCCGGCCCGCGCCGCCTGGGCGACGCGCAGCAGTGCGGAGACGCTCGGCACGCGGTAGTCGCGCCGCTGTCGCACCGACACCACGCGCGGGTACGGGTCGGCGGCCCCGGTGCCGTCGTCGACGCGCAACGACTCCCGGCCCTGGTCGGGGTCGATACGTTCGACGTCCCACGGCGTGACCTCGCCGTAGGTTTCGAGTAGCAGGTCGTCGTACTCGCTCGAGGCGTTGTTCAGCGCCACGTACGCCTGCCAGACCCGGTCGTCCTCGAGGTGGCCGCCGGCGGTCTTCACCGCCGCCAAGTGGGCGCGCGCGGCTTCGATCACCCGCTCCAGTGCGGCGTCCAGCTCGGCGTGCTGGTCGGTCATGAAAGCTCCTTAGTGGTGGGTCGTGGTCGACGCTCGCCCCGGTTCAGCAGTTGCGCAGGAACCGGTCGAGCACCCGCACGCCGAACTGTAGTCCGCTGATCGGCACGCGCTCGTCGACGCCGTGGAACAGCGCGGAGAAGTTCAGGTCGGCGGGCAGCCGCAGCGGGACGAACCCGAAGCAGCGGATGCCGATCCGGTGGAACGCCTTCGCGTCCGTGCCGCCGGAGAGCATGTACGGGACCGGCCGGGCGGCCGGATCCTCCGCCCGCAGCGCCGCGGCCATGGCCTCGACGAGGGGACCGTCGAACGTGGTCTCGATGCCCGGCTGACGCTGAATGTACTCGATCTCGACGTCGGCGCCGACGACCTCGCGTAACTGTTCGAGGAACGTCTCGGACCGGCCCGGCAGGGTGCGGCAGTCGATGGTGGCGGTGGCTCGACCGGGGATGACGTTGTCCTTGTATCCGGCCGCCAGGCGGGTCGGGTTGGCCGTGTTGCGCACGGTCGCACCGATGATGTTGGCGATCGGTCCCAGCCGCGCGATCACGCGCTCCGGTTCGTCCGGATCGAATTCGAGGCCGAGCAGTTCGCAGACCTCGGTGAGGAAGGCCCGTACGGTGGGGGTGAGCTCCGTCGGGAACCGATGGCGACCCAACCGGGCCACCGCCTCGGCGAGGATGGTCACCGCGTTGTCGTCGTGGATCATCGAGCCGTGGCCGGGGCGGCCGCGGACGTGGAGGCGCAACCAGTCGAGTCCTTTCTCGGCGGTCTCGATGAGGTAGAGGCGCCGGTCGTCGTCGACCGTGTAGGAGAAGCCGCCGACCTCGCCGATCGCCTCCGTGCACCCGTCGAACAGGTCGCGATGCCGGTCGACCAGGAAGTGCGCGCCCAGATCGCCGCCGGCCTCCTCGTCGGCGGTGAAGGCGAGGACGATGTCGCGCGGTGGCCGCACCCCGGTCCGCTGCCACTGTCGGACGACCGCGAGGACCATGGCGTCGAAGTCCTTCATGTCGATCGCGCCGCGGCCCCACAGGTAGCCGTCTCGGATCTCGCCGGAGAACGGATGGACCGACCATTCACCGGCGTCGGCCGGCACCACGTCCAGGTGGCCGTGCACCAGGAGTGCCCCCCGGGACGAGTCGGTTCCCGGAATCCGGGCGACGAGGCTGGTCCGGCCCGGGGCCGATTCCCGCAGCTGCGCCTCGATCCCGACCTCGGCGAGCCTGCCGGCCACATACTCCGCGGCGACCCGTTCGCCCGCGCTGGTCGCCTGGTCTCCGGTGTTGGTGGTGTCGATTCGCAGCAGATCGCGGCAGAGTTCGACGACCTCGTCCACGGCTGCAGGAGGTTCCGGTCCGGTGGGCATGCCCATTCATACCAGCCGCGCACACCGTACGCCCAGGGGACCGCGCGGTCGGCACCGACCCGCGTCGGGGCGCTGGACTCACGGCGGACCCCGGCGGTCTCGACACTCGACATCCGCTGGGCTGCGAATTGACCGCGACCACTTCCGGTAGATCCCGGACCGGTTATACCGTCGCGTTATGGACCTGGAGATGCGCCACCTGAGGGTGGTATGCACGATCGCGGAGACCGGCAGCCTGAGCAAGGCGGCCTCGGTGCTGGGGCTCGCCCAACCGGCCCTCACCGCGCAGCTCCAAAGGATCGAGCGGGCGCTGGGCGGGCCGCTGTTCCAGCGGGACCGCCGCGGTGCCCGGCCGACCCCGTTGGGGGATCTGGTGCTGGAGCGCGCCCGAATCCTGCTGCCCGCGATGAAGGGTCTGCAAGACGAGGCAGCACGGTTGATCAGCAAGGGATCGTTGCACTCCTACCGTATCGGCGGCGCCAACAGCCCGATCGTGGGGGGCCTCGTGCACCGGTTGAGCGCCGACCAACCGGCGGCCGCCATCAGCACCTACGCCTCCTGGTCGGCCGACGAACTGACCCAGATGGTGGCGTCCGGGCGGTTGGATTACGCGCTGTTCGGCGTGTGCGGCGACGCGGCACCGGCCTCGGAGTTCGGCCTGGCCTGGCGGGTGGTCGCGGTGGATCCGGTGTGCGTCCTACTGCCCGCCGCACACCCCCTCGCCGGGCAGGACGAGATCGACTTGGCTCAGTTGGCCGCCGAGCATTGGGCCGCGGCACCGGGGGACGGCTGCTTCGCCGACTGTTTCGCCGCAGCGTGCACCCGGGCCGGTTTCACCCCCCGCAAGGTCTACGAGACGGATGTGCACGGCTGCATCGATCTGGTCGAGTCGGGCGCAGCGGTGGCGTTGTGTCAGGCCACGTTCCGCCCCGTGTCAGGTCTGGTCACCCGGCCCCTGGCGGGCGCGCCGCTGCGTTGGCGGCTGCTGCTCTGCTGGCATCCGGAAGCGCCGGCCGCGCACACCGCGCAGCGGGTGTTCGCGCACGCGCTCGACGCCTACACCGCCACCGTCGCCCGCAATCCCGGCTACGTCGCCTGGTTGGCCCGGCACCCGCAGTTCGGGACAGAGGCAAAGACCGAAGTATGAGCTAAGTGGTATATACCGCCCTCCCTTGTGATCGGTTAGTTTCTTCACACCTTAACGATTCGTAAGGCGGCGCGGTTCGTCGCCGTACCGGCTCGTGAAGGCACCGCGGCGGGATCTCACCCGCCGCACCTCCCGGGTCCAGCCGGGATCCGGTTTCCCCCGCCGGAGATCAACCCCCGCAGACCGGCGCTGCTGGACTCAGCGCCGGCCCCCTCGAAGGAGAGGATCCATGAGATCACGAGTCGCCGCTGCGGCGGTGGCGATGCTGCTGCCGGTCGGGGTGTTCGCCGCCTCGACCATGCCGGCCGCCGCCGCGCCCAACCCGGACGCGGCACCCGCCCTGGTCCCGGTCGCGGACGCCGCTTCCCCCGAGATGCTCGCCGCGATGCAGCGCGACCTCGGGCTGACCGCCCAGCAGGCGCGGGAGCGGATGGCCCGAGACGAGCGCGGCAGCCGGCTTGAGGCCGAACTGCGCCGGTCGCTGGGTGCGGCGTTCGGTGGCGCCTGGCTGACCGACGACGCCGAGACGCTCGTCGTCGGCGTGACCAACGCCGCGCAGGCCGAGCGGGTCCGCGCCGCCGGCGCGCAGGCCAAACTGGTCAAGCGCAGCGAGGCCATGCTCAACCAGCTCAAGTCCAAGCTGGACAGCCGCGCCGGGGCGGCCTCGCCGAACGACGTGGCCGGCTGGTACGTGGACGTGACCACGAACACCGTCGTGGTGCTCGCCCGGGACACCAAGGCCGCCGGGGCGTTCGTCGCCGCCAGCGGGGTGGACCGCGAGGCGGTGCGGATCGTCGCCAGCGACGAGCAGCCCCGGCTGCTCTACGACGTGCGGGGCGGCGACGCCTACTACATGAGCAGCGGCGGGCGCTGCTCGATCGGCTTCTCGGTCAACGGCGGCTTCGTCACCGCCGGGCACTGCGGCACCACCGGCACCTCGACCAGCGGCTACAACCAGGTGTCGCAGGGCACCTTCCGCGGCTCGTCGTTCCCGGGCAACGACTACGCCTGGGTGCAGACCAACTCCAGCTGGACCCCGCAGCCCTGGGTGAACAACTACAGCGGCGGCAACGTGACCGTCGCCGGCTCGCAGGAGGCCGCGGTCGGCGCCTCCGTCTGCCGGTCCGGCTCCACCACCGGCTGGCACTGCGGCACCATCCAGGCCAAGAACTCCACGGTCAACTACCCGCAGGGCACCGTCTACGGGCTCACCCGCACCAGCGCCTGCGCCGAGCCGGGCGACTCCGGCGGCTCGTGGCTGACCGGCCAGCAGGCGCAGGGCGTCACCTCCGGCGGCTCCGGCAACTGCACCTCGGGCGGCACCACCTACTTCCAGCCGGTCAACGAGATCCTCTCCGTGTACGGGCTGACGTTGAAGACCTCGGGCGGCGGCGGGGGCGGCGGCACCTGCTCCGGCTACGAGAACACCTACAGCGGCTCGCTGTCCTCGGGCAGCAGCGCCTACCAGCCGAACGGCAGCTACTTCTACACCTCCAGCTCCGGCACGCACCGCGCCTGCCTGGACGGCCCGACCGGCGCCGACTTCGACCTGTACCTGCTGAAGTGGAACGGCTCCAGCTGGGTCACCGTCGCCAGCGGCACCACCTCCGGGCCGGACGAGTCGATCACCTACTCCGGCACCGCCGGCTACTACACCTACCGGGTGCACGCCTACAGCGGCTCCGGCAGCTACACCCTCGGCTTCGACGTCCCGTGACGATCCGGGCACGCCGATAGCCAATCGACGCGTCCCCGCCGAGCGACCGGTCGCTCGGCGGGGACAGCCGTTCAAGGTGGGAACCGGCGCGCAGCGGGTACCACGATCGGTATGAGCCAGATACCACCCGTACCGGACCCCCTGCTGCGTAAGACGGCCGAACGCGCCGCGGCCGCGCACACCGCCGTCTCCCGGGAACTCGAGGATTTCCTTCGGCGGGTGTCGGCGGCACCGACCCCCGCCGAGATCGCCGAGTACGCCCACCTGATCTCGCGGGAGCAGGCGGTGCGCATCGACCGGGACGCGGCGCTGAACGCCCTGGGCCTGGAGGCGCCCAGCATCGAACCGGAGTGACCGGCGGGCCTGGCCGGGCCGCGTCGCCGCCCCGGCACCCGCTCAGCCGGCCCGCAGCGGGTCGTGCCCCAGATCCAACAACGAACGCCGCCACTCACCGTCGTCGCCGTCGAGCGCCGGGCGGGCGGCCAGCAGGTCCTGAATCTGGTTCACCGCGCTGCGCATGACATCGACATCGCGGGGGGTGAGGTCGACCTTGCGCTTGCCGAGCACCGCGAGGATCGACTTCCCGGGCTCCGGCATCAACCGGTGCGGGGCGGAGAACGCGCCGGCGTCCCCGTCTGCGGCACGGGTCATCAACCAGTCGCGAAACTCCCCCGAGTTGACGTTGACGTAGGCGTGGAACTGCTCCCAGATCTCGTTCATTTCCGGATCGGTGCGGTCCGGGATAGGCATATCGGGCTCCTGTCCTCGTCGACCCAGCCGGTGGGTGTCGTCTCAGCCGGTGTCCCGCAGATGTTCGGCCACCAGCCGACCGTGGCGGGTGGTGCGGTCGCGCGCCTGACGCGCCTGCGTGGTCCGGCTCAGTTCCTCATCGACATCGGCCGGCGGCGGCGCCGAACTGCGGATCTCGGAGATGTTTTGGTACGTGCCGAGCGGCAGTCCGCGCAGCAACCGCTGCACCGGCTCCGGCGCGCCGGTGCGCCGCACGTGCTCGACGATGGTCCTCTTGTCCGCCGGGAAGTCCAGGTCGGACAGCGCCTCGGTGATGCTGCGCCAATCGGCGTCGGTCATGCTCGGCTCCCCTCTCGATGTGCGCGGTCACGGCGACCGGCGGGTGGACGTCGGCGCCGGGCCGATACCGCTCGCCTGCCTGGGCCGCTCGGAGACGTCGAAGGTCAGCTGTTGCTCCCGGACGTCGACGGTCACGTGCTGACCCGGCGAGACGATCTCCTCCAGCAGCATCCCGGAGAGCCGGTTGTCGACCTCGCGTTGGATGACCCGGCGCATGGGACGGGCACCGAAGCGGGGTTCGTAACCGTGCTCGGCAATCCAGTCGATCGCCGCCGGGGTGAACGCGACCACGATGTCCTGCGCGTGCAACCGCCGTCGGGTCTCGTCGAGCATGAGTTCGGCGATCTGGCGCAACTGCTCGGATTCCAGCCGTCGGAAGATGATGACCTCGTCGATCCGGTTGATGAACTCCGGCCGGAACTCCTCCTGCAAGCGGCGCATGAGCTGCTCGCGGAGTTGACTGCTCTCCCGACTGCCGTTGCCGTCGGCCCCGAACCCGACGGCACGCCGGGTACCGGTGATCAGCTCCGAGCCCAGGTTGCTAGTCATGATCACAACGGTGTTGCGGAAGTTCACCGTCCGGCCCTGACTGTCGGTGAGCCGTCCCTCGTCGAGGACCTGCAGCAGGATGTTGAAGACGTCCGGGTGCGCCTTCTCGATCTCGTCGAACAACACCACCGAGTACGGCCGGCGGCGCACCGCCTCGGTGAGTTGGCCCGCCTCCTCGTACCCGACGTACCCGGGTGGGGCGCCGACGAGCCGGCTGACGGTGTGCCGCTCCTGGAACTCGCTCATGTCCAGCCGGACCATACGGTCCGAATCTCCGAACAGCGCGTCCGCCAACGCGCGGGCGAGCTCGGTCTTGCCGACTCCGGTCGGCCCGAGGAAGAGGAAGCTGCCCATCGGCCGGTTCGGGTCGGCGAGGCCGGTCCGCGACCGCCGCACCGCCTCGGCCACGGCGGACACCGCCTCGTCCTGCCCGATGACCCGCTCGTGCAGGTTCGCCTCCAGCCGCAGCAGCCGATCCCGCTCCTCCTCGGTCAGCTGGCTGACCGGGATGCCGGTGGCGCGGGAGACCACCTCGGCGATCTCCTGCTGACCCACCTGCGGCACCGTCTGCTCGGTGCCGCCCTCCCGGGTGGCGTTGATACGGGCCTGCAACTCGTGCAGCCGGTCCCGCAGCTGGCTCGCCCGCTCGTACTGCTCGTCGGCGACCGCCTGGTCTTTGTCCCGCTGCACCTCCTGCAGCTGGCGTTCCAGTTCTCGGACGTCGCCGGCCGGGGTCCGGGTCCGCAGCCGCACCCGCGCACCCGCCTGGTCGATCAGGTCGATGGCCTTGTCCGGCAGGAACCGGTCGGTGATGTAACGGTCGGACATCTCGGCGGCGGCGATCAGCGCCTCGTCGGTGAATCTGACCTGATGGTGGGCTTCGTACCGGTCCCGCAGGCCGCGCAGGATGGCCACGGTGTCCTCGACCGTGGCCTCGGGAACCATGACCGGCTGGAAGCGACGGGCCAGCGCGGCGTCCTTCTCGATGTAGCGCCGGTACTCGTCGAGGGTGGTTGCGCCGATCACGTGCAGCTCGCCACGGGCCAGCGCCGGCTTGAGGATGTTGCTGGCGTCCATCCCGCCGTCGCCACCCCCGCCGGCACCGACCAGGGTGTGGATCTCGTCGAGGAAGACGATGAGTCCGTCGCCCTGGGCCCGGATCTCCTCGATCACCTTCTTGATGCGTTCCTCGAAGTCGCCCCGGTAGCGGGTGCCGGCGACCAGGCCCGCCAGATCGAGCTGGATCACCCGCTTGCCCTCCAAGGTCCGCGGTACGTCGCCGTCGACGATGCGTTCGGCGAGCCCTTCGACGATCGCGGTCTTGCCGACCCCCGCCTCACCGATGAGGACCGGGTTGTTCTTCGTGCGTCGCGACAGGATCTCCATCGCCTGCTCGATCTCCTGACTGCGGCCGATCACCGGGTCCAACTGACCGGCCTGAGCCAGGTCGGTCAGATCCTGGCCGTACTGGTCGAGGGTGGGGGTACCGCGGTCCGGCCGGCTCACCGGTGCCCGCTCGACGCCGGCGGCCTGCAGCGACTGGGCATCGACGCGCCCGGCGGCCAGGAGGCGGCCGGCCGGCGACTCGGGGTTCAGCGGAAGCGCCATGAGGATGTGCTCCGGGCCGATGTAGGTGACCCCCATGGCCCGCGACAGCTGGTGGGCGTCCAGCAGGGCCCGCTTCGCCGCCGGAGTGAGCGAGACGTTACGCGGCAGGTCACCCGAGGGGGCCTCGACGCCTCGCCCGTCGATGGCCCGCAGCAGCGCATCCGGATCGGCGCCGGCGCGGCGCAGCAGGTCGCGCAGCGCCTCGCGTCGCAACACCGCCCACAGCAGGTGATCGGTGTCCAGGTCGATGCTCTGCAACTGGGCCGCCCGTCGGGCGGCGTCGGCCAACAGCTCACGGGCGTCCGCGCTCATCAGGCGGGTGATGTCGATGCGGGGACCCGGCCGGCGCCCCACCCGGCCGAAGTACCGGGCCAGGAACTCGTCCCACGGGTCGAGGCCGAAGCCGGGTTCCTGCGTCATCCCTGTCTCTCCTCCCGCCGCAGCGATCACGGTCACCGCACGCCCCGGCTACCCGGGACAGCTGCCCGCAAACCCCGTCGGGTGGCAGGCTGGGAGGGTGGTCCCGCTGGTGATCGTCGACGCCGCGAACGTGGTGGGGTCCCGGCCGGACGGCTGGTGGCGCGATCGGATCGGTGCCAACGCACGCCTGCGCGACGCGCTGGCCGTCACCGCCCGCCGAGGCCTGGCCGGGCTGGCGCCGCCGTTGGAGATCGTCCTGGTGGTGGAGGGCCGCGCCCGCGGGCTCGCCTCGATCGCCGAGGTGCGGGTGGTCGCGGCGGCCGGCTCGGCCGACGACGCGATCGTCGAACTGGTGCGGGCGCGGGCCGCGGACCGACCCTGTGTGGTGGTCACCGCCGATCGCGAGCTGGGCGACCGGGTACGGCGGGCCGGTGCCCTGGTCCGCGGCCCCCGATCGATCCCGCGACCGCCGTCGGGACAGGACAGTCCGGAGTGGACGCGATAGGTTCTAATAGGCCCTGCCCACCGCGCGGCCGTTGACGGGTGGGACGACCGTTCCTCCCCGCACCAGGAGGTTGCCAGTGGCGAGCGTCGCCGAGCTCAAATCGGCTATCAATGCCGCCTTACAGCAGATCAGCGAGGGTCAGACGGCCGTACGAGCCGCCGGCGAGAAGCTCGGCGAGGCGCAGCAGACCCTCACCGGGGCGCTGGCCGGGAGCGGACACGACGCGGTGATCGCGGCCCAGGCCGCGCTCGCCCAGGCGGCGCAGGAGTTGGCCGACTGCCTCGCCGCGACACTCGCCGCCGTCGAGCAGGCCGAACAGTATCTGTCCACGCTGTGATACGGCATGTCGATCGTCGAGGAGCTCGGTTCCCGCGTACGGGCGGCCGCCGATGAGTTGCCGGTCGGGCTGGTCAGGCAAGCCTTGCTGCACCTGAGCAAGGCCGCCGAACGACTGCAGTGGGTGCGTCAGGAGTCGGTGAACCCGATGGGCGTGCCGGAGCTGTCGGGGGCGACCGAGCACGGCGAAGCGGCCGGGTATGCGCTGCGGGTCGCCCAGGAGCAGCTGGCCGCCTACCTGGCCGCGATCGGCTTGGCCGGCCGGCAGCCGGCGGCCCCGAGCGTCCGCGCAGACCATCCGGTGGAGCCGGCGGTCCGCGTACCGCCCCCGCCCGTGCCCGGCTGGTGGAGCGAACGGGTCGCCGCACTGACCGGGCGGCCCGCGTCCGACGGCGGACCGTCGCCGGCCCGGGACGCGCAGGAGCTGCTGCAGCGGATGACCGCGCACCTGCGGACCGGGAACCGGACCCGGCTGTACGCCGAACTTCGCGCGGTCGACCCCGACGTCGGCCTCGGTCTGAGCGCGGTGTCCACCCCGGCGCTGCGGCGGGCGACGGAACAGGTGCTGGGGCATCCGCCGCGTCCGGCGGACCTGTCCCGGTTGCGCGGGTTGGCGGCCGGGGTTCGGGAGCTGCTGCCGGGCCTGCCCGCCGACGTGGTCGACACGCTGCTCAGCCGGGTGTGCCGGACCCCGCCGCCGAGGTCGGCGCAGCCGCCGCACCCGGCGGACCAGGCGGTCGCGGCCGGGGTGTTCGCCGGACTGCTGCTCGTCCGCCTCGATCAGGAGGCCGACCCGGACGGTGCCGATGCCTGACGTGCGGGTTCGGTTGGCGCAACAAGTTCGGCAGCTGCTGTCGCAGGCGCAGGGCGCGGCCCGAGACCGGCTGGCGGCGGCTTTGCGGGAGCGCGACGCGGCACAGCGGAGGCTGGACCGTACCCGGGCGGCGGCAAAGCAGGTGCCGAAGCGGGCAGAGGAGGAGCGTGACCGGCGGGTCGCGGAGGTGACCGAGCGGTATCGGGCCCGCCTGGCGGCGCTGGCCGAACAGGCGGCGGCAGCGGCGGACCGCGCGGCGTCCGACGCCTGCGTCGGCGACTGGTCCGGCTGGAGCCCCCGCGCCGACGACCCGCCCGGCCCGCTTCGGGTCGGGGAGCTACGCCTGCCGCTGGACCGGTCGGTGCCCGCCCTGGTGCCGCTCCTGGACCGGGGACACCTTCAGGTGTCGGGCGATGACCGGGCGGGCTGCGACGCGGTGATCGCCACGCTCCTGCTGCGAGCCGTCGGCCGAGCCTCCCCCGGGCTGTTGCACGTGATCGGATACGACCCGGAACAGTTGGGGCACACGCTGGCCGGATTCGCTCCCCTGGCCACCGGCGGCCTGCTCACCTTCGTCGGCCCCGGCGGACTCGCCGGCCTGCTCGACGACCTGGTCGACGAGATCCGGCGGATCAACGAGACGGTGCTGGCCGGCGAGTACGCGTCCCTGGAGGAACTGGCGCGCGCCACCGGGCGGCGGCCGGAACCGTGGCGGGTGGCGGTCCTGCTCGGCGACGACGAGTTGAGCCACCACGAACGTCGACAGCTGGCACGGGTAGTGCGAACCGGTCCGGCCTGCGGCGTTCACGTGGTGGCTCGGGGCCCGCAACTGCCGGACGAGCCGAATGTGGTGCGCCTGGCGGTGACGTCCGGCACGGCCGAGATCAGCGGCTTCGGTCCCCTGCCCGTGCACCTGGATCCGCCGCCGCCGGTGACGCTGGTGACCGCCGTCTGCCGGGAGGCGGCGGAGGGGGCGAGCGCCGGGCCGGACCCGGTGCCGTTCACCGATCTGCTGCCCGCGGACGACGGCACGTGGCGGGAGAACTCGGCCGAGGGGCTCGCCGCCCCCATCGGATACGGACCGTCCGGCCGGCCGGTGCAGGTCCGGCTGGGCGACTATCCGCCGCACGCGCTCATCGGGGGCCCGTCGGGCACCGGCAAGACCAACCTGATCTTCGCGTGGATCGCCTCGCTGTCCGCCCGCTACTCGCCCCGTGAACTCGAGTTCTATCTGCTGGACTTCAAGGAGGGGGTGTCGTTCGCCCGGTTCGCGCAGGGCCGGCGCGATCCCGGTTGGCTGCCGCACGTACGGCTGGTCGGGGTCAACGTCAACACCGACCGGGAGTTCGGGCTCGCGCTGCTGCGCTTTCTGACCGAGGAGCTGCGTCGACGGGCCGACGCGGCCAAACGGCACGAGGTGACCAAGCTCGCCGAACTGCGAGCGGTCGATCCGCGGGGGCGGTGGCCGCGGATCGTCGCGGTGATCGACGAGTTCCAGGTGCTGCTGGCGGGACGGGATCCCTTGGCCCGGGAAGCGGTCGACCTGCTGGAGGACCTGGCCCGCCGCGGCCGGTCGCAGGGCATCCACCTGGTGCTCGCCTCGCAGGATCTGCGCGGCATCGAGGCGCTGTGGGGACGCCCGGCGCTGGTCGCCCAGTTCACGTTGCGCATCGCGCTGCCGAAGGCGCTTCGTATCCTCGACGAACGCAACGACGCGGCGCAGAGCCTGCCGCGTCACCACGCCGTGATCAACGCCGACTCGGGGCTGGTCGAAGGGAACCGGGTGGTCCGTATCCCGGACGCGAGCGACTCGGCCCGGTGGCGCGAGGTGCAGCAGCGGCTGTGGCGGTTGCGCCCACCGGACACCGAACCGGTGCGGGTCTTCGACGGCGATCGCATACCCCGGCTGGACGAGGCCCCGGACTTCCGGGCGCTGCACCCCCCGGCGCCGTCCGGTGGTCCGATCGCCCTGGTCGGCGAGATCATCGACGTGCGGGCGCGTTCGGCGGGCATGCGGCTGCGCCGCGCGCCCGGGCGGAACCTGGCGGTACTCGGTACCCGGGTGGACGAGGCGTGCGCGGTGCTGGAAGCCGCCGCCCGCTCGCTTGCCCGCCAACACGGT
>DASVCA010000177.1:0-36767 GCA_036381835.1 Micromonosporaceae bacterium
GGTCCGTACGGACCCGGCCCCCCAGCTTTCTGGCCGGCCGGGACCCTGACCGGTCACGGCCGAGAAGCGTGTCGAGCACTCAGATGAGACCCGTGCGTACCGCGTACGCCACCGCGTGAGCGCGATTGCGGGCCTGCAACCGGTGCATCAGTTCGTAGATCACGTTCTTGACGGTGTGCTCGGAGCAGCCCAGTTTCCGGGCGATGGCACAGTTGTCGTATCCCTCGGCCATCAGGGCCAGGACCGTGGTCTGCCGCGGGGTCAACGGCACCGCGCCGGTCGGCATGGGATCCGGATCGTCACCTCCGGTGAGCAAGCGGACCAGAAGCGCGTGCGGGATTCGACCGTCGCCGTGACCGGCTGCCCGCACCGCATTTACCAGGCGAATCGAGTCCAGGTCGGCGGTGCGCAGCAGGGCGCGTACACCCAGTCGTACCGCGCGCCGAACCCCGGTCCGGCTGAACCGATCCGCCACCAACAGGGCCGGCACCGCCGGGCGGCAGGCGTCGATCGCCGCATCGACGGTGTCCGCGACGGCCACCACCAGCGCCCCTGCCGATCGATGCTCGCACCGGACGGTCGCCGGGATGCCCGCACGCCGCAGTATGGTGGCCGTCCGGTCCGCCTTCGTAGCGTCCGGACTCACCACCCGTACGGGTACCCGGATGTCGGTGGCGGCTACCGGTGCGGCGGTCATAGCAGACCTGCCCGCAGCGCGTACGCCACCGCGTGGGCACGGTTGCGCAGTCGGAACCGCTGGGTGATGTCCTGTACCACCGCGGTCACCGTACGGGTGGAGTAGGCGAGCGCCTTGGCGATCTCGCTCGTCTCGTGCCCCGTGGCGATCAAGTTGAGCACGGCACGTTCGCGATCCGTCAGCTCGGGTGCCGTCCGGGTGCCCGGCGATCGGGGTTCGTCCGCCAACAGCTGGTCGAGCACGTCGGGCGGCACCGTACAGTCGCCGCCGGCGGCGGCCAACACCGTGTGCGACAGCCGTTTGGGGGTGGCGTCGCGCCGCCGCAGCAGCCCGCATGCGCCCGCCGCGATGGCGTGCTGGATATCGATCGGGCCGACATCGGAGGCGACGACGACCACCTCGGGACGGTGGGTAGCGGTACGGGCCGTCCGGACAACGGCTAAGCCGTCTTGATCGACCGCGTCCACCATCACCACGGAGACCATCGCGGGTTCGTCAGGCGCCACGACGGCGATGGCCGGGCAGCTCCGCAAGGCGATCGTCGCACCCGCCTCAAGTACCGGGTCCGCTGCGAGCACGTTCACACGCACCGGATCACCCATGACTCCTCCTCTGCTTTGCCGACGGCGACCGAGGTATTGGCGGCCCCTCGAGGGCTTGACCTGCTGGTACGCCCGGGGCGGTAAGGACAAGTTTCATGGTGACCCGGACGGCTATGCATTCGCTTTTCGACGTCTGTCGGTATCGTTAAGCCGACAGATAGATTTACGACAGTGAAATTTCGCTACTCAGGTGCTGGGACGGTGTCCCGGTTCGCAACAGGCGGTCATCCGAGGGGTGCCCGGCGGTGTTGTCGATGTTGGAGGGCCGGATGGAGCTACGCCTTCTCGGGCCGCCAGAGCTCATCGTCGCGGGGCACCCGGTGGACCTTGGCGGGCCGCGCCAGCGCACCGTACTCAGTCTGCTCGCGCTCAATGCCAACCGGGTGACCCCGGTCGATCGTCTTCTCGACGCCATCTGGGATGACGACCCGCCGTCCACCGCCCGTGGCCAGATCCAGATCTGTGTCTCCGCATTGCGCAAGCTGTTGGCCGGGGCGGGCTCCGCGACCATCCGTACCCAGCCTCCCGGCTATGTCCTCGTCTTGGAGCCCGGACAGCTCGACATCGACGTCTTCCAGGCCAGGGTGACCGCCGGTCGCGAGCACGCCGCTGCCGATCGGCTCGTCGAGGCGGTCGCCGAGTTGCGGGCCGCGCTGGCGCTGTGGCGGGGCCCGGCTCTGGCGGGCATAACAAGTGAGGTGGTCGCTCGGGAGGCGACGCGGCTGCACGAGCGTCGGTCCGTGGTGCTTGAGGAACGGCTGCGTCTCGACCTAGCCCTCGGCAGGCATCATGAGTTGATCGGTGAGTTGCGCGCACTCGTCGCAGAACAGCCGCTTCAGGAGCGCCTGCACGTCCTGCTCATGCTCGCCCTCTACCGATGCGGCCGGCAGGCCGAGGCGCTGGAGGCGGGTCGGCGGGCCAGGGCGCTGCTGGCCGACGAGGTCGGCCTCGATCCTGGCCCGGAGCTTCAGGAGATGGAGCGAGCCATCCTCACCCGCGACCCGTCCCTGGATCTGCGAAGCGGCGGGTCCATCTCCGCGCCCGGGTCCGTGGCCGGTTCCGCGTCGTCGCGCTCCACGTCCCAGACCGACACCGTCGCCGTGCCGCGTCAGCTACCGCCCAGCATCGCGGACTTCACCGGTCGGGCCGCTGAGCTGGCTGAGATCCGCAGCGTCCTCTCCGGGGACCACCGCGACCCCTATGCCATACCCATCGTGGCGATCTCCGGGCAGGGCGGCGTCGGCAAATCCAGCTTGGCGGTGCGGGCGGCCCACGAACTGGTCTCGGAGTATCCCGACGGACAGCTCTACGCCGACATGCGCAGCTCCGGCGTCGATGGCGGGGCGGCCCGCCAGCTCGCGCGGTTCCTGCGGGCACTCGGCGTGTCCGGAAAGCTCATGCCCGATGACCCAGAGGAGCGCGCCGAACTCTACCGCAGCAGACTCGCCAACCGGCGAGTGCTGGTGGTGTTGGATGACGCCACTGATGAGGAGCAGGTGTTGCGGCTGCTACCGGGCAGTCCGCAGTGCGGTGTCATCGTCACCAGCCGGGTCAGGATGACCGGCTTGCCCGGTGCACACGGCCTGAGCATCGATACGTTCGACACCGGCCAGTCGGTCGATCTGCTCACCCAGATCATCGGTGCCGACCGGATGGACGCCGAGCCGGAGGCGGGTGGCGAGCTCGTCGTACTCTGCGCTGGACTGCCGCTGGCCCTGCGCATCGCCGGTGCCCGGCTGGCCTTCCGCCCGCACTGGCGGATCGAGGATCTGGTATGTCGGTTGCGGGATGAGACACGTAGGCTCGATGAATTCGCCCACAAGGGACTCGAGCTCCGTTCGAACATCGCCTCGACCTACCGCAGCTTGTCCGAGCGGGCGCGCCGGTTGTTTCGGCTGTGCACGCTGGTGGATGCCCCCGACTTTCCCGGTTGGGCCGCCGCGGCCCTGCTCGACACAAGCCTGATTGAGGCCGAGGACCTGGCGGAGAGCTTGGTCGATGCGCAGGTGCTGGAGGTGAGGATCGTCCCGGGCGACCGTTCGCGCCGCTACCGGTTCCATGACTTGGTTCGCGTGTTCGGGCTGGAGCGGCTGATCGAGGAAGAGCCCGACCATGAGCGCCGGGCGGCCGTGAAACGCTATCTGGGCGGTTGGCTGAGCCTCTCCGACTCCGCGCATCGGCGCGAGTACGGCGGTGACTACACCGTGTTGCACGGCAGCGCCGTACGCTGGGTTCCACCCGACGCAGCGTTTCCCGAGCCGATCGCCGATCCGCTCGCGTGGTGGGAACGCGAGCGCCGCGGCCTGGTGCCCGCCATCCGGCAGGCGGCGGCAGCGGGATTCGACGAAGCCTGCTGGGATTTGGCGCTGACCGCGGTCACCTTGTTCGAGACCCGCGGCTACTTCGACGACTGGGTGGAAACCGCCTTGCTGGCCGCCGATGCCACAGAACGCGCGGGCAATGCGCGGGGGCTGGCCGCAGCACGGTACGCCTTAGGCACGTTGGCGATGGCGCAGAAGCGGTTGAGCGAGGCCGATGTGTACTTCGCCGAGGCACTGGCGACGTTCACCGGCATCGACGACGTCCACGGTCGGGCGCTGGTGTTGCGCAACATGGCCTTCATCAGCCGGGTGCGGGGCGACGAGTCCGCCGAGTCTCGTTACGGTGAGGCGCTGACCCACATGCGTGCCGCCGGGGACCGAGTAGGCGAGGCGCACATCCTGTCGAGTCTGGCGCGACTGCGCATGGACGATGGTGACATAACCGCAGCCCGCGCCCTGCTCGACGAGGCGGTCGCGATCTGCCGTGACGCCCGGTGTCTGCGGGTCGAGGCTCAGGTGACCTACCGGCTGGCCGAGTTGTATCTCGGCACCGACGACATCGAACAGGCCCGTCAGGCCCTGCACCGTACCCTGCGGATGGTCCGTGACCTCGGTGACCGCATCGGTGAAGCCTATGCCCTGGCCGCGCTCGGGATCCTCCGGCATCGGGAGGGCAGACTCGACGCCGCGCATACCACCCTCAGCCATGCGCTGGTCCTGGCGGGCCAGGTCGGGGACAGGTGGATCGAGGGCCAGGCTCTGTTCGGCCTCGGTGAGGTGACCTTGGCCCGCGGAAACGAGGTCGCCGGTGCCGAGCATTTGGAGCGGGCTGCGGCCTGCTTCGCCGAACTCAAAGCGGCGCTGTGGCAGGCCAAGGCACTGATCCTGCTTGCCGACATCGGTCCTTCGGCCGGGCCTGCGGCATTGGCCCGGGAACGTTTGGACCTGGCCGTTGACCTGCTGTCCGCGCTCGACTCCGGCGAGGCGACAAGTCTGTTGGCGCAGGCGCTACGTTCCCGAGCCGTGGTCCTCCGCGAGGATCCGGTCTGACGATCATCCCCAGTGGGAGTCATCGTTGGTTTCCTGCCCGGCGCCGTTGGGGACGCTGCCCCAGTGTGAGTCGTCGGAGGTGGCCGCCCAGGCTGAAGTCATCGCCGCAGTGGTCTGGCCAGTGACAACAAGCAGACCCAGAAAGATGGTGGCGACGAGGGTGGCGATCCGCGACATCTGGCACTCCTTCCACTGAGCTGCTCGCGACTGTCTGCCGCGTTGGACACAGTTGACCGCTCGCCGCCTAACAATCGCCTTCGGTTCGGTATCAGCCCGGATTAAGCGTGCGGACAGCGGATGAATAAGAATCCGTTGGTGTGTGTGCGGCACGATCTGTGCATATCGACGACGAGAGGACCGCTATGGCGGGGGATGCCCGATTGCTCACCGGTGATGCGGTCTGGAGCCTGGCCGAATACCTCGACGTTCCGGCCGTTCTCGAAGCTGCGGCGGCCGAGGCTGCTTCCTCGGCCGGGTCTTCTGCCCCGACCACCCCACCCGGCTGCACCGGCGGTGACCTGGATACCACCGTCCACTGCGACCCGGTGACCGGCGAGCGGGTCCGGTTGCCCACTGCGGTTCTCTGCGCGCTGCGGGCCGCCGGGTGTGCCGCGTCTGCTGCACGCCGGCTGTTGCCTGCGAATGTGCTCACCGTCGGTGTGGTCGGCCCGGCGCCGGTGGTCTGGTGGCACGTCGCCGTGCTCTGCCGGCATATCCGCACGGTCACCCACGTCGCCGTCGCCACCGACGTGTCCGCAGCCCCGATCCGGCTCGCCGACCAGCTTGACCTCGCCGGGGTGGGACTGTCCATCACCGATACCGCACCGGCTGCCGCCTTCGGCGCCAACCTGGTGGTCGCGGCGGGGCCCGCTCCGATCACCGGGGATCGGATCGTCGCGGGGGCGTTACTGGTCGAGGCCGTTCCCGGCGCGTTCCCGCGGGCCCTGCACGCCCGCGCCCGAGTGGTCCTGTCCGCCGACGCGAAGGGCCTGGCCATGGACGGCGGTGGTTTCACCGTCGTGACGGCACCGATTCGCACGGCTCATCTCGATGCCGCACTCGCTGCGGAGATCGCCGCTGTTGACACCCGGATGGCTCTCACGCAGCGTGAATAGATGCTACGCCCACCAGGTGCGAATGGTCGGGCCGGGACCGCGTGGCGGTCAGAGGATCGGAGGGTGCGGATGGTGGTGGGTTTCATCGGTCTCGGGGTCATGGGGGAGCCCATGGCGCGTAACCTGCTGCGGGCAGGGACGGAACTGTTCGTCTGGAACCGAACTGAGGTCAAGTCGGCAGCGCTGCGGGCTGCCGGGGCGACGGTGGCGTCGAGCCCTGCCGAGGTGTTCGACAAGGCACGCATCGTGATCGTCATGCTCGCCAACGGCGAAGTGATCGACGCTGTGCTGGGAAGAGGCGGCCCGGAGTTCGCCGCGAAGGTCGCGGGGCGCACCGTCGTACACATGGGAACGACCTCGCCCGACTATTCGCGGGCGCTCCAGGCCGACATTCACGCGGCTGGCGGACAGTACGTCGAGGCACCGGTGTCCGGTTCGCGCAAGCCTGCCGAGGAGGGGCGACTTGTGGCGATGCTCGCCGGCGAGGAGACCGCGGTGCGAGTGGTCCGCCCGGTGATCCAGCCGATGTGCCGCGACATCGTTGCCTGCGGGGCGGTGCCGAACGCGCTGGTCATGAAACTCGCGATCAACCTGTTTTTGATCACCATGGTGACCGGCCTGGCCGAGGCGGTGCATTTCGCCGAGCGACATGGTCTGGACATGCGGCGATTCCTGGCCGTGCACGACGCCGGCCCGATGGCGAGCAGCGTGTCACGGATCAAGGCGCTCAAGCTGGTGTCCGGTGACTTCGCGGTGCAGGCGGCGGCCGCCGACGTGCTGTACAACAGCCGGCTCATCGCCGAGGAAGCCAGAAGTGCCGGACTGGCCTCGCCGCTCCTCGACGTCTGCCACGACCTGTTCCAGGAGACTGTGGCACTGGGGTACGGGCAGGAGGACATGGCGGCTGTGCTGCGTGCTGTCGAGGCCCGGACTGACCGACCGGCCTGATCTCCCCGCGATCTTGCACTTTTGGGGTGGACAGAAGGGGATGAAATACCTCAAAAAGTCAACCAAAAGTGCAAGATCGCGAGGGGAGGGGGGCGGGTCGGTGGCCGTGGTGAGTCTCATCCGGTCCGGGTCAGGCTGATCGTGAACCGGTTGCCGTCCGGGGCGTTGAACGAGTAGGTGAGGGTGTCGCCGACGATCACATAGTCGGCCGTGCCCCCGAGCGCCGCGCGGAACCCGTCGACACCGGGCAACGGCATCGTGACGCCCCTGATGGTCATCACACCCCGCCCCGCCACGTCGGCGACGGTGAAGGTCGTACGGGTCGCGGTGTAGGTGCCGGTGAAGGAGGCGCTTCCCGAGCCGGTGATGTCGCTGAACCGGCAGGTCGCCTGGTACCCGGCGCTCCAGCTGCCGTCCTCGCGGAAGTCGACCACGTACGGTCCCGTGCAGTGGGGCATCTCGCCGTACCCGCGAGCAAGGACCGCCATCACGTTCGAGACGTCGGTCGTCCAGCGGCCGACGAGAGCGGGCGGTTCACACGCTTCCTCGATCGTCAGCGGCGTGGCGACGACCGACAACCGGCCCCCGTTCACCGCGCCGATGCTCGCCGCACCGGTCCCGGACGACGCCCTCGGCGCTTCGAGCTCGGTCCCGTCGGGGCAGAAGCACCCTCCCGGAGCCATGCAGAAGTGCACCGATCCGCCGGGCTCGAGCGCGACGGTCCCCGCACCCGGTAGGGCGACCGCTCCCGCCGTCCCGCCCTGCACCGCGATCCGGACGACCTCGCTGACGCCGATGTCGAGGCGCACGGGGAACACCGCGAGTCGACCCGCCCGGGCGCTGACCTCGCTGGGCTCGTCGCCCGACACCCGCAGCCAGGTCTCGGTACGGGCGTCGGTGATGCCCGGCCCGTAGGACTCCCACTGACGACCCATCTCGGGGAAGCGCACGAGGGCCTGGGACTGGGCCCGGACGGCCTGGGCGGCGGGTCCGCCGAACAGGGTCTCGACCGCGGCAACAGCCGCCTTGCCGAGCATGGGCAGCAGGTTCTCCCAGGTCTCGGCTCCGGACGACTCGGCCACGGCGTACAGACCGATCGCGTCGTAGCTGCGGCGGGTGAGCGCGTTCTCCGGGGTGAGCAACCAGGTGTCCCACCCCGAGGCGCTCGACGACGAGCCGCCCACGTACGCCTCGCCCGCCCACTCGGCCTGTCCCTCGATCATCCACAGGGGACCGGACTCGAAGGCCCGGGCGTTCACGTCGAGTTGGAAGCAGTGCCACACCTCGTGGGCGATCGTGCTCATCGCGGACCGGCCATCGCCCGCGAAGGCCCGCTCGGCCAGCATGATGCGGCAGGCGCTCGTCGAGCCGTCGGACCGTAAATCGCCCCAGGTCACCCCCAAGTCGCGGATGCGCCGGTCGGGAACCACCCGGGCCCGCACCGGAAGCCGCAGTTCGTGGCCGGACAGTTCCGCCAGGCCGGCGACGACATGCGAGACGGTCTCCGCGAGCTCCTCCGGGTCGGGAACGTCGGCCGGCCCTTCGTCGCCACCGCCCGCGCGGGCGCGGGCGGCACCGGCCGGGATCTCCACCTCTGTCTCGTCCGGTGCCATCTCGATCGCTTTCGCGACGGCGGTGGCGACCGCTTCGGGCAGCTTCGCCTGCGGTGCGACGAGTGCTCGCAGCGCGGCGCCGGCGAGGTGGTGTGCCTCGCCGGCGAGCGTCAGCGGTGCCACGCCTTCGATCGGCGCCACGGTCGTGGCGAAGACCCGCTGGGCCGCGTCGAGCGGCAGTGTCCCTTCGTCGTCGAGGAGTTCCCCGAGCGCCACCAGCGCGGGGTCGGGGACGGCCGCCCGGGACGGAGACGGATCACCGGGGGATGCGGTGGGCTTCGTCCCGGTGCAGGCCGACAGCAGTGCGAGGCCGAGCCCCGCGACGATGACCGGAATGCGGCGACTGCTCGCGCGAGACCTCGCGGTACTGTCCATGACTCGTCCCCTTACCGCGATCTCCTGCGGGTTGCTTCGATGCGTGCGAGCGTAGTGGTGGCCCGCAAACACACCTATCCGCCAAACGAGCAGGCAAGGGAACCAGTACAGGTCAGTACATGCTCACCCGGTACGCGTCGAGCGACTCGATCACCGGCTGGTAGAAGGTGATCCCACCACTGCGGCAGTCACCGCTGCCGCCGGACGTGATGCCGAGCGCCTTGCTGCCGTCGTAGAGCGGGCCGCCGGAGTCACCGGGTTCCGCGCACACGTCGGTCTGGATCATGCCTCGGACCGTGCCGCTGCCCACGTAGCGGACGGTGACGTTGAGCGCGGTGACCCGTCCGCTGTGGGTGCCGGTGGTCGACCCGGTCCGCTTGACCGGCTGGCCCACATAGGCCTCCGAGGGGGTGAACCCGCCGGGGTGGCTCAGCGCGGTGTTGTCGTACCGGACCAGCGCGTAGTCGTTTTTCGGGAAGCTGGAGCCGACGGTGGGGCCGATCAGCGTCCGCTGCGCGGAGTCCGCGTACCAGGTGTTCACCACGTTGCCGCAGTGCCCGGCGGTGAGGAAGTAGTAGGTGTTGCCGCTGACCACGTTGAACCCGAGTGAGCAGCGGTAGCCGCCGCCGTAGATGGCGTCCCCGGCGGACAGCAGCGGGGCGAAGACACCCCGGGCGTGCTCGAACCGGATCGCCCCGGCATCGGCGCCCGCGGTCCGCTTGATCTTCGCGATCTCGGCTCGGGACACCGTGCTGTCGGCGGTCACCACGACCCGGCCGGAGGCGGCGTCCACGTACCAGGCGATTCCCTCGACGCCCGATCGTTCGATGGCGTCGGCGACGTCGGCGAGCAGGCGGGGGGTGTACCGCGCGGACTCGGCGGCGGTCGCCGGTACGGCCAGCGCGCCGGCGACGACCAACCCGATCGCGCCGGCGAGCAGCCGGGCGAGCAGGCGGGGGGTGTGTCTGATCCTCACTGTCTCCTCCTCATCAGTCGTGGCCGTTGACGTTTCGACGAGTTCCAGTGAGTATTTAGATATTTAAATCACATGGCAATAGTTTGGGGCCGGTCGACCTAACGCCTCAGACCGCTTCGAACCAGGCCGCGGCGTCGCCCGGCAGGAGGATCCCCTCGCCGTCCGCGAGGAGCGGCGCGCTGGCCAGCAGCGGAGTGCCCGGCCGGCCGACCGGTGCCGGCGCGCCGCTGAAGTTCACCGCGCAGACCAGCCGCCCGCCCGCACCACCCCGGGCGAAGGCCAGCACCCCGGGAGCGCTGTCCAACCACGTCACCCCGCCGACATCCGCCGATCCGGCCAGCACCGGATGGGTACGCCGGATCCGCAGCGCGGCCCGGTAGAGCTCCAGCATCGAGTTCGGGTCCCCGGTCTGCGCCGCCACCGACAACTTCGCCCAGGTCTCCGGTATGGGCAGCCACGGGATCGAGCCGTCCGGGCCGAACCCGTACGGAGGCAGGTCACCGTGCCACGGGATCGGCACCCGGCAGCCGTCGCGGCTCTCCCCGGTGCGCCGGAACGCCGGATCCTGACGAAGCTCGTCCGGCAGGTCCAGCACCTCCGGCAGCCCCAGCTCCTCCCCCTGATAGAGGTACGCGCTGCCGGGCAGGGCCAGCATCAGCAGCGCGGCGGCCCGCGCCCGGCGCAGACCCAGGGCGCCGTCACCGTACCGGGTCACATGCCGCCGCCGGTCGTGGTTGGACAGCACCCAGGTCGTCGGCGCGCCCACGATGCGCGCCTCGGCGAGCGCGGTGTCGATCACCTGGCGGAACGAGTCCGCCGACCAGGTCGCGTCCATGAAGTCGAAATTGAACGCCTGGTGCAGCTCGTCCGGGCCGATGTAGCGGGCCAGCCGCTGCGGGGTCTCCGCCCACGCCTCGGCGACCGCCATCCGGCCGCCCGGGTAGCGGTCCAGGATCGGCCGCCACGCCCGGTAGATGTCGTGCACCTCGTCCTGGTCGAAGTAGGGCAGCCGGCCACGGCCGAGCAGCTCGACCTGGCGCCGCCCGTCGGCCGAGCCGAACCCGACATCGGGCAGCCCCTCGGCCTTGATCATGCCGTGCGCCACGTCGACGCGGAACCCGTCCACCCCCCGGTCCAGCCAGAACCGCAGAATGTCCTCGAACTCGGCGCGCACCTCGGGATTGCGCCAGTTCAGGTCGGGCTGAGCCGGGTCGAACAGGTGCAGATACCACTGTCCGTCCGGCACCCGCGTCCATGCCGGACCGCCGAAGATGGACTCCCAGTCGTTCGGCGGCGCGGACCCGTCCGGCCCCCGTCCGTCCCGGAAGAGATACCGGTCGCGGGCGGGCGATCCGGGCGGGGCGGCGAGCGCCGCCACGAACCACGGATGGGCGCTCGACGTGTGGTTGGGCACCAGGTCCACGATGATCCGCAGGCCGAGCGCGTGCGCGTCGGCGACGAGGGCGTCGAAGTCGGCGAGCGTGCCGAACATCGGATCGACGTCCCGGTAGTCGGCCACGTCGTACCCGCCGTCCACCATGGGCGAGGTGTAGAACGGGGTCAGCCAGAGCGCGTCCACGCCGAGATCGCGCAGGTACGGCAGGCGCGAGCGCACCCCCGGCAGGTCCCCGACGCCGTCCCCGTCGGAGTCCGCGAAGCTGCGCACGTACACCTGGTAGACGACGGCGCCGCGCCACCAGTCGGCGCCGTCGGGAGCTGAGCGGGGGTCGGGCCGGGTAGCGTCGTTCGCGATCACCGTCTCCTCGTTTCTGCTGTCGGCGCGGTCATCGACCGGTGGTCTGGGTACGCAGGTCGTGCGGGTCCTGCGAGACGCGGGGACCGACCACCGGGGTCGGGGGAGCGACGGCGGTCGAGCCCCGTACCACCAGTTCCGGGCGGAAGACGTACTCCGAGTGGGGCGCGGCGTGGCCGTTGATCTCGTCGACCAGCGCCCGTACCGCGGCCACCGCCATCGCCGGCACCGGCTGGCGCAGCGTGGTCAGCGGAGGATCGGTGAACGCGATCAGCGGGGAGTCGTCGTAGCCCACCACCGAGACGTCCTGCGGCACCGACAGCCCGCGCTGGCGGGCCGCCCGGATCGCCCCCAGCGCCATCAGGTCGGAGCCGCAGACAAGCCCGGTCACCCCCCGGTCGAGTAGTCGGGCGGCGGCGGCCTCGCCGCCTTCGACCCCGAACAGGTCGAGCGAGACCAACTCGTCGAGCGCCTCGTCGGGGACGCCGAGCAGCCGGTTCATCGCGGCGCGGTACCCGGCCAGCTTGCGGCGTACCGGGGTGTACCGCTGCTGGCCGGTGACCAGCCCGATGCGCCGGTGACCGAGCGACACCAGGTGGGCCACGGCGAGTTCCGCGGCCTCCCGGTCGTCGCAGGAGACGAACGGTGCCTCCACATCGGGCACGTAGCCGTTGATCAGCACGATGGGCAGCCGCCGGTCGATCAGCTTGCGGTAGCGGTCGTGGTCGGCGGTGGCGTCGGCGTGCAGGCCCGAGACGAAGACGATGCCCGACACCTGCCGGTCGAGCAGCATCTCGACGTACTCGTCCTCGGTGACCCCGCCCGGGGTCTGGGTGCAGAGCACGGGGGTGAAGCCGGACTGCGCCAGCGTCGACTCGATGCTCTGGGCGAAGGCCGGGAAGATCGGGTTGTCCAGTTCGGGCACCACCAGGCCGACCAGTCCGGCGCTGCGTTTGCGCAGCCGGGCCGGCCGCTCGTAGCCGAGCACGTCGAGTGCGGTGAGCACGGCCTGCCGGGTCTCCGGGGCGACCCCGGGGCGGTCGTTGAGGACCCGGGACACGGTGGCCTCGCTGACCTGGGCCTGCCGGGCGATGTCGGACAGTCGCGCGCGCATGGCCGCACATTAGCCTACGAAACCCCGGGTTTGCGCAAGCGCGTGCAAGGACTTCCAATGAATGCAAGGACTTGCTAACGTCCCGGCAACACAACTCCACACGATGCTGCCCGGCCATCGGGCGACCACATGCGATGCAGAACGGCCGGGTCGGCCATGCCCGGCCATGACCGACAGGAGTTTCCGATGCGCATCCGTACCTCGGGTATGGCTGCCGCGACGCTTGCCGCCCTACTGGCGGTCTCGGCGTGTGGTGGCAGCGATCAACCGGCCACGAAGGACTCCGCCGAGCCTCCCAGCGGCAAACTGGTCATCTGGGCCGACGACAAGCGGGCCGAGGTGCTCAAGCCGTTCGCCGAGAAGTTCGGCAAGGACAACGGGGTCACCGTCGAGGTCCAGGCCATCTCCAAGGACCAGCAGATCACCTTCGTCACCGCCTCCCAGCAGGGCAACGGCCCGGACGTGATGGTCGGGGCGCACGACTGGATCGGCAACCTCGTGCAGAACGGGGCGATCGACCCGGTCCAGCTCACCGACGCGCAGAAGGCCGCCTTCCCCGAGGTCGCGCTCAAGGCGGTCACCTTCAACGGCCAGATCTACGGGCTGCCGTACGCGATGGAGAACCTCGCGCTGATCCGCAACACCGAGCTGGCGCCGACCGCGCCGGCCACCGTGGAGGAAATCGTCGCCGCCGGCAAGAAACTCAAGGCCGAGGGCAAGGCCAGCGAGATCATGTGCCTGCAGGTCGGCCAGAACGGCGACGCCTACCACATCTACCCGCTGTTCACCTCGGCCGGCGGCTACCTGTTCGGCACGGCGGCCAACGGCGACTACGACCCGAAGGATCTCGGCGTCGGCAAGCCCGAATCAATCGCCGCGTTCAAGAAGATCGCCGCGCTCGGTGAGAAGGGCGAGGGCGCGCTGAAGCGCTCGATCGCCGGAGAGAACTCGATCGCCACCTTCACCGGCAAGAAGTGCGCCTTCCTGATCTCCGGCCCGTGGGCCATCACCGACGTCAAGAAGGCCGGCATCAAGTACGACATCACCCCCATCCCCGGGTTCGCGGGTGGGAAGCCCGCCCAGCCGTTCGTCGGGGTGCAGGCCTTCTACGTCGCCGCCAAGGGCAAGAACAAGGCGCTCGCCCAGGAGTTCGTGGTCAACTACCTGACCGATCCGGAACTGGCCGTGGCCCTCTACGAGGCCGAGCCGCGTCCGCCGGCGCTGACCGCCGCCCTCGATCGGGTCAAGGGCAGCGACCCGGACCTCGCCAAGTTCCAGGAGGCCGGCAAGAACGGCGCGGTGCTCCCCGCGATCCCCGAGATGGCCGCCATCTGGGACCCGTTCGGCAAGGCCGAGGCCGCCATCGTCGGCGGCGCCGACGTCGAGCAGACACTGACCGCCGCCGCGAAGACCATCGCCGATCAGATCAACAAGTAGGTCATGAGTACGCAGCTCGCTGGCGCGGGGCAGACCAGGACCCCGCGCCAGCGGGCCGGCGGTTCGCGCCGGCCCGCACGGCAGCACGGCCCCGGGTTCGACGACCGACCGGTCACCCTCGGGGGCATCGTCGTCAAGATCGTGCTACTCGGCCTGGTCGCCGGTATCGCGACCTGGGCCGCGTTCCCCCTGATCGAAACCGAGTCGTGGCTCGGCCTGGCGATCCTCGCCGTCACCACCGCCGGCATCTTCTACCTCTACCTGACCCGCCGGCACATCCCGCTGAAGTACCTGGTTCCCGGCACGCTCTTCCTGCTCGTCTTCCAGGTCTTCCCCGTGCTCTACACGGTCAGCACCGCGTTCACCAACTTCGGCGACGGGCACCGCGGCAGCAAAGAGGACGCGATCGTCGCCATCCAGACCGCATCGGTCGTCCAGGTGCCGGGCTCCGTCGAGTACGCGCTGACCGTCGCCACCACCGGCGATCCGGCCACCGGTCCGCTGGTCTTCCTGGTCACCGATCCGGCGACCGGGCAGGTTTCGGTGGGCGACGCGGAAGGACTGCGCCCCCTGGACCCGGACGCGGTCACCGTCCGGGCCGACGGCAAGGTCACCGCCGCCGAGGGCTACACCCTGCTGAACGCCGGCCAGGCCAGCCTGCGCAGCCGCGAGATCACCGAGTTCACCGTGCCCACCGCCGCCGGCGCGATCCGCTCCACCGGACTGTCCCGCGCCTACGAGGGCAAGGCGGTGCGGGCGTACGACGAGGCGTGCGACTGCATCCGGGACACCGAGACCGGGCGGACCTGGACGGCCGACGAGAGCATCGGGGCGTTCGTCGCCGCGGACGGGGAGCGACTGGCCCAGGGGTGGCGGGTCGACGTCGGACTTACCAACTTCACCCGGGTCTTCACCGACGACCGGATCGCCGGACCGTTCCTGCGCACCCTGGTCTGGAACTTCGGCTTCGCGATCGGCTCGGTGCTGGTCACCTTCGCGCTCGGCATGGGCTGCGCGTTGGCGCTGCACCATCCCCGGCTGCGCGGGCGGCGGCTCTACCGGGTGCTGCTGGTCCTGCCGTACGCGATGCCGTCGTTCGCCATGCTGCTGGTCTGGCGGGACATGTTCAACAAGGACTTCGGCCTGATCAACCAGTTCTTCGGGCTCGAGGTGGACTGGCTCGGGGATCCGTGGACGGCGCGGCTGGCCGTGATCCTGGTGCAGCTGTGGCTCGGCTACCCGTACATGTTCCTGGTCACCACGGGAGCGCTGCAGGCCATCCCGCAGGAGCTGACCGAGGCGGCGGCGATCGACGGTGCCTCACCCTGGCAGGTGTTCCGCCAGGTCACCCTGCCGCTGCTGCTGGTCGCCCTCAGCCCGTTGCTGATCTCCTCGTTCGCGTACAACTTCAACAACTTCAACGCCATCCACCTGACTACCGAGGGCGGGCCGTTCCCGGCCGACAACCCCAGCGTGGGCGCCACCGACCTGCTGCTCACCTACATGTATCGCTTGGCGTTCGGCGCGGCGGGCGCCCAGTACGGCTTCGCCGCCGCGATATCGGTCTTCATCTTCGCCCTGGTCGCGATCATCTCCGCGATCGGCTTCCGGCGCACCCGGGCTCAGGAGGAGGTGTACTCGTGACCCGTTGGTTCCGGCGGCTCGGCTGGCGCCACCTGGTCGGCCTGCTCGCCGTGGCGTTCTCCCTCTTCCCGATCATGTTCGTGCTGTCCGCCGCGCTCAACCCGCTCGGCACCCTCTCCTCGAGCGAACTGTTCCCCACCGGCTTCTCCGGGGAGAACTTCGCCCGACTGTTCGGGGACACCGCGTTTCCCAGGTGGTTCGTCAACTCGCTGCTCGTCGCCGGACTGGCGGCGGCGGTGTCCGTGCTGCTGTCCGCGCTGGCCGCCTACGCGTTCAGCCGGATGCGGTTCCGCGGTCGCCGCGTCGGACTCGTCTCCCTCATGCTGATCCAGATGTTCCCGCAGTTCCTGGCGATCGTCGCGATCTTCCTGATCTTCTCGACCATCACCGACCTGTGGCCGAGCATCGGGTTCAACACCCCGTGGGGGCTCATCCTGCTCTACCTCGGGGTGGCGCTCGGCGTGAACACCTGGCTGATCAAAGGGTTCTTCGACACCGTGCCGAAGGAACTCGACGAGTCGGCCACGATGGACGGCGCCACCCACGCCCAGATCTTCTTCCGGATCATCCTGCCGCTCGCGGCCCCGATCCTGGCGATCAGCGGACTTCTCTCCTTCATCGGCACCATCAACGAGTTCCTGATCGCCAACGTGTTCCTCACCGACCTGGAGTCGAAGACCCTCGCCGTCGGCATGTACGGCCTGATCGCCGGCGAGCGGGACAACAACTTCGGCATCTTCTGCGCGGGCACCCTGCTCACCGCCATACCCACCGTCGTCGTCTTCCAGTTCCTGCAGCGCTATATCGTCTCCGGCCTGACCGCCGGTGCGGTGAAGGGATGAGGTGATCGATGTCCGGGCTCCGGTTGCCGCACCATGACGGATCGGTGCTCTACGTACCCGAGCAGACGCCGGACCTGGGGGACGTGGTGCCGGTGTTCGTCCGGGTGCCGGCCGGCGTACCGGTTCGCCGGGTCTTCGTCCGCACCGCCCCGGACGGCGAACCCACGTTCGCCCCGGCGAGGGTGGACCGGCGAAACGCCGACGGGGACACCTGGTGGCGGGCCGACGTGTTGGTGCGCAACCCGGTCACCAACTACCGATTCCTGTTGGACCACCCGGACGGGAACCGCTGGCTGACCGCCGCCGGTGTGGTCGGTCACGACGTCGCCGACCACACCGACTTCCGTCTGGTCGCCTACGACCCGCCGCCCGCTTGGGCGCGCGACGCGGTGATCTACCAGATCTTCCCCGACCGGTTCGCGCGTTCACCCGGGGCCGCCGAGCGGCAGCTGCCGGACTGGGCGATTCCCTGCGATTGGGCGGGGACGCCCGTGATCGGCCGAGGCCCGGAAACCCCGTACCAGTTCTACGGCGGCGACCTGGACGGCATCACCGCCCAGCTCGGCCATCTGGATCGGCTCGGGGTCAACACCGTCTATCTCACCCCGATCTTCCCGGCCCGGTCCAACCACCGTTACGACTCGGCCACCTTCCACCGGGTGGATCCGCTGCTCGGCGGCGACGAGGCCCTCGTCCGGCTCGCCGATGCGGTGCACGCCCGGGGCTGGCGGCTGCTCGGCGACATCACCACCAACCACACCGGTGACGGCCACGAGTGGTTCGCCGCCGCGGCCGCCGACGTGCACGCCCCGGAACGGGAGCTGTACTACTTCGACCCGCAGACCGGCGACTACGAGTCCTGGCACGGCATCAAATCGCTGCCCAAACTGAACTGGGGCAGTGAGCAGCTGCGCCGTCGGTTCCTCGACGGCCCCGACTCGGTGATCCGCCGGTGGTTGCTGCCGCCGTACCGGTTGGACGGTTGGCGGGTGGACGTGGCCAACATGACCGGCCGGCGCGGCACCGACGACTACACGCGTGAGGTGGCCGCGCTGCTACGTGCGGCGGTGATCGACGCCCGCCCGGACGGGCTGGTGATGGCCGAGCACGGGCACGACTACACCCGCGATCTGGACGCCGACGGTTGGCACGGCACCATGAACTACCCCGGCTTCACCGAGCCGGTGTGGCAGTGGCTGGTCGCGGACGGGGTGAGCCTGCCCAGCTTCCTCGGCACCCCGGGTGGGGTGCGCCGACGGGAGGGCGCGGCCGTGGTGGCCGCGATGCGCGGCTTCGCGGCCTTGGTCTCGTGGCGGTCCTACACCCATTCCTGGCAGTTGCTCGGCTCGCACGACTCGGCCCGGATCCGCAGCATCGTGGGGGACGCGGCCCGCCACGAGGTGGCGGCGGGGCTGCTGTTCACCATGCCCGGCATGCCGATGATCTTCGCGGGGGACGAGCTGGGCCTGCGGGGTGAGAACGGTGAGGGGTCGCGTACCCCGATGCCGTGGCACGCTCCGGAGAGCTGGGACATGGCGACGTTCGCCCGCTACCGGGCGCTGATCGCGCTGCGGCACGCCGAGCCGGCACTGCGTCACGGCGGCCTGCGGTGGGTGTACCTCGACGCGGACACTCTTGTCTTCCTACGGGAGACCCCGACCGATGCGCTGCTGGTGCTGGCCCGGCGAGCCGGTGGCGGGCCGGTACGCCTGGTCGGGCTGCCCGGTGGTGACAACGTCTACGGCGGGGCGGCAGCGCTGCGCCCCGACGCCGACGACGCCGTCGTGCTGCCCGGTGACGGTCCCACCTTCCAGGTCTGGCGGCTCGACCACCCCCGGTAGGCCGACCCTCTCCGCGATCTTGCACTTTTGGGGGCGACAAATCGGATCAATACCCGACAAATTACCAACCAAAGGTGCAAGATCGCGAGGGTGGGTGCGGGGGTGGGTGCGGGGGTGGGGTAGGGGCTTGGCGGCTCGGGTTCACCGCGTGGGGGAGGATGGTCGGCGTGGACACCATGGAAGCTCTGCGGCTCATCCTGCGCTATGCGCACCTGATCGGGTTCGCGCTGCTGCTGGGCGGCGCGACCGTCCAATACTTCGCCGGCAAGCTGCGCATCAACGCCAGCATGCTCTGGGGCGCGACCGTCATGCTGGTGACCGGGATCGTGCTGTCGGCGCCGCTGCGCGGCGGCGGGGACGCCGAGCCGGACTCGGCCAAGCTGGTCACCAAACTCGTGCTCGCCGTGGCGATCTTCGCCATGGTGTTCTTCTCGCGCAAACGCGACGCGGTCAACCGGGGTCACTTCCTGGCGATCATCGCGTTGACCCTGCTCAATGCGGCGGTCGCGGTCTTCTGGCGGTGAGAGTCTGCCCGGCGGATATTACGCCGGGGTAACAGCCCGTCAACAGTCACGCACGCGTTTGGTCTCTCGGAGCGGGATGCGCGTACGCTCCGAGGTCGAAAAGGGACCGTCGGCCGAGAAGGTCGCACGGTCAGTGGGACGCCGGACCTGGTTCGGTGCCGGCGATGGGCAGCCACCGACTGGTGGCGTGGGAAGGAGACCGTCTTGCGCACTGGGCGTGGGATGCGGATCGTCTCGGCGATCGCCGCGGGCGGACTGGTGCTGGGCGCCGCCGCGTGCGGCGAGGCCCCCGAGCAGACCGGCGGCGACGCCGCCGACAAGTATCGAGCCTGTATGGTCACCGACACCGGTGGCATCGACGACCGCTCGTTCAACGCGTCGGCCTGGAAGGGCCTGCAGAACGCGGCCGGGGAGAACAGCGACATCGACCCGAAGTACGTCGCCTCCTCCGCCGAGGCCGACTACGTGCCGAACCTGGAAGGCTACGCGAAGCAGGACTGCGACTTCATCCTCGCGGTCGGCGGCCTGATGGGCGAAGCGACCGAACAGGTCGCCAAATCCTACCCGGACAAGCAGTTCGGCATCGTCGACAGCAAGCTCGGGGCGACCAACGTCTACCCGATGCAGTTCGACACCGCCCAGGCCGCCTTCCTCGCCGGCTACCTCGCCGCGGGCTACTCGAAGACCGGCAAGGTGGGCACCTACGGCGGCATGAAGATCCCGCCGGTGACCATCTTCATGGACGGCTTCGCCGACGGCGTCGCCCACTACAACAAGGTCAAGGGCACCAACGTCCAGGTGCTCGGCTGGGACAAGGCCACGCAGAACGGCTCGTTCACCAATGACTTCGTCAAGCAGGACGAAGGTCGCAAGGTCAGCGACACGCTGGTCGCGCAGGGCGCCGACGTGATCATGCCGGTGGCCGGCGGCGCCGGACTCGGCACCGCGGCCGCGGCGCAGGCATCGGGCGGTGGGTACGCCGTGATCTGGGTGGACGTGGACGGCTGCGAGAGCGCCCAGCAGTACTGCTCGGTGTTCCTGACCACCGTGGTCAAGAACATCCCGGACGCGGTGAAGGCGGCGGTGCTGACCGGCGCCAAGGGCGAGTCGCTCGCCAGCGACCCCGGCTACCTGGGCACGCTGGAGAACAACGGCGTCTCCCTCGCCCCGTACCACGAGTTCGACAGCAAGGTCCCGGCCGAGCTGAAGGCCGAGATCGAGCAGCTGAAGGCGGACATCATCGCCGGCAAGGTCGAGGTCACCTCGCCCGCCCAGCCCAAGTGACGGACCGCCGGTTCCGTACCGATCGTTGACGGGCCGGCAAATTCGCAACCGCCCCTGCCCGGGCGAACGCCCGGGCAGGGGCGCACCACACCCGGCTCGCGTTTCGGGACGCACGTGTCATCAGGAGGCTCCACTGAGACTCGAACTGCGCGGCATCACCAAACGCTTCGGTGACGTCGTCGCCAACGACCACATCGACCTGACCGTGGAGCCGGGCGAGATCCATGCGCTGCTCGGCGAGAACGGCGCCGGCAAGTCGACCCTGATGAACGTCCTGTACGGCCTGCTGCAACCGGACGCGGGCGAGATCCTCATCGACGGTGCGCCGACGAAGATCCGCAGCCCGCGGGGCGCGATCCGGGCCGGCATCGGGATGGTGCACCAGCATTTCATGCTGGTACCGGTCTTCACGGTCGTGGAGAACATCATGCTCGGCGCCGAACGGGTGCGCGGCGGGCTGCTCGGCCTCCTCGATCAGCGGCGGGCCCGAGCCGAGATCGTCGAGGTGTCGCAGCGGTACGGCCTGCAGGTGGACCCGGACGCCGTGGTCGAGGACCTGCCGGTGGGCGTCCAGCAGCGGGTCGAGATCGTCAAGGCGCTGACCCGCGACGTCGAACTGCTCATCCTCGACGAGCCCACGGCCGTACTCACCCCACAGGAGACCGACGAGCTCCTGGACGTGATGCGGTCGCTCAAGGCGGTCGGAAAGTCGATCGTCTTCATCACCCACAAGCTCGGCGAGGTCAAAGCGATCGCCGACCGGATCACCGTGATCCGCCGCGGCCGGACCGTCGGCACCGCCAGCCCCGACGCCAGCCGCGAGGAGCTGGCCGCGATGATGGTCGGCCGCAACGTCAGCCTCACCGTCCGGAAGGGGCCGGCCCGCCCCGGCGAGCCGGTGCTCGAGGTTTCCGGCCTGGTCGTGGAGGACGACCGGCAGTGCCGGGTGGTCGACGGGGTGGATCTGACCGTGCGGGCCGGCGAAATCCTGGGCATCGCCGGGGTGCAGGGCAACGGCCAGACCGAACTCGTCGAAGCCATCATGGGCCTGCGACCGGCGCTGGCCGGCACCGTCACCCTCGCTGGCCGGCGCATCGACGGCCAGTCCCCGAAGAAGGTGCTGCGCGCCGGCGTCGGCTACATCCCCGAGGACCGTAGCGTCGACGGCCTGGTCAAGGAGTTCACCGTCGCGGAGAACCTGGTCCTGGACACGTACGACCTGCCGCCCTACGCCTCCCGCCTGGCGCTGCGGCCGGCCGCCATCGCCCAGGCCGCCGCGGCCCGCATCGCTGAATACGACGTTCGCACCCCGTCCGCCGACGCGCCCGTCGGCACACTCTCCGGCGGCAACCAGCAGAAGGTCATCGTCGCGCGGGAACTCTCCCGCCCGCTGAAGCTGCTCGTCGCCGCCCAGCCGACCCGAGGCGTCGACGTCGGATCGATCGAGTTCATCCACGACCGAATCGTTCAGGAGCGGGACGCCGGTACCGCCGTCCTGCTCGTGTCCAGCGAGTTGGACGAGGTGATCGGGCTCGCCGACCGGGTCGCGGTGATGTACCGCGGCCGGATCATCGCCGTGATCAGCCCGGACACCCCGTACGAGGAGATCGGTCTGCTGATGGCCGGCTGTTCGGTCGACGGCGACGGCGCCGAGACAGCCGACGCGCGCGGTAGCGAGGAGTCCGCATGACCACGCCCACCACCGAGGCGGACCCGAACCGGGCCGCCGGACACGACGCCGCCCCGAAGACGCCGCCCGCCGAGCCCGCCCCGCCCGACTCGTTCACCCAACAATTCCTGCAGAACCTGTGGGCGGCGAACACGGTGACCGTGACGGCGCTCGCCGTGGTGCTGGCACTGATCGTCGGCGCGGTGCTGATCGTCGTCTCCGACGAGGACGTGCTCGCCACCTTCGGCTACTTCTTCGCACGGCCGGGCGACGCGCTCTCCGCCGGGTCGGCACTGGTCGGCAGCGCGTACGCCAACCTGTTCAAAGGGGCCATCGTGGACCCGGCTGCGGTAGCCGACTGGATCGGCGGCGACGGCGGATGGCAGGCGGTGTTCGCCCCGATCTCGGAGACCCTGACCTACGCCACCCCGCTCGTCTTCACCGGGCTGTCGGTGGCGCTGGCCTTCCGGGCCGGGCTGTTCAACATCGGCGCCCAGGGGCAGGCGATCATCGGGGTGATCCTCGCCGCGCTGGCCGGTTTCCTGCTGCCTCTGCCACCGGTGCTCCACCTGCTGGTAGCGGTGGTGGCCGGGGCGATCGGCGGCGCGATCTGGGGCTTTCTGCCCGGGCTGCTCAAGGCACGCACCGGGGCGCATGAGGTGATCAACACCATCATGCTCAACTACATCGCCACCTACTTCCTGACCTGGATCATCTTCCAGGAGGGCGTCCACGATCCCGACCGCACGGACGCGATCAGCCGCCCCGTGGAGGCCACGGCTCAACTGCCCTTGCTCTTCGGCAGCGGATTGCGGGCGCACG
Organism: Micromonosporaceae bacterium; assembly: GCA_036381835.1. Lineage (GTDB taxonomy): Bacteria > Actinomycetota > Actinomycetes > Mycobacteriales > Micromonosporaceae > DASULK01. The sequence goes on from DASVCA010000177.1 coordinate 22,628, forward strand.
CCGGGATCCTGCTCGCGGTGGCCGCGGTCTGGGGGGTCGCCTGGCTGCTGAACCGCTCGACCTTCGGTTTCGAGTTGCGCGCCGTGGGCGCCAACCCCGACGCCGCCCGCACCGCCGGCGTCAGCGTCACCACAACGTACGTCCTGGTGATGGCCGTCGCGGGCGCGCTCGCCGGCCTCGGCGGGGCGAACATGGTCCTCGGCTCCACCGCCAGCCAGCTGACCCCGCTGGTCGTGGCGCAGATCGGCTTCGACGGCATCCTGGTGGCACTGCTCGGCCGAACCAGGCCGTGGGGGGTCCTGCTCGCGGCGTTGCTCTTCGGCGCGCTGCGTGCCGGCGGCAATCAGATGCAGTCGGTGGTCGGCATCTCGCTTGAGCTCGTAACGGTGCTGCAGGCGCTGATCGTCATCTTCATCGCCGCACCCGCGCTGGTGAAGGCGATCTTCCAGCTCCGCGCGGCGCGGGCGGCGCGGTTGCAGACGAACCTGGCGAAGGGCTGGTAGAGGGTGTCGACGACGACTGTCGAGACGGTGACCGCCGCCCCGGTCACCCGTGGCTACTGGAACCGGCATCGGAAGGCCGGTGCGGGACTGCTGGCGGCGGGCGTCCTGGCCGCGGTCGCCTTCGGCCTGCTGGCCGGGCCGCAGATCGCCCGCTTCACCTTCAGCGAAGACGCGCAGGGCGCGGCGCTGGAGATCGACGGTGTCACCGGGGCCGTCCTGTTCGGGCTCCTCGCCGCCGCAGCCGGGGCGGCGCTGCTCGCCGAACGCGCGGAGCGCTGGTTCGTCGGGCTGCTCGGCGTCGGGCTGGTCGGCTTCGTGCTGTCCTTCCTGTGCTGGCAGATTTCCGTCGCGCCCGCCGGACAGAACTTCATGCCGGTGGTCAACATGGTCCGGGGCACCTTCCTGCTCGCCCTGCCGTTGATCTTCGGGGCGCTCGGCGGTGTGCTGTGCGAGCGGTCCGGCGTGGTCAACGTCGCCATCGAGGGACAGCTGCTGATGGGGGCGTTCGCCGGAGCTCTGGCCGGCACCATGACCGGCAGTGTCTGGGCCGGTCTGGCCGCGGCGGCTCTCGGCGGTGCGTTCATCTCCCTGCTGCTGGCCGTCTTCACCATCAAGTACCTGGTCGACCAGGTCGTCATGGGCATCGTGCTCAACCTGCTCGCGGTAGGGCTGACGGGCTTCCTCTACGAGCGGCTGATGCAGACCGACCCGCAGCGGTACAACCAGGCCCCGCACTTCGGCAGCTGGGAGCTTCCGCTGCTCGCGGACATCCCGGTGCTCGGCCCGGCGCTGTTCCGCGGCAACATCTTCCTGTACCTGGCGCTGCTCCTGGTGATCGTCATCCACTTCGCGCTGTTCCGCACCCGTTGGGGGCTGCGCACCCGCTCGGTCGGTGAGCATCCGACCGCCGCGGACACCCTGGGCGTACGCGTGCTGGGCCTGCGCTACCGCAACGTCCTGCTCGCCGGCGTGATCGCCGGGATCGGTGGGGCCTCCTACACCCTGGCGCTCTATTCGTTCACCAAGAACATGATCGGCGGTAAGGGCTTCATCGCCCTCGCTGCGTTGATCTTCGGCCGGTGGAGCCCCACCGGAGCGCTGCTCGCCGCCCTGTTCTTCGGCTTCGCCGACCAGTTGGCCGCCTATCTCGGGGCGATCAACAGCGTGATCCCGAGCGAGTTCCTGGCGATGCTGCCCTACCTGGCGACGATCCTGGCGGTGGCCGGTCTGGTGGGTAAGGTGCGGGCACCGGCGGCGGACGGCAAGCCGTACCTCAAGAGCTGACGGAGGTGCGGATCCACCGCAGGTGAGTGGCCCGGACCGCAGTCCCGCCCGCGGGGTGCGTTTGCTCGGCCGGGTCGAGCGTGCGCCGGGGTTGCTGTCAGAATCCGCACATGCAGATCGACTGGGCGCGTCTGCGGAACGCGGCCACCGAAGCGATGCGCAACGCGTACGCGCCGTACTCGGGGTTTCCGGTCGGTGCGGCCGGGCTGGTGAACGACGGCCGGATCGTCGTGGGCTGCAACGTGGAGAACGCCGCGTACGGCGTGACGCTGTGCGCCGAGTGCGGCGTCGTGTCGGCCCTGCACGCCACCGGCGGCGGCCGCCTGGTGGCCGTGTCCTGCGTGGACGCCACCGGCGCGCCGGTGATGCCGTGCGGCAGGTGCCGCCAGCTGTTGTGGGAGCACGGCGGGCCGGACTGCCTGGTCGAGGCGGTGCCGGCACCGCTGCGCATGGCGCAGCTGCTGCCGTACGCGTTCGACGCGACCGCCCTCGACACGGTGGTCGGCGGTGCCCCACTGCCCGTGGTGCCGCAGCGGTTGGCTGCCTGGCGCGGCCGAGGCACGGTTTTCGTGTACCCGGACATCTCGGGCGGACAGCAGGTGTGGACCGCGTACTGGGAGCGGTCGGCCGGAAACGATGCGCGCGCCGAGACCGGCGTGCTGGAGGAGGGCCCGACCTGGTCGGATCCGGCCGAGGCGATCACCTGGGGGCTTGTCCGGACGCCCCGGGTGGTGGTGGTCGACGCGGGCGGCGCCATGTACTGGGCGGGTGAGGGCGAGCCGCCGGCCGAGATCCCCGACCACTGGCCCGGATGACCCGGTGACGCGCTCTAATCTGGCGGATCGATGGTCTGGTCCACTGCGGACCGGCGGGCGAAGGGAGCCGAGATGAGCACGTTCACCGCGGTCGACGTGATCCGGGTCAAGCGGGACGGCGGGGTGCTCACCGATGCCCAGATCGACTGGGTGATCGACGCGTACACCCGGGGGGAGGTCGCCGACGAACAGATGGCGGCCCTGGCCATGGCGATCCTGCTGCGGGGCATGACACCGGCGGAGATCGCACGATGGACCGCCGCGATGATCGCCAGCGGGGAACGGCTCGACCTGTCGCGGGTGGCCCGCCCGACCGTGGACAAGCATTCGACCGGTGGTGTCGGCGACAAGATCACTCTTCCGCTCACTCCGCTGGTCGCGGCCTGCGGGGCCGCCGTACCCCAGCTCTCCGGCCGCGGACTCGGGCACACCGGCGGGACGCTCGACAAGCTGGAGTCGATCCCCGGCTGGCGTGCGCGGCTGTCCAACGACGAGTTCGTCCGGCAACTGCGGGATGTCGGCGCGGCGATCTGCGCGGCGGGCGAGGGGCTCGCTCCCGCGGACCGCAAGCTGTATGCGCTGCGGGACGTCACCGCAACGGTCGAGGCGATCCCGTTGATCGCCAGTTCGATCATGAGTAAGAAGATCGCCGAGGGCACCCGGGCGCTGGTGCTGGATGTGAAGGTGGGCTCCGGCGCGTTCATGAAGTCGGTCGCCGACGCCCGCGAGTTGGCACGCACCATGGTCGACCTGGGCGCCGCGCACGGGGTACGCACGGTCGCCCTGCTCACCGACATGTCCACGCCACTGGGACGCGCCGTCGGCAACGCGGTCGAGGTAGCCGAGGCGGTCGAGGTGCTGGCCGGCGGCGGCCCACCGGACGTGGTGGAGCTGACCCTCGCGCTGGCCCGCGAGATGCTCGACGCCGCCGGCCTACCCGACGCCGACCCGGCCGCGGCGCTCGCCTGCGGGCGCGCGATGGATGTGTGGCGCGCGATGATCCGGGCGCAGGGCGGTGACCCGGACGCCCCGCTGCCCGTCGCCGGCGAGGTCGAGACGGTGCGCGCCGACCGGGACGGGTACGTGTCCGTCGTGGACGCCTACGCGTTCGGCGTCGCCGCCTGGCGGCTGGGTGCCGGGCGGACCCGCAAGGAGGATCCGGTCGACCACGCGGCCGGGGTGGTGCTCCATCGCAAGCCGGGCGATCCGGTACGGCGCGGCGAGCCGCTGTACGAGTTGCGTACCGACGATCCGGCGCGGATGACCGCAGCTCTCGACGCGGTCGAGTCGGCCGTGACCGTCTCGCCCGTGCCACCGGCCGTGCCGCCGTTGATCGTCGAACGGGTCGGCTGACCGCTGCTGAAATGGGATGACCGGGCACGGATGCCGCGTAGAGAACTCCGGTGGATGGTGCACGAGCAGGGCGGGGACTATAAACGAAGACCGTGCCCGTACCCGCTCCCGATCCCCGCGCCATCCGCGCGGAGAACATCGAAGAGTTGCGTCGGCTGACGTTGCCGCTGCCGCCTCCGCAGTTCCCGTTGGTGTGGGAGCCCGGCGATCAGGTGTCGCTCCGCTCCACCGGAGAGATCGAAGCCCGTTGCGCGGTGCTGCATGTGGTGCTGGCCCGCTGCTTCGGCCTGTCCGCGGAGGCCGCGATGAGTTGGCTGCTCGGCTCCCACCTGGTCGACGCGGTCACCCCGCCCGAGTGGCAGTTCGTGGTGGGCGGGCGCGGTGACCGCCGGTCCTTTCTGCTGCATCACGACGCCATCTACGCGCTTGCCTGGCTGCTCGGGCTCACCAAGCACCTCGACCCGATGTCCACCCCGGACCGGCAGTTGATGACGGTGCTGCCGAACATCGGGGCGGGGGAGACCTTCACCGTGTGGCGATCGCGCACCCTGACCGCGCCGCGCGACGCTGCCGAGGCGGCCGCCATCCTCGACCTCTACTACTGCCTGGACTGGGCGCACCTGGAGGCGGAGCGGCTCGGTCTGCCGTTGCCGGGACCGCTCGACGCCAATGCGATCGGCCAGCGCAGGTGGGCACTGGAGTGGGCGGTGGTCTTCCACGGCCCGTACCACGATCCGCCCCGCGGTTGGGAGGAAGTCGACCTGTCCACCTGACCCTTCCCCGCGATCTTGCAGTTTTGGTGGGGACTTTTCGGGGCAAAACCTGACAAAACAGCAACCAAAAGTGCAAGATCGCGGGCAGGGAGGGGAGGGCAGGGAGAGCGTCAGCGGGGGCGGTAGGCGGTCAGCAGCACCGAGGCGGTGACCGAGATCGGCTCGGACAGGGCGGCGAGTCGTTCGGCGAGCCGAACGGGCTCGGCATGCCAGGCACTCGGCCCCATCCGTACCAGGGTCCGCACCTCTGTCCGACGCAGGCTCAAGCGCCGGCGATGCGCCGACTCGCCGACCGGTTCGAAATGGCGACCCAGGCTGCCGGCGACCCGCTCCGCCTTCGCCGGATCGACGCGCAGCAGCCGCAGCGGCCCCACCAGCTCCCGCAGATGATCCGCGGCCGGGACGACGACGAGCAGGGTCCCGTCCGGCCGCAGTACCCGACGGAACTCCGGTCCGTTTCGCGGGGCGAACACGTTGAGCAGCAGGGCGGCCGAGGCGTCCGCGAGGGGAATGCGGCCCCAGGTGTCACAGAGCGCCGCCGCGGCCCGCGGATGCGTCCGTGCGGCCCGGCGCAGCGCCGGTTTCGACACGTCCAGGGCGAGACCGACGGCGGCCGGCAGCCGATCGAGCACCCTGGCCAGGTGGTGGCCCGTGCCCGCCCCGGCGTCCACCACCAGCGGCGGTGCCGGGCCGGTCGGACCGACCGGCCCGGCGGCCGCGTCCCGCAGCGCCGTGGAGAGGAAGTCGTAGTGACCCGCGTCGAGGAATTCCTGCCGTGCCTGCACCATGTCCGCGGTGTCACCGCTGTGCGGTGCCCGTCCGGCGCTCAGGTTCACGTACCCCTGTCGCGCGATGTCGAAGCTGTGGCGTCGCCCGCAGCGCACCGCCCGGACCGGCCCCGCCCCGGACTCCGTCAGCGGCAGTTCGCAGATCGGACACCGCAGGTACGACAGGACGTCGGCGTTCATCGTTCCACCCGGTCGTAGTCTCGAACCATGACCACCATCGCGTACGAAGACATCGTCAAGGCGCCGAAGGCGTTGCTGCACGACCATCTCGACGGCGGCCTGCGGCCGGCGACGATCGTCGAACTCGCGGACGCGGTCGGCCATCGACTCCCCACCCAGGATCCGGGCGAACTCGGGCGATGGTTCGTCGCCGCGGCCGACTCCGGATCACTGGAACGCTACCTGGGGACCTTCGCGCACACCGTGGCGGTCATGCAGACCGCGGATGCGCTGTACCGGGTCGCTCGGGAATGCGCCCTCGACCTGGCCGCCGACGGGGTGGTGTACGCCGAGGTCAGGTTCGCCCCGGAACAGCATCTCGAGCGGGGCTTGACGTTGTCGGAGGTGGTGGAGGCGGTGCTCGCCGGGTTCGCGGCGGGCGTCGCGGAGGCGGCCGAGGCGGGACACCGGATCCGGATCGGGACCCTGCTCACCGCGATGCGGCACGCCGCCCGGTCTCTGGAGATCGCGGAGCTGGCCGTGCGCTACCGGGACGCCGGGGTGGTGGGCTTCGACATCGCCGGGGCGGAGGCGGGCTTCCCACCCACCCGGCACCTGGACGCGTTCGAGTACCTGCACCGCGAGAATTTTCACTTCACCATCCACGCGGGCGAGGCGTTCGGTCTGCCGTCGATCTGGCAGGCGATCCAGTGGTGCGGTGCGGACCGGCTGGGGCACGGGGTACGGATCGTCGACGACATCACTCCCGGTGACCCGCCGGTGCTCGGTCGGCTGGCCGCATATGTTCGGGACAAGCGGATTCCGCTGGAGCTGTGCCCGTCGTCGAACGTGCAGACCGGTGCGGCGCCCTCCATCGCCGAACATCCGATCGGCCTGTTGCACGACCTGCGTTTCCGCGTGACGGTCAACACCGACAACCGGTTGATGAGCGGAACCTCGTTATCCCGGGAGATGGCGCTGTTGGTCGAGGCGTTCGGATACGGCTGGCGTGAACTTCAATGGTTCACGATCAACGCGATGAAGAGCGCCTTTATCCCGTTCGATGAGCGGTTGGCCATCATCAACGACGTGATCAAGCCCGCCTACGCCAAGTTGGCGGGGTAGGCGCTGCTCGGCGCGCCGTCCGGTCGAGTCCGATGCCGCCGCCAGGGTCGCGATCTCGCGCAGAATCTGGCGACCGCTCGCCGGCCGGCAGCCGAGGTCCACTTGCCGACGCAGCACCGCTCGTTCGGTGCGGACCAGGCGGAGGCTGCGGCGGACGACCACGGCGGGTGGCTTGCGCCGCTCGGCGAGATCCCGGTTCACCCGGCGGAGGAATGTCAGCAGCCGGGGTCGGCGCAGCGCGAACGCCGCGACGAGCAGATCGAGCCGGCGGCACTCGGCCTGGATCTCGGCGGCGAAGATCCCCTCGGCGATGAACAGCGGCGCATCGCCCAGGTCGAGCATCCGGGTACCCACGCGGCGGTCGGCGGAGATCGCATAGATGGGTACCTGGGCTCGACCGTCGTGGGCGAGTCGGGATATTGTTTCTACCGCCGCTACGGCGTCCCAGGACGACGGCGACTCCCAGTCGACTCTGCCCTCGATGCGGGGTAACGTAGGGTCGTCGCTATCCCTGTAGAAATCATCGAGACAGAGCACCGGTAGTCCGGTGCGGCGGGCGATGAATGACTTTCCGGAGCCAGATGGACCGGCGATAAGTACGACCCCGGCAGGTAATCTCATTACTCTGAGTGACTCCAGGCTGACGCGTTGTTAACAAATCTCATTAACATCTCATCACACACCCCAGGATGGCCTCGCCTGGGCTTTCTCTTTGACTCACCTCATGGTGGAATCTCGGAGGTCCGGTCGTTGCGATCGGACGGTGTGCGGCGCCATGAGCGGTCGGCAGACCTTGCAGCGGGAGGGCGGTGACGTGAGCGCACGGTCGAAGAGAGCCAACCTGCTCGCCTCCCGTCTGAGTCCGTTCCGGGGCTGGCTTCGAGACCAGCCGATCTGGACCAAGCTCGGACTCATCCTGATCGTGCCCACGATCGCCGCCGTTCTGGTCGGTGCCAACTCGCTCGCCCAGAACATCGCGGCCGCCGGCAACGCCGAGCGGGCCCGGCAGTTGGCATCGGTGGTCCAGGCCTCCGGCGATCTGATCGACGGCTTGCAGCACGAGCGGGCGGGCGCGCTGTTGCTGCTCGGCCACGCGGACGGGCCGAACGATCAGCGGTATCGCGACAACTACACGATGCTCAACGGCCGCGTCGACGGTTCGATCAAGCCGTACGCGGAGCAGCGTGCGGAACTGGACGAACTGCCGTCGAAGGTCACCGCGCTGCTGTCGGAGATCGACGGCAGCCTCGCGGACCTCCCGGCGTTGCGCAGCCAGGTGACGAACCGGCAGATCCGAATCTCCGAGGCCACGCACCTGTACGACCGGCTGATCAACGACCTGCTCGACCTGCGCGACTCGGTCATGCAGCTCACCGCGGACTTCGGGTTGAACCAGCGGATGCGGGCAGCGGCTGCGGTATCCCGGGCGAAGGAAAACCTCTCGCAGAAGCGGATCGTGGTCCACTACGCGTTCATTCAGAATGCGATGAGCCCGATCCTGCGTAACGCCTTCATCGCGGCCGACCAGGGCCAGGCGCAGGCGGTGCAGACCTTCAACGCGGTCGCCAACAACGCCGAGGCGGAGCTTTACAGCCAGACGGTCTCCGGCCCCGACCTGCGGGAGGCGGAGGCATACACCTCCTGGGTGAAGACCAACACCAGTGCGGATCTGCGGGACGCGAACTTCACGCCGGACTCGTGGGAAGCGGCGTTGGTGAACAACAGCCGACTGATCCGTTCGGTCGAGGCCAAGCTCGACGCCGAGGTCGTGGAGCGGGCGTCCGACCTGCGCGACAGCACCTGGCGCCAGCTCCTCGTGGAGACCGGCCTGTTGCTCGGCATGCTGCTGCTCGCCATTCTCTTCACCTGGAGGATCGCTCGGTCGATGGCGCGCGCGCTGCGTGAGCTGCGTGAAGGCGCACTCGCCGTCGCCCAGCACGGCCTGCCGCAGGCCGTGGCGCGGCTGCGCGACCCCGATATGACGACGCAGATGTCGCCCGCGCAGGTCGCCAGTCAGATCGCCGAGCCGCTTCCGGTGCGCAGCAAGGACGAGTTCGGACAGGTGGCCGAGGCGTTCAACGCGGTTCACCTGGAGGCGGTCCGTACGGCAGCCGAGCAGGCCGCGTTGCGCGCGTCCGTCGCAACCATGTTCGTCAACCTGGCCCGCCGCTCCCAGATTCTGGTGGACCGCCTGATCGGTCATCTCGACCGGCTGGAGCGCGGTGAGGAGGATCCGGACCGGCTGGCCGAGCTGTTCAAGCTCGACCACCTCGCGACCCGAATGCGTCGCAACGATGAGAACCTCCTGGTGCTCGCCGGTGCCGACTCCACCCGTGTGCAGCGTGATCCCGCCGGGCTCACGGACGTGTTGCGGGCCGCGCAGTCCGAGGTGGAGCACTACACCCGGATCGAGTTCGGCACGGTCGACCAGGACCTCAAGATCACGGCGCATGCGGTGAACGACATGGTTCACCTCATCGCCGAGCTCCTCGACAACGCCACCTCGTTCTCTCCGCCGGAGTCACAGGTCGTCGTGGAAGCGCGCCGCGTCGGCGACCGGGCGGTCATCTACATCGAGGACCGCGGCATCGGCATCGGACCCGAGCAGCTCGCCGAGCTGAACGAACGGCTGGCCCGCCCGCCGCTGGTTGACGTCGCGGTCTCCCGGATGATGGGTCTGGTCGTGGTCGCCCGGCTCGCCGCTCGGCACGGAGTCAAGGTGGAGCTGCGGCAGGCACCCGAGCGTGGAACGATCGCCGAGGTGACGGTGCCGGCGTCCGTGCTCGTTTCGCGTGCCCTGCCCGACGCCCCCGAGCGCGCCGGAGCGCGGCCGGGGACCGCGCAGGCCGCGCTGGCCATCGGCAGCCGCCCGTCGGCGCCGAGCACGTCGCCGCGTCCGAATGCTCCTGCCACGGAGCCGTCGCTGCCGGCCCGGCCCTTCGAGCCGGTACGGCAGCCGATGCCGGCCTGGTCCGACCTCACCGGGGCCACACCGTCGGTCGCTGCCGACGCGAGCTTCACCCCTCGTACCGCCAACGATCAGACCGAGCCGCTGCCCCAGCGGCGGGCCGTCGAAGACGCCATGGGAGCCGGCGCGGCCGGAGCGGATGTGACGGCACAGATTCCCCGGCAGGTGCTGCGGCCGGAGCCGTCGCTGTCGGACAGCGGCGGCTGGCGGGGTGCTGGACCGGCTGCACCGGTGTCGCCCATGCCCACGCCGCCGACTCCTGCGCCGCAGCAGACTGGCGGGTCACGGATGGGCGTGCCGCCGCAGCCGATGCCGGCCCGACCGGTCGACGCGCCACCGGCCTGGCCGCCGATTCCGGCCAAGTCCGGGTCGTCGCCGACCGACTCGGCTACCGCGACACCCACGACTCCGGCGACGGCCACGCCGGCTCCGGCCTCCGCGAGCGGCCAAACCCCCTCCAGCCCGGCGGCGGGCAAGGCGGCCGCCCGGGTGAACACCGGATCACCCCAGGTCGTGCAGCCTACCGGGGTGATTCCGGCACCGCGTCGGGGAGAGAGCCGTACCCCGTACGTGGACGAGACGATGGAGCTGCCGATCTTCCGTGAGGTGGAGTCGGCCTGGTTCCGGACCCGCCAGTCCGTGCCGAAGGAGGTCGCCACCGTCGCCGCGCCCACGGCCGGCGATGCCAAGGCGGTGACGGACTTCGGCCGGGGCGGCGGAGCGCAGCAGGATACGCCGGAAGCCGTGCCGGCCGATGGCCGCGGTGCCAGATCGGCCGGTCCGGCAGGAAACGCAGCGATGGTGGGTGGCTCGATGTCCGTCGGTGGATCAAACGGAATCGGACCGGGCACCGGTACGTCGACCGGGATTGGCGGCGGCGTATCCGGTGGCTGGGGCAGCTCCTCCGAGGACTGGCGTACGGCCGCCGACGATGGCTGGCGTGCAGCCAGCGCCGCCGCCGAGGTTCCAGTGCAAGAGACGACCCGGACGGGCCTTCCCAAGCGTGTGCCCATGGCGCAGCTGGTGCCGGGCGGGGTGGACAAACCCACGGACTCGACGCAACGTCGTACTCCGGAAGGAGTACGCGGCCTGCTGTCCGCCTATCACCGCGGGGTGCAGCGTGGCCGAGCCAACTCGAAGGATGAGAAGTCGGGGGCGACCCCGGCGGGGTGGCAGAACTCGCAATCCAGCTTCGGCCCCACAGCCGGGAGCGGCCAGAAGGAGCATCAGGGATGACAAACATGCAGGATCTCGGTTGGCTACTGACTAACTTCGCCGACCGCGTACCCGGGGTCGCGCACGCGATCGCGGTTTCTGCGGACGGGCTGCTCCTCGCCGCGTCCCGCGATCTGCCCCGCGACCGGGCCGACCAGCTCGCCGCGATCGCCTCGGGCCTGGTCAGCTTGACGCAGGGAGCCGCCCGCTGCTTCGAAGGCGGTGCGGTGCTGCAGACCGTTGTCGAGATGGATAACGGCTTCCTGTTCCTGATGTCCATCTCGGACGGCTCGTCGTTCGCGGTGCTCGCCGCGCGCTCGTGCGACGTGGGCCAAGTCGGATACGAGATGGCGTTGCTTGTCGACCGGGTCGGCGAGGCGTTGACACCGGCACCTCGCAGTGCCGCGGGAATGCTCGGTTGATGTGGGTCGCGGCGGCGGCTGGCGGCGACCGCGGCCGGGACCGAGACACTCAACTGATCGAGCCGCGACAAGGCGAGAAAGGGGTGAATGGCGAGGATGGTCGATGAGGAGCCGACTGGTGCGTTGGTCCGACCATACGCTGTTACCCGTGGCCGTACCCGCCCCCGGCTTGAGATCGCGATCGAAGCGCTGGTCGAGACCACGGTCCGGGGCCGGACCGTGGCGGCCGGCACCGGCGGGCACAGTCGGGAGCACCAGTACATCGCCGCATTGTGCGATGGGCGGCTGCAATCGCTGGCCGAAGTCGCGGCTCGACTACAGATGCCGCTTGGAGTGGCGCGGGTCCTGATCGCAGACATGGCGGCGGAGGGCTTCGTCGCCGTGTATGAGCCGACGTCGCTCGACGATGCTAACGACGCGGTGGGCACTGAATTGCTGGAGAGGGTGCTGAGTGGACTTCGCAGGCTCTGACAGGTCGCACCGTCCGACGACGGGGCGGGTGACATCGGCGAAGATCGTCATCGCCGGTGGTTTTGGTGTCGGTAAGACAACGCTGGTTGGCTCGGTGTCGGAGATCACCCCCCTGACTACCGAGGCGATCATGACTTCGGCGGGTGTGGGTGTCGACGACACGCGGCAGGTGCCCGGTAAGACGACGACCACGGTGGCGATGGACTTCGGTCGAATCACCATCGATCGGGATCTGATCCTCTATCTCTTCGGGACGCCGGGGCAGACACGGTTCTGGTTCATGTGGGATGAGCTGGTTCGCGGTGCGATCGGCGCGGTCGTGCTCGTCGACACCCGACGGCTCGCCGACTGCTTCGCCGCGATCGACTTCTTCGAACATCGCCAGCTGCCCTACCTCGTTGCGATCAACTGCTTCAACGGGGTGCAGTACCACGACCCGCAGGATGTGCGGGACGCGCTGGCCATCTCGGCCGATGTGCCGATCGTCCCCTGCGACGCACGTAACCGTGAGTCCACCAAGCACGTCCTGATCTCGTTGGTTGAGTACGTGCTCAACCTGCGCCGGTCACGGGCGGTGGCTTCAGCCCGCTGAGCGGTATACGTTGGCTCGACGAGGCGGACACGTACCTACCCGGTCGCTGCGCGTGATCGGCCGCGCTGCACGGGGTGGGGCGTGGCCGCCTCGTCCGATGGCTACGTTCGGGTGTCCGCGACCCGGTCGCGGACACCCGACAGACCCGGTCAGTATCGCGCGGACCGGTACTCGTACTCCGAGCTGTCATCCTGCTCGTGCTCGCGGGTGAAGTCCCAGCCCGCGGACTCCCGCCCAGGCCGCCCTCCTACCGCGTACCCACCGATCTGCTGACCCCGACGCCAGCCCTGGAAGTATCCGCTGGCGTTCTCCGCGATGCGATCGGCGTTGCGGACGATCCGCAGCGGTCGCTCGTCGCGCAACGGCGACCCCGGCACCAGGTTGGCCTGCGGAACCCGTTTCGGCAGCCCGGCCCGGGTCTGCTCCCGTATGGTCGGTTTCGCCGCCTGCTCGGCCGCCTGCCAACCCGGGTCGGCCGAGGAGCGCCATTCCAGATTGGACTCCTGGGGCCGGCCGGTGAACCATGCGGACCTGGTAGCCGCAAAGATCAACAGGTCGTCGTCGCCGTCGTCGGAGACCGGCGGCAGTCGGTGATCCGTCTCCTCGCCGCGCTTCTCGGTGGTCTGCGCGGACCAGTCTGCGGCCGCGTCAGATTCCACCAGACGCAGCGACTTCGCTTCAGACCGCTCGGGTTGTTCCGGTGGCGCCTCAGGCAGTGACGGCTCCACGAGTCGCAGCATCGGAGGCTCAGGCGGTAGATCGTCGTCCAGCCAGGGCGGACGTACCCGGTCTGACTGGCCATCGCTGGGCCTGTCTTCCACGGGTTTCGCCCGATCGTCATCGGACGAGTTGACCAGCGGCCAGTTGGCGCGGGATCCGGGTGGGGACGACTGCGGCTTATCGGGGCGTGGGGTCGGGATCGGGACCGAATAATCGGCTGGGCCGAACTCCCCGCTCGGTGCCGTCTGTTCCGCCTTGGGGCGTGGGGTTTTCGCTCGCTGCCGTTCCGAGCGCATGCTGTTGATGGCTGCGGTGGTCAGCGTCGGGCGGAACGGCTCACCGGCGTCCGCGGGCGAGACGGTGCGTTGGGTCGGGATGCTCGGGGTGCGGCCCGGCGATGCCGGCGCATAGTTCGACCGGTCGTCGGCCGGCTGCCCGCTGGGCGAATCAACGGCCGACGCCCTGCGCGAATCGGCAACCGACGCGCTGCGGGTGGGCGACTCCGTGGAGTCCGCCGCATGCCGTGCCGGACCGGCCTTGGCGCTCACCGCACTCGTGTCGCCGGTCCTGCGGGTCCAACGCCGGCCCGTCGCCGGCACCTCGTCGGCTCCCCGGGTGATGGTCGACACGACGGCTGCGCTGCCGGCGTCGTACGCCCGTACCGCGGCGATGGCCTGGCGCACCATTGCGACGGTCGCGGAGGCGACCGGCTTCGGCATGGGGCCGCGCCGGGGCGTCTCGGAGGCGGCGACCACCAGCGCCGTGACCGCCTCGGAGATCGTGTCCTGATCTGCTACCCCGTCGGCTACCAGCTCCGCGACCAGCCGGTTCGTCGCGTCCGGCCCGTCGGGGCGGGGCAGCATCCCCGGCTCGGGGAACGCGTTCAGCACGGCCAATGCGACCGGATCAGCCGGGTTGCTGTAGGCGCGCAGCGCGGCCGGGTACAACTCGC
>DASVCA010000178.1:0-53001 GCA_036381835.1 Micromonosporaceae bacterium
CCTCCAGCGCGGCGAGGGTGTCGGTGTCGAGATCGTTGGTGGGCTCGTCGAGGATCAGCACGTTCGGCTCGGCCGCCAGCAGGCGCAGCAGCTGGAGCCGTCGCCGTTCTCCGCCGGACAGGTCGCGCACCGGGGTCCACAGTCGGCCGTCGGTGAAGCCGAACAGCTCGGCGAGCTGGGTGGCGTTCAACTCGCGATCCCCGACGGTGACCCGGCGGGCCACCTCCTCCACCGCCTCCAGCACCCGCAGCTCACCCGGCAGCTCGGCCAGCTCCTGGGACAGGAACGCCGGGCGGACCGTGGTGCCCGTGCTCATCCGGCCCCCGTCGGGGCTGCTCAGCCCGGCGAGGAGCCGCAGCAGACTGGACTTCCCCGCCCCGTTGGGGCCGACGATCGCCACCCGGTCCCCCGGGCCGAGCCGCCAGGTGAGGTCGTCGACGATCAGTTTGGGCCCGGCGTACAGGGTGACGTTCTCCAGGTCGAAGACCTGCTTGCCGAGTCGGGCGGTGGCCAGCCGCTGCAGCGACACCCGGTCCCGAGGCGGGGGCACGTCGGCGATCAGCGCGTTCGCCGCCTCGATGCGAAACCGCGGCTTCGACGTACGGGCCGGCGCGCCCCGTCGCAGCCAGGCGATCTCCTTGCGCAGCAGGTTCTGCCGCCGCGCCTCGGCGGCCGCGGCGAGCCGCTCCCGCTCGGCGCGCGCCAGCGTCCAGGCGGCGAAGCCGCCCTCGTAGCGGCGTACCGTCCGATCCGCCACCTCCCACGTCGTGGTGCAGACGGCGTCCAGGAACCACCGGTCGTGGGTCACCACCACCAGCGCGCCACGGCGCGTCCGGAGGTGGCGGGCCAGCCAGTCGATGCCGGCCACGTCCAAATGGTTGGTCGGCTCGTCGAGCACCAGCAGATCCGTCGCGCGGACCAGCAGTGCGGCGAGCGCCACCCGCCGCCGTTCCCCGCCGGACATCGGCCCGACCGGCTGATCGAGTCCGAGGTGTGGCATGCCGAGCCCGTCGAGGACGGTCCGCACACCCGCGTCCCCGGCCCACTCGTGTTCGGCGCCGAAGCCCTCCGGCAGCCAGGCACTGCCCAGCACCACGTCCCGTACGGTCGCCGCGGCGGCGAGTCGCAGGGTCTGCGGCAGCACCCCGACGCGAAGCCCGCGGCGCTGGGTGACCCGGCCGCTGTCCGGCTCCTCCGCCTTGGTGAGCAGGCGCAGCAGGGTCGACTTGCCGGCCCCGTTGAGCCCGACCACCCCGATCCGGTCGTCGTCCGCGACGCCCAGCGAGACATCGGTGAGCAGTAGCCCGGCCGCGCCGTACCCCTTGGACACCCGGTCCAAGCTGATGATGTTGCCCATCAGACCACCCGGGCGCCGGCTACCGGGCCGTGAGCGGTACGGGCGGCCCGGCAGACCCCCGCATCGGTCAACCGCTGCGCGATCCGCGCGGCGTCCCGCTCGTCGGCGGCGAGGAAGACGCAGGTCGGCCCGGAACCGGAGACGATCCCGGCCAGCGCCCCGGCGGCTCGACCTGCGGCCAGCACCGCGGCCAGTTCGGGACGCAACGACACCGCCGCCGGCTCCAGGTCATTGCCGAGGGCGGTGGCGAGCACCGCCGGATCGGACTGGCGGAGCGCCACGAGCAGCGCGTCCGGCCCGGCAAGCGGTGCCGGTGCGGCCCCGGCCGCGCGCAGCCGATCGATCTCCGCGTAGACGGCCGGGGTGGACAGACCGCCGTCGGCGATCGCCACCACCCAATGCCATGGCTCGGGCCGGGTGAGCACCGGGCTCACGTTCTCCCCGTGGCCGGTGCCGAGGGCGGTACCGCCGTGGATGAGGAACGGCACGTCGGAGCCGAGTCGGGCGGCGAGGGTGGCGAGTTCGTCGCGGGACAGCCCGGTGCCCCACAGCGCGTCGCAGGCGACCAGTGTCGCGGCGGCGTCCGCGCTGCCGCCGGCCAAGCCGGCGGCGAGCGGAATCTGCTTGCGTAGATGCAGGCGGGCGTGGGGCGCGACCCCGGCGTACCGGGCCAGCGCCCGGGCGGCTCGCACGACCAGATTGGAGTCGTCGAGCGCCAGCTCTCCCGCGCCCTCCCCCTCCATCGTCAACGTCAGGGTGTCCCCGCGCCGCGCCGTCAGCTCGTCATAAATCGAAATGGCGTGATAGACGGTGTGCAGCTCGTGGTAGCCGTCGGGACGTAACGGCCCGACCCCGAGATGAAGATTGATCTTGGCCGGAACGCGGACCCTGACCATGTCCGGGTTCTCCCACCGGCGCGCCCCGTCGTCGTCCGGCCGCCGCGCCTCGGTCACCGAGCGACGCCCCGCAGTCCGCTGGACGAATCGGCTGATTCGTGGTGCACACCGTCAGCCTACTCAACGGCCGACGCGTCAACCGGCGCGGCCGCCGCGATCGCCGCGAACTGCTCGACCGTCAGGGCCTCGCCCCGCGCCCCCGGGTCCACGCCGGCCGCGGTGAGCACGGCTGCCGCCCGGTCCGCACCGCCGGCCCAACCGGCCAGGGCCGCCCGCAGCGTCTTGCGGCGCTGCGCGAAGGCCGCATCGATCACGGCGAACACCTGGGACCGGGGTACGTCGGTACGCGGCGGCTCACGGCGGGTGAAGGCGACCAGGCCGGAATCGACGTTCGGCACCGGCCAGAACACGGTGGGCGGCACCCGCCCGACGCTGCGCGCCGCCGCGTACCAGGCGAGCTTCACCGACGGCACCCCGTACATCCTGCCGCCCGGCCGGGCGGTGAGCCGGTCGGCGACCTCCTTCTGCACCATCACCAGCCCCCGCTGGAGGCCGGGCAGCTCGGCGAGCAGATGCAGCAGCACGGGCACGGCCACGTTGTACGGCAGGTTGGCGACCAACGCGGTCGGCGGCGTCGTCCCGAACTCTGCCGCGGTGACCCGCAGGGCGTCGGCGGTGTGCACGGTCAGCTTGCCGGCGGTCGCCGCGTCCGTGTGCGCGGCGACCGTCCGCGGCAGTGCGCCGGCGAGCACCGGATCGATCTCCACGGCGTGCACGTGCCCGGCCTGCGGCAGCAGGGCGAGGGTGAGCGATCCGAGGCCGGGGCCGACCTCCACCACGACGTCGTCGGCGGTCAGCTCGGCGGCGGCGGCGATGCGACGCACCGTGTTCGGGTCGTGCACGAAGTTCTGGCCGAGCTTCTTTGTCGGCACCACACCGAGTTCGGCGGCCAACTTGCGGATCTCGGCCGGGCCGAGCAGAGCGGGCACCGGGTCACCAGGGCCCGAACACCCGCTCGCCGGTCGCGGAGATCGCCGCGCACAGCTCGTCCAGGTCGGTGCCGGTGGTCTCGGCCAGGAACCGCACGGTCAGCGGGACGAGATAGGACGCGTTTGGTCGTCCCCGGTACGGCATCGGCGTGAGGTAGGGGGCGTCGGTCTCCACCAGCAGCTGATCGACGGGCGTCGCCTGCGCCGCCTCACGTAGCGCCCCTGCGCTGCGGAAGGTGACCGTGCCGGCGAAGCTGAGCAGGTAGCCGCGGCGGACGCATTCGGCGGCGAAGTCGGCGTCGCCGGAGAAGCAGTGCAGTACGACCGTGTCGGGCGCCCCTTCCTCGTCCAGCACCCGGAGCACGTCGGCGTGGGCGTCCCGGTCGTGGATGACGAGCGGCTTACCGTACCGCTTGGCGATGGCGATGTGCGCGCGGAAGCTCTCCTCCTGCACGGCCCGGCCGTCCTCGCCGGTGCGGTAGAAATCAAGCCCGGTCTCCCCGATACCGCGGACCCGGTCCTCGGCGGCCAACGCCTCGATCTCACGAAGCGCCTCGTCCAGGTCGGGCAACCGGGGCGCCTCGTTCGGGTGCACCGCCACCGTGCCCACCACCTGCGGGTACCGCTGCGCGACCTCGGCGCTCCAGCGCGAGGAGGCGACGTCGACACCGACCTGCACGAGCCGGTCCACCCCGACCGCCGCCGCCCGCTGAATCATCGCCGCGATCGCGTCGCCGGCACCGTCCGGGCTGCCGGCCTCGAGGACGGTGATGTCGAGGTGGGTGTGGCTGTCGACCACCGGTACGGGCAGCGGCTCGGGCGCGGGCGGAAACTCACCGGCCCGACGGGCTGCCCGTACCACACGGGATTCCATCGGCTCGGTCACGCGCGTACCCCGCCGGTCCTCACCCGTCCGCCTTCTCGGCGAGCCGGGCCAGCTCCTCGTCCACGATCGACGGGTCGAGCTTGCGGAAGACCGGCTTCGGCGGCGCAAGCGGGCGGCCGGCCTCGATCGGCACCGACTCCCAGCGGGCGCCGTTGCGGTAGTCACCGGTCAGGATCGGATAGGCCGGGCCGCCGTCGAGGTCATCGACGTCGACGATCGTCGGCATCGGCGCGTGCACTCCGGTGCCGCCGAGCAGCTCGTGGATCTTCTGTGCGGCGTGCGGCAGGAAGGGCGTGAGCAGCGTGTTCGCGTCGCTGATCACCTGCAGCGCGACGTGCAGGACGGTGCCCATCCGGGCCTTGTCCTCCTTGAGCTTCCACGGCGCCTGCTCGGAGAGGTACTTGTTCGCCTCGGCGACCACCCGCATCGCCTCGCCGATGGCCTGCTTCTGCCGGTGCCGTTCGATCAGCCCGCCGACGGTGGCGAACGCGTCCCGCGCCGCCGCCAGCAGGTTCCGGTCCGGCTCGGTCAGCCCGTCCGGCCCGACCGGCGGGATGGCGCCGAAGTTCTTCGCGGCCATCGAGATGGACCGGTTGACCAGGTTGCCCCAACCGGCCACGAGCTCGTCGTTGTTGCGTCGCAGGAACTCCGCCCAGGTGAAGTCGGTGTCGGTGGTCTCCGGCCCGGCGGCGGCGATGAAGTAGCGCAACGCGTCCGCGTCGTAGCGCTGCAGGAAGTCGCGGACGTAGATCACGACCCGGCGGGAGGAGGAGAACTTTCTACCCTCCATCGTCAGGTATTCGCTGGAGACCACCTCGGTGGGCAGGTCGAGCCGACCCAACTTACCCGGCTCGCCGCCGTGGTCGCCCTCGCCGGAGTAGCCGAGCAGGATCGACGGCCAGATCACCGAGTGGAAGACGATGTTGTCCTTGCCCATGAAGTAGTAGGCGCGGGCCGCTTCGCCGTTGCCGTCGGCCGACCACCACCGGCGCCACGCCTCCGGGTCGCCGGAGCGGCGCGCCCATTCGATGGAGGCCGACAGGTAGCCGATCACCGCGTCGAACCAGACGTAGATCCGCTTGTCCGACCGATTCCGCCAGCCGTCGAGCGGGACGGGCACGCCCCACTCCAGGTCGCGGGTGATCGCCCGGGGCTGCAGATCCTCGAGGAGGTTCTTGGAGAAGCGCAGCACATTCGGCCGCCAGTTCTCCCGGCTGTCCAGCCACGCGCCCAGCGACCGGGCGAACGCCGGAAGATCGAGGAAGAAGTGCTCGGTCTCCACGAACTGCGGGGTCTCACCGTTGATCTTGGACCGGGGGTCGATCAGGTCGATCGGGTCGAGCTGGTTGCCGCAGTTGTCGCACTGGTCGCCGCGCGCGCTCGGGTAGCCGCAGATCGGGCAGGTGCCCTCGATGTAGCGGTCGGGCAGGGTGCGCCCGGTCGACGGGGAGATCGCCCCCATCGTCTGCCTGGGGACGATGTAGCCGTTGCGGTACAGCGCCTCGAACAACTCCTGCACCACGGCGTAGTGGTTGCGCGTCGTCGTACGGGTGAACAGATCGTAGGAGAGTCCCAGCCCGTGCAGGTCCTCCACGATCACCCGGTTGTAGCGGTCGGCCAGCTCCCGCGGGCTGACGCCCTCGGCGTCGGCCTGAACCTGGATCGGGGTGCCGTGTTCGTCGGTGCCGGACACCATGAGCACGTCGTGCCCCGCCATCCGCATGTACCGGCTGAACACATCCGAGGGGACTCCGAAGCCGGACACATGACCGATGTGGCGCGGGCCGTTGGCGTACGGCCAGGCGACCGCCGCGAGAACGTGACTCATGGCCGTCAAGCCTACTGACCGCGCCTCGCCGGGTGCGATGCAGTTACCGCGACGGCGGCTCGGTCACGGCGCCGAACGGTGCACGATGTCGTACACCTCGCGCCGACGCAGACCGTACTCTCCGGCGACGGCGACGACCGCGTCACGCCGGGAGAGCCCGGCCGTCTCCCGCGCGGCGACCGCGGCCCGCAGTTGCGCGTCCGTCGGTCGGGCCGCACCGATCGGGGACGCACCGGCCACCACCAGGGTGATCTCGCCCCGCGTCTCGCCGGTGGCGGCCCAGGTCGCCAACTCGCCGAGCGGTCGGCGCAGCACCTCCTCGTACGTCTTGGTCAACTCCCGGCAAACCGCGGCCGGACGGTCGGCACCGAAAACCGCGGCGAGGTCGGCCAGGGTGGCGGCCACCCGGTGCGGTGCCTCGAAGAAGACCAGCGTTCGTTCCTCCCCGGCCAGTGCGGCCAGCCGGGCCCGTCGAGCCGCACCGCCGCGCGGGAGGAACCCCTCGAAACAGAAGCGGTCGCAGGCCAGCCCGGACAGGACCAGAGCGGTGGTCACCGCGCTGGGGCCGGGGGCGGCGGTCACCCGCAACCCGGCGTCCAGGGCGGCCCGCACCAGCCGGTACCCCGGGTCGGAGACGCTCGGCATGCCGGCGTCGGTGACCAGCGCCACGACCGACCCGGCCTCGACGGCGGCGACCAGTTCCGGGGTGCGGCGCTCCTCGTTCGCCTCGTAGTAGGAGACGACCCGGCCGGTCACGGTGACCCCGAGATCGCGGGCGAGTCGGGCGAGCCGGCGGGTGTCCTCGGCGGCGACGACGTCGGCGGTGGCGAGGACGTCCCGCAGCCGGGCGGACGCGTCCGCCGGGTTGCCGAGCGGGGTGCCCAGCAGGATGAGGCAGCCGACGTCCCGATTGCGCTCCACGTGGCCATCCTCCCGAACCGATACCTTGCGGACGCGTCCGCCGCATTCCGTCTTCGCAGCCTACGATCGCGGGGTGACCCAGCCCTCGACAGCGTTGATCGGCGGCCGGCCGAACCTTCGGGCACGGACTCAGCGGGACCTGCGACTGGCCGTCTCGGAGGAGGCAACGGCCGCGGCGGGCGACCGTCCGGCGAGCGTGGCCGGCGATGTCCCGGCCATCATCCGTCGGCGGCTCGCCCCGTTCGACACCCGGCTCGACCCCTGGTCGTGGCTGGCGACCGGGGTCGTGGTGGTCATCGCCGCGGTCCTGCGCCTGGTCGGGCTGAGCCGCCCCGAAGGCAAGATCTTCGACGAGGTCTACTACGCGCGGGACGCGTGGGGATTGCTCGAACACGGGGTGGAGTGGGACTTCGCGCAGGACCGGGCCGCGTACGTGGTGCATCCGCCGCTCGGGAAGTGGCTGATCGCGCTCGGCGAGTGGGCGTTCGGCTACCAGGACGCCGAACACGGCATCGAGGCCGCCGGCCGCCTCGTCACGTTGGCGCCCGAGGTCGGGTGGCGGATCTCCGCCGCGCTGGTCGGCACCCTTTCCGTACTGATCCTGATCCGGGTGGCGCGCCGCATGTTCGGTTCCACCGTGCTGGGCTGCGCCGCCGGCCTGCTGCTGGCCTTGGACGGCTTCCACCTGGTGTTGTCCCGCTCGGCGCTGCTCGACATCTTCCTGATGTTCTTCGTGCTGGCCGCGTTCGGCGCGCTGGTGATGGACCGCGACGCCCGCCGCCGGCGGTGGCTGCGGGCGATGGCGGCGGGACTCGATCCCACCCGGCCGGGCCGGGCCGGTCGGCCTGCGTTCGCGCTGCGCGACGGCGTGCCCTGGTGGCGACTGCTCGCCGGGGTGCTCCTCGGCTGTGCTGTCGCCGTGAAGTGGAGCGCGCTGGCGTTCGTGCCCGTCTTCATGCTGTTGATCTTCTGGTGGGAGGCGGGCGTCCGGCGGTCGATCGGGGTGCGCCGCCCGTGGCTGGACACCCTGCTCGACGAGATCGGCTGGATCCTGCTGTTCGGCGTGCTGATCGTCGTCACCTACCTGGCCAGCTGGTCCGGATGGTTGCTGACCGACGACGGCTACTTCCGCCATCGGCTGGCCGACCAGGGGCATGCCGAGCCGGCGGTCATCGGGGCGCTGTTGAACCTCGCCAGCTACCACCAGGAGGCGTTGCGCTTCCACACCAATCTGGACTCGGAGCACACCTACCAGTCGTGGCCGTGGCAGTGGCTGCTGCTGGCTCGACCGGTCGCCTTCTACTGGTCGTCCGACGGTACGTGCGCGGCCGCCAGTTGTGCGTCCGAGGTGCTGCTGCTCGGTACCCCGCTGCTGTGGTGGTCGTTCCTGCCGGCGCTCGCGGCGACCCTGTGGCTGGGCATCGCCCGACGTGACTGGCGGGCCGGAACCCTGCTGATCATGGCCGGTGCCGCCCTGCTGCCCTGGTTCTACTTCGCGCTCGACGAGCGGACCATGTTCTTCTTCTACGCCGCACCGGCGCTGCCGTTCCTGGTTCTCGCCGTCGTCTACGTGCTGGGTGCGCTCATGCAACCCGACACATCGGCCGGAACATCCCGCTGGCGTACCGTCGGACCGGTCGTCGCCGGCGGGTACGTGTTGGCGATCGCCCTGTGTTTCGCCTTCTTCTATCCGATCTTCGTCGGGCACGTCATACCGTACGACGACTGGTCGGCCCGCATGTGGTTGGGCAACCGCTGGATCTGACCGTCGCCGCGCGCCGGGCAGCGGCCGCCGGTCGAGAAGCGGCGCCCCGATCGCCTGCCACGGGGGAAGCGGGCGATCGGGGCGCGTACTCCCGAGCTTAACCAGCCTCAATCACCGGCACAACGGGTCGCGGCGGACCAGATTGCGCGGCCGCCGCTCAAGGCATGCGATACGACCGTTAGCCATCATTTTCGCAGCATTATGCAGATCTGGTGGCAATAGCCATAGATATGGAGTTGCCACCGGTAGGAAGTGCCGGGTGAGCTTCGGTAGAGGCGCGGCCTGGCCGGGTACCACCGGGCAGGCGGTCCGACTCGCCCGGCAAGGATCCGGATGACGGCGACCACACCTGGATGCCACTTACCCGTAGGGGTATTGTGGCTAATCGGAAACAGTGTCACCGGCCGGGCACAACGTTGGCGACCATTTCTGGGAAAGGAAGCCAAGATGAGCCCATCGCGTCCCATCTCGCCCCACCACCGGATCATCATCATCGGCGGTGGCACCGCCGGCATCACGATGGCAGCCCGCCTGCGGCGCGCCGGTGCCACCGACATAACCCTCATCGAGCCGTCCGACAAGCACTACTACCAGCCACTCTGGACGCTGGTAGGCGGCGGCGTGGTGGACGCCGGCAAGACGGTCCGATCGGAGGCCCGCCTGATCCCGAAAGGCGTCCGCTGGATCCGCGACCGAGCGGTGGACGTCGACCCGCAGGCCCGGACCGTGACCACCGAGACCAACGGCACCATCGGCTACGACCAGCTCGTCGTGGCCACCGGGTTGCAACTGGACTTCGACAAGGTGCCCGGCCTCGCCGAATCGGTCGGACAGCACGGCATCGGGAGCAACTACCGGCTCGACCTGGCCGGCCGTACCTGGGAATTCATCCGGGACCTGCGCAGCGGCACGGCGTTGTTCACGATGCCGCCCGGTCCCATCAAGTGCGGCGGAGCCCCGCAGAAGATCGCATACCTGGCCGCGGACTGGTGGCGCCGGCAGGGTGTCCTCGACCGGATCCGGATCGTCCTCGTGCTCCCCACGCCGACGATCTTCGGACAGCCGGACTTCGCCAAGGCGCTCGAGGAGGTCGTGGCCGACTACGGCATCGAGGTCCGTTACAAGACCCACCTCGTGGAGGTCGACGGGCCGTCCCGGCGCGCGGTGCTGCTGGACACCAAGACGGACACGAAGGAGACCTTGGAGTTCGACTTCATGCACGTGGTGCCGCCGCAGAGCGCACCCGACTGGCTGAAGGCGACTCCGCTGGCGGATCCGGCCAGCCCGTTCGGGTATGTGGAGGTCGACAAGTACACGCTGCAGAGCCAGCAATGGCCGGAGGTGTTCGCGCTCGGAGACGCCGCCAACGTACCGACTTCCAAGACCGGTGCGGCGGTTCGCAAACAGGCCCCGGTCGTCGTGGCCAACATGCTCGCCGCCCACCGGGGTGAGCCCCCTGCGGCCCGCTACAACGGCTACAGCTCCTGCCCGCTGGTCACCTCGCGGACCCGGATGCTGCTCGCGGAGTTCGACTACGACCTGAAGGCGACGCCGAGCATCCCGCTGATCGACACCAAGAAGCCCCGGTACGACATGTGGCTGCTCAAGCGCTACGGTCTGCCGGCTCTCTACTGGCATCTCATGCTGCGCGGCCTCGCCTGACCCCCTCTCCCCGCGATCTTGCACTTTTGGCTAGCTATTCGCGGCTTTTGCCCGAAAAAGTCCCCACCCAAAGTGCAAGATCGCGGAGCAGGGCCGGCTACCGGCAGCGCTGCGCTGGTGAGAGCCGCCTTGCGGTCAGGAGGCGATCAGATCGTCGATCTGGTTGATCGCCGAGGTGGCACCCTCCACGGCGCCCATGTCCAGTACCTGCTGCAGGGCCTCGGCGGACTCGTATCTGCTCACGTAGATCGCCCGCGTGCCACCGTTGTACGCACTGAAGGTGTAGTCGTTCTTGGAGACCGGTAGTTCCGTCCTCGGGTTGAAGTCCAGGTCAGCGAAGCCGTCGTGGAAGGAGAAGCTCCTCGGCTCGTCCACGCTGGTGACCAGCCAGTATCCGGCGTACCGCTCGCCGTCCGGCCCGGTCATGTAGTACGTGACGCGACCGCCCGGCCTGAGGTCGTGGTCGACCACGGTCGCCGGGTAGGTCGGCGGCCCCCAGACCTTCTCCAATTGGCGAGGGTCGGCGTAGATCTGCCAGATTCGCGCTACCGGCGCGTTGAAGTGCGCGGTGATGGTCAAGGTCAGGTTGTCGAGGTCCTGGTGGACGTCGGACACGGGCATGGCTCAGTCCTCCTGATCGGTGTCGGATGCGATGAGTTCGTCGATACGTGCGATGCGGCCACGCCAGATCTGTTCGAGCTCGGCGAGCATGGCCGCGACCGACCGCACCGCCGCCACGTCGCCGCTGGCCAACTGCTCGCGACCGCTGCGTCGTTTGGTCAGCAGGCCGGCCTTCTCGAGCACGGCGACGTGCTTCTGTACCGCGGCGAAGCTCATGTCGTACTTCGCCGCGAGCGCGGAGACCGAGTGTTCCCCGGCCAGCACCCGGCGCAGGATGTCGCGCCGGGTGCGGTCAGCGAGCGCGTGGAACAGTGCGTCCGCCTGGTCCGGGTCTTCCTCGATCACCCCACGAATATACAACCAATCGGTTGTAGGTTGTCAACGCAATACGGCACTACCACCGCACCTTGTCTCCTGCTGAGATCAAAAAAAAGGCCGTTTCCGATGATCGGAAGCGGCCTTTGAGCTGGGTGGAGCTGAGGGGATTTGAACCCCTGACCCCCTCGATGCGAACGAGGTGCGCTACCGGACTGCGCTACAGCCCCGCGCCGGTTGCCCGGCACCCGCTCGTCCATGGTAGGGCGAGTGGGCGACGACTAGGCTAGCAGGTCCGGTACGACTTGCGCGAATCCGGGGCTCAGCGAGAGCGCGGATCCGGACCGGCCTCGTAGGCGCGTCCGCGCAACCCGGCCGTCCGGCGGTACGAGACCGAACCGGCGACGATCCCACCGTCACCCGCGGCCGCGGGCAGATCCCGGTGCCGGTCCAGACCCATGGCGGCCCGACGCACCGCTTCCCGCTGGGCAGCGAGCCGACGCTGCGCTTCCCGACGGGCGGCGGCCCGCCGAGCCTGCTCCCGCCGGACCTCGGCTTGGCGCGCCGCCAGCCACGCCGCCCGGCGGGCTGCCTGACGCCGACGACGCTGTTCCACCACTGCGGCGTGTCGCAGGTACCCGAGGTAGACCACAAGCAGGGTCCCGGTCACCGAGACGCTGACCCAGAAGCCGGGGCCGACCACCGCGACCCCGACCAACTCGACGAGGTTGAGCAGCATCAGCCCGGCGAGGATCCGACGCCGCCGATAGACCGTCGCGGAGTAGCGCCGCCGAGACCGGCTCGGGCGCACCCGGCTGGCCGATCTCAGGCGGCCGCCCCGATGAGCGGTTCCGACATCGCCAGCCGGGAAAGCAGACGATAGGGTGACGGCTCGGCCCGGGTTGACCGGCCGACGGCCTGGCACGGTCCGTCGGCGGCGACGGCGCTGCAGTACCCGCGCCGTCGACAGCTCCCGCTCCGCCACCAGGCGTTCGGCCGCGTCGTACCGGCGCACCAGTGCGGGTGCCAGAGCGAGCAGACCCGCGGCGGCGAGTACGGCGAGGAGCACCGAGGTCGGCACCCTCACCCCTCCCGTCAACCTGTCGTGATCATCCGAGCGATGGCCCCTCGATCAGGACCGGCAGCGGCCGGTCCAGCCGGGTGCCGAGCGGATGATCGACCACGTCCCAGCAGTCCGAGACTACGGTCCGGATTCCCGGAATCGGCGCTGCCGCGCCGAGCAGGCAACCGTCGGTTACCTGCTGGTGGCACGCAGTCGGTGCCAGCGGGCCAGCAACCCGCCTTCGGCGATGACGTCCTCGACCGTTACGGCATACCCGACGTGGTCGCGCCAGGCTCCGTTGATGTGCAAGTAGCGCGCGTGGTACGCCTCCTCGCGGAAGCCGAGCTTCTCCACCACCCTCCGGGAGGCCGCGTTCTCCGGCTGAATGTTCGCCTCGATGCGGTGCAGCCCACCGGCCCGGAAGGCGTGGTCGACGAGGAGCGCCAGCGCGGTGGGGATCACGCCCTGCCCCGCCGTTCGGGAATCCACCCAATAGCCGACGTGCGCCGAGCAGAACGCTCGCCGCACGATGTTGCTGAGGCTGATGTGACCGACGAACCGCTCCCGCCCGTTCTCGAGTAGACAGACCGCGAACGGCATGGTCTCGCCACGGCGCGCCGCGCGGCGCTGCTCGCGGTAGAAGTAGCGGAACGCGGTCGGTGAATTCAGCTCATGCCAGGTCCCGCCCGGTGCCGGTTCCCAGGGGGCGAGCCAGGACTCGTTGACGCGCCTGACCTCCGACCAGGTGTGCGCGTCGGAGGACCGGTATGGGCGCAGCAGCACCGGACCATCGGTGAGAACCGCCGGCCACCCGCGCGCAGCCGAGAACATCATCGGACCGCTCCGCGCAGGGTTGGGCGGAAGCCGCGCCGGTTGGGTGGGGTCACCGGCGCCGGTCCAGCAGCATCACGTCCACGGTGGCCCCGGCGGGGGCCGTGGTCACCCGTTCGCCCAGCACCATCAGGCCGTTCGCATCGGCCAACCCGGACAGGGTGTACGGCCCACCGGGCAACGGCTGTACCGTGTAGCCGCCGCCGCGGCGTTCGGCCACATGCGCGGGACGGAACTCGCGCAGTCCCGCCGGGGAGGTCACCGTCTCCAGCAGATGGGCCCGAACGCTCGGCCGGAACACGGATTCCGCACCGGCCAGCAGCTGTATCGCCGGGCGAGCCAGCACCTCGAAACCGACGAGTGCGGCACCCGGGTCCCCGGGCAGACATATCATCGGCACCTCCTCGGCACCGACGGTACCGAATCCGAGCGCGGTCCCAGGGTAGAGGGCCACGCGGGTGAAGGTCACGGAACCGAGGCGCCCGCCGTCCCGACGCGACAGGATGCGTCGCAGCATGTCGCCGGGGCCCGTGCCGGTGCCGCCGGTGGTGATGATCAGGTCGCTGCGGGCCGCCTGCTCTTCGAGCAGGGCACGCAAATCCTCCGGGTCGTCGTCGCAGATCCCTACCCGGTACGCCATCGCACCCGCGTCGGCGGCGGCGGCGGCGAGCGCATGCGAGTTGACGTCGACCACCTGTCCGGGTTGGCTGCCACGGCCGACCTCGACCAATTCGTCGCCGGTGGCCACGATGACGACGCGCGGCGTCGGTCGTACCACGACGTATCCGATGCCGGTGGCGGCCAGCGCCGCGACGAGCGCGGGTGTGATGGGCGTGCCGGCTCGCGCGAGGACCGTGGCGACGGGCAGTTCGGAGCCGGCCCGGCGGACCCCGAAGCCACGCTTCGGGGCGCGGAAGATCTCCACCGCGGCCATACCCTGGTCGGTCCACTCCACGGGCACCACGACGTCGGCGGAAACCGGCAACGGCGCGCCGGCGGCCACCGAGAAGCAGGTTCCCGGGGCGAGTCGGACGGGCCGCCAGCTCGCCGCGCCGATGTCGCCTACGACGTTCAGTCGCACCACCGTCCGGCGGGCGTAGCCGGCGCCTGCGATGTCCTCCCAGCGGGCCGCGTAACCGTCGATCGCGGCTTGGTCGAAGGCGGGATACTGGTGGGGCGCTACGACGTCCTCGGCGAGCACGTTTCCGTACGCCTCGGTCAGGTCGAGGTCGAGCGGGGGCAGCGCGCGCAGCTTGCGCAGCACGCCGGTCAGGTAGTCGGCGAGCGGCACCGGGTCGTCCACCGGCGTTTCGGCGTCGGCCGTAGCC
This sequence comes from Micromonosporaceae bacterium, assembly GCA_036381835.1. Taxonomy (GTDB): domain Bacteria; phylum Actinomycetota; class Actinomycetes; order Mycobacteriales; family Micromonosporaceae; genus DASULK01. Next base: position 14,463 of record DASVCA010000178.1, read on the forward strand.
GTCACCGCCTCACCTCGCAGCGCTCGCGGCGAGCCCGCTGGACCAGGTTCATGTCCGACGACTCCCGCAGCCGGACGCGGCGAACTCGGTGAGCCACCGGCTGAACTCCGGGCCGAGGTCGTCACGCCGGCAGGCGATCTGCACCACGGTCTGCAGGTAGCCGAGCGGCGTTCCGGTGTCGTAGCGGGTGCCGCGGTAGACGATGCCGTGTACGGGTACCCCCTCGGCGAGCAGCAGTGACATGGCGTCGGTCAACTGGATCTCTCCCCCGCTGCCCGGCCGGGTGCGACTGATCGCGTCGAAGATGCGTCCGGGCAGCACGTAGCGGCCGAGAATGGCCAGGTTGCTGGGCGCCTCCTCGGGTGCGGGCTTCTCGACGAGACCGGTGACCCGCACCACCTCGCCGATCTCGGTCAGCTCCCCTTCCGCCGGTGTCACCGACGCGATGCCGTACCGCTTGGTCTCCTGCGGTGCCACCTCCACGAACGACAGTACGATCCCGCCCGTGCGCGCCTGTAGTTCCAGCATGGCGGGCAGCAGCGGCTCGGCGAGGTCGACGAACTCGTCGCCGAGTAGCACCGCGAACGGCGCGTCGCCCACATGGGACCGGGCGTAGGAGATGGCGTGTCCGAGACCGAGCGGCTCGGCCTGCCGGCAGGTGTAGATCTCGGCCAGCTCGCTGGTCTGGACGACCGCGGCCAGTCGTTCCTTGTCGCCCTTCTCCTCCAGTCGGGCCTCCAGGAACGGCTGCCGGTCGAAGTGGTCAACCATGGAGGTCTTCCCCCGCCCGGTGATCAACAGGACGTCGTGCAGCCCGGCCGCGGCGGCCTCCTCCACGATGTACTGCAGCACCGGCCGATCGACGACCGGCAGCAACTCCTTGGGCACCGCCTTGGTGGCGGGCAGGAACCGGGTGGCCAGACCCGCCGCTGGGATGACGGCTTTCACGGCCCGCCGCTTGCCCCGGTCGCCGGCGGTGGACGCGGTGGTGACTGTTTGCTCCGACATGTCGCGAGACTATCGGCCGTGGCTCTGTCGCGGCGGCGGTGCTACGGATGAGGTGCCCGACCCGCCGCCGGGCAGCTCGGCCAGCCGGTAGGAGTCCCGCCCTGCCGCCTTGGCCGAGTACAGGGCCCGGTCGGCCATGTCGAGCAGCTGCGGCCCGCTCTTCGCATGGCTCGGGTAGACGGCGATGCCGATGGACACCGTTATCGAAACGGTGACGGTCGGCGCTCCCGGCTCGGATGTGGGCCGACGGACCCGGATCGGGGTGTCGCGGATCGCCGCGCCGAGCCGTTCGGCGACGATGACGCCGCCGCGCGTGTCGGTGTCCGGGAGCAGTACGACGAACTCCTCACCGCCTTGCCGAAAGGCGAGATCGACCTCTCGGACGACCGCTCGGATGCGACGTGCGAACTCGACGAGCACCTGGTCACCGGCCACATGGCCATGCGTGTCGTTGATTTCTTTGAACCGGTCCAGGTCGAGCGCGAGCAGGGCGAACGGCCGGCCGGAACGCTCGGCGAGACCGAGCATGCGATGCAGCGACGCTTTCAGATGCCGGTAGTTCCCGAGGCCGGTCAGCGGGTCGGTCAACGACAACCGCTGCACCTCGTCGTGGGTGCGCACGTTTTCGACGGCGACCGCAGCCTGTCCGGCGAAGGTGCGCAGCGTGGCCAGGTCCCGCTCGTCGAACTCGTCCGCGCAGAGGCGGTCGTACACCGCCAGGACGCCGAGCGCGGGCAGCCCGGGGGCCGGCCGCTCGTCGCGCGGCGGCGTGCCGCCGGTGTCGACCGGTATCGGGCCCGCCGCGCCCGCCGTATCGCCGGGGACCGAGATGGGCACCGCGATGTAGGTCTGGCCGTGGGGTTCGCCGGGGGCCGGTCGCGGGTCGTCCCGGCCGACCCGCCCGCGCAGCGGTTCGCCGGTCACGGCGACCGTGCCGAGTATGCCGCTGCCGGGTGGCAGTTGCAGCGTGGCCGGACGATCGTCGATCGGCACCGGCCAGCCGCCCTGCGGCGCCAGCTCGTCGGCGCCTTCGACGGCTCGGCCGACGAGTCGCCCCGTGGTCGGGTCGCGCAGCAGCACCAGCCCGGCGCGGGCACTGGTCGCGGCCAGTGCGGTCCGCAGGATGAGTTTGAGGATCCGCTCCAGGTCGTGGGTGCTGGAGAGGGTGTCGCCGAGAATCTCCACGTGTCCGCGCAGCTGATCGCGGCTGGCGGTGAGGGCGTGCACGTACGCCTGGATCTCCCGGGTCATGCGGTTGAACGCGCGGGCGAGTTCCCCGGCCTCGTCCTGCCCCCGTACGGGCACGCGCGCGGTCAGGTCGCCTTGGCCGACCCGGGCGGCGGCTTCGGCGAGTTCGGCGAGCGGACGGGTGCTGGTCCGGGCCAAGTGCCAGGCGATGATGACTCCGAACAGTCCGGCGAGCGCGACCGCCCCGGCCAGCACGGCGTTCCCGGTGGTGGTGTCGTCGAGTGGTACGGAGAGCACCAGCGGCAGCGGTTGGTCGGCGGACGGCCCCACCCGACGGATGTATCGGTCGGTGCCCGCCTCGGCTACGTCTTCACCGCGCAGCCCGGTTGCGGCGGCGACCACCTCGGTCCGGCGACCGATCGGCTCGGTGCTGTGCACGACGGCGGGTGAGGGCCCGTCGCGCAGCAACGTGATCTCGACCCCGGTCGCGGCGGCGAGCCGTGCGACGAGTTCGGCGTCCAGGATCTGGGCGGCGGTGACGGTACCGAGCAGGGTGCCGGCGGGACTGCGGATCTCTACCTGGGCGACGAGCGCACCGGGCACGGCGGCGGGCGCAGGCGGCTTGGCGCACTCGAGCCATGGCCGGGGCGGCGCGGCGGAGGTCTGGTAGATGAGAGCACCGCTGGGATCGGCGACGGTGATCACTCCGGCGAGGCCTCGGGTGACGACGTGTTCGGCGACTTGCGGCCGGTCGGCGGCATCCGGTAGGACGGCCACCACTTCGGCGGCGGCCCGTAGTTGCTGACACAGGGCGCCGAGGGCGGTTCGTACGGAGGTGGCGGCGCTGTCGAGACGGTCGACGGCCCGTTCGTGACTGGCAATGGTCAGGGTTCGGCCGACGAAGAAGGCGCCGAACAACACCGGACCGAGCACGACGGTGAGGAACGCGGCCGTCAACCGCCCACGAAGCGTCACGCTCGTCCCCCCCGAAGCTGCCACCGGTAGATGCGATGCTGACACAGCCGCATCGATTCGCGCCGGTTGCCACAGGAGTGTCTCGTGCCGGAGTTTTCGAATGAAGCGCAAGCGACTATGTCGGCCAAGCAGGAGCTACGCCTCGCGCTGCTGAGCCGCCGTCGGGCGCTGTCGGCCGGGCGACGTGCCACCGCCGATACCCGCGTCGAGTCGCATGTACACGAACTGGTCCGGCGACGACGGCCGCGCCGGGTCACCGCGTACGTACCGGTCGGCTCGGAGCCGGGCGGTGCGCTGCCTCGGGTGATCGAGGCGGCGCTGGGGGGCGGGGGTGAGCTGCTGCTCCCCGTGCTGCTTCCAGATCTTGATCTGGACTGGGCGGTCTACCGCGGACCGGAGTCGCTGGTCGCGGCGGGACGCGGCTTGCGGGAGCCGACCGGTCCTCGCCTGGGTCCGGCGGCCGTCGGAGCGGCTGACCTGGTCGTGGTGCCCGCGCTGGCGGTGGATCGCCGGGGGGTGCGGCTCGGTCGGGGCGGTGGGTCGTACGACCGGGCGCTGGCCCGGGTGGATCCGGCGGCGCTTGTCGTCGCGCTGCTGCACGACGGTGAGCTGATCGATCGGGTTCCGGCGCAGCCGCACGACCGGACGGTCACCGCAGTGATCACGCCCACTGCGGGACTGTGCGTACTGCCCGCGGAGTAGACGCGGCCGGGCCGGATGCCGCACCATTGGCACTCGGTACTGGCGAGTGCCAATTCGGCTACCAGATCCGGAGGGAACCGTGCCCACCTACCAGTACGCGTGCACCGCCTGCGGTCACCAGCTCGAGGCGGTGCAGTCGTTCACCGACGAGCCGCTGACCGAGTGCCCGGAGTGTCAGGGACGGCTGCGCAAGCTCTTCGGCTCGGTCGGTGTCGTCTTCAAGGGCTCCGGCTTCTACCGGACCGATTCTCGGGCCAACGGCTCGTCGAACGGCTCGAAGTCGGTCTCGTCGTCTGGCAAGGGCTCGTCGAACGGCGACTCGAGCGGATCGACCGCGAAGCAGCCGGCGGGTACGAGCGCCAGCTGACCGCTAGCAGATCACAAGCTCGTCCGCGGCCCTGTCCACAGCCTGGCTGGCCGTCCACAGACCGTTCACGAGCACCGATCCGGGCGGGCCTCCGTACCTAGCCTCTCCATCGCGAGCCGTGGGTGAAGCGGCCCGAGGGGAGGGGACATGGCGGTCAAGGGCAGGATCGTCGGCCACCGGCTCCGGTCGTCGCATCCCGCTGGGCGGCGAGAGCCGACGTTGCGCCCCGCCCGCTGGTCAGGGCTGGTCAGCAGCGGAAGGCTGCTGCGCACGACCATCGTCGCCGCGCTGATCGCCGTCGCGGCCGGCGTGCTCTATGCGGACGCGGATCCGCAGTGCCCGCCGGCCGCTGACGCTTCACCCACGCCCGCCACGCAGCCTGCCAGCGACCCGGCAGCACCCGCCGCCGGCACTGCGGCGCTGGCCGCCGGCACTGCGGCGCCGGTGCAGAGCGCCGGCCCACCCAGCCGCCCGCCCGTGCCCTCGGGCCTGGTCGGTCTGGCGGTCCGGCTGGCCGAGCCGGCGGCACTCGCGGTCGTGCGCCCCGGCGCCCGGGTGGACCTGCTGGCCGCCGACGATGGTCGTAGACCACGGCTGATCGCGTCCAACGCGCTCGTGCTGGACGTGCTCGGCACAGGCCCGTCGGACGAGGGCTACTTCGCGCTCTACCTGGCGCTTCGACCGGAACAGGCCCGTGCCGCCGTCGCACTGCCGCAGGACGCCCGGTTCACGATTCTGGTCCGATGACCGCCGCGATCCCCGATTGTGGTCGTGCCCGCAACGGGGCGGTGATGCTCACTCCCAGTGGGGCGGTCGCTCATCCAGCAACCAGCCGTGGTTGGAGCTCGGGTACTCCCCCCAGCCCCGATCGGTGTCGTCGACAGACTGATCGGGCAACACGACGAAGTCCTCGTCGTTGAGATCGACAACGCGCTCGGCGTCAAGGCCGGCGCGGGGTGCCTGTGGCTCGTCCAGCCTACTCACGCCACGCACTGTACCGGTTCTCCCGACTGTCGAGCACTGCCCGGCCGGTGGCTCGCCGATGCGGCAGCGGGCGCTGCCGCCAAGCGGTTGGTAGCGTCAGACGGCGTGACACGACCCGGTGAGGAGGACCCCGACGCCTACTGGCGCCGGCCCCGGGACCACCCGGACCGCCCCGCGGCGAACCCCGACGACGGCACCCCGACGCCACCGGCGTACGCCGGCCCGCCGTCGTCGTCTCCGCCCGCACCGGACTGGCACCCGCCGATCTACCGCGAGGTCCCGCCTCCGCGACGACTTCCCGCACAGGACCTGGCGCGACTCGATGCCGAGGAACGGCGAGCCCGGTCGGTGACCTACGGCCTCGGCATCGCCGCCGCGGTCGTGCTGCTCGTGGCGTTGTGTCTGCTCTGTTCGCGGCTCGTGTGACGACCCGGTCTAAAGCACACCGGTCCACACGGCGCGGGCACCGCTCTCGCCCGCGAGGAATACGTAAACCGCGGCGAGGACACCGAAGACCAGTACCAGGGCGCCGGCCCCGAAGCGCAGCACCGCCGGCCATCGTCTCGCGCGGCGTGCGCTGGTCAGGAAGACGAGCAGACCGGTGGCGACCCCCAGCACCAGCGTGAACCAGAAGGCCAGCTCTCCGTACTCGCGGTGGGCCGCCACCTGGCGCAGGATCGCCGGGCCGTAGCCCTTGGCGATGAGCACGTCCTCCAATCTCTGGCCGGAGCGCACGGCCAGCAGCGCCGCCGACGGGGCGAGCAGCGCGAGGGCGACAGCCACCCAGCCGAGCCGGGCCCGCAGCGCCGGCGCCAGCGCGTACAAAACGCCGGTGAGGACAAGCAGCGGCACGAGAACGACCGCGGCGTGCACCACCAACGGGTGCATGGGCAGGCCGTTGACTTCCGTGAACAACGCAACCTCCTCGACGGGACCGTGCGCAGCTACACATCGACGGGGATGCCAGGGTACGCCGGTACGACATCGACCGCCTGAAGCGCTGCGGTCCGCCCCGGGCGACAAGACCGAACCGGATGTGTGGTGCCGACCCCATCGGGTCGGATCTGGCTTGGTGACCCTGGGGCGGACGTGCTGTTATAGATGAATGCCAGGCGAGGAACTGCTCCGCTCGAAGGGCCTGCGGGTCACGCGGCCCCGCCTCGCGGTGCTCGAAGTGCTCGCCTGCGGCGGCCACCCGGACGTCGATGAGATCACCCGTCAGGTTCGCCAGCGCATCGACTCCGTCTCCACCCAGGCCGTCTACGACGTTTTGGGTGCCCTGTGTCGGGCCGGCTTGGCTCGCCGTATCGAACCTGCGGGTAGCCCTGCCCGGTACGAGGCTCGGGCGGGCGACAACCACCACCACATCGTGTGCCGGGGTTGCGGGCACGTCGCGGACGTGGACTGCGCGGTCGGATCCGCGCCCTGCCTTGACCCGAACGACACCCACGGCTTCGAGGTAGACGAGGCTGAGGTCACCTTCTGGGGGCTGTGCCCGACCTGCCGCGGGCAGCGGGAGAGCGAGTCCTGAATCATTCCGCCGAGCGCTCGACCGACCCCGTCAACACGCGTTCCACGGCCGCCCACGGTTCCTTGACCGGGGCGTCCGCGCCGCCCGGGCAGAGCCGGCGATAGTCGCACCAGGCGCACTGGGGACCGGGCGACGGCGGAAAGACCTCGTCCGGATCGGCCCCCGCGGACACCGCCCGCTCAGCCGCCACGATGTCCCGGGCTGTGGCCTCGGCGCGGTTGAGGTGTCGGACGAGCGATTCCGGCGTGTGCTCGTGCCCGGCCACGGTGCCGCTGGGCAGATGGTGCAACTCGACCCGGCGGCAGGGCCGGCGGAAGACCCGCTCAGCGGCGGCGGCGTAGAGGGCGAGCGCCTGTGAGCCGCGCGCATCGTCGTCGCTCGGGTCGACCCGCCCGGTCTTGTAGTCCACGATGACCAGCTGTGGCCCGTCAGGCGTAGACCGCGCATCGATGCGGTCGGCTCGGCCGCTGAGCGCCAGCACCGTGGTCTTCAACGCGACCACCCGCTCGACGGCCACCGGCTCGGCGGCCGCCGCGGGCGTTTGCAGGTAGGCCTCGAGCCAGCCGAGCGCGACCTCGAAGGCCCGCTGCTCCTGCTCGGGATCCCGGTATCCGTCCCGAACCCAGGTAGTCCGCAGCAGTGCGCGCGGCGCATCGGGACGACGGCGGTCCGCCGGCAGGAGATACCAGTTGCGCAGTGCCGTGTGCACGCTCGCGCCCAGTGAGGTGTGCGCCCACGGTGGGCCCTTCGGCGGGGCGGGCCGGTCGACGTAGGCGTGACGGTAGCGGCGCGGACAATCGGCGTACGCGCCGAGCTTGCTCGGTGTGCAGACGAACAGCGGCTCCGGCATGCCGTCGAACCCCAACTGCTGCGACTGGCGCGGCCGGGGCGTCCGGTCACCGTGCGGGAGAGCCTTCACGCCGCCGATCCTGCCATCCCGGTCGGCCGCGTGGGGTACGCGGTCAGCCGCCGATCGGAAGCTCCACCAGAAACGCCGTGATCGCGTCCGCGATGAGCTGCACCGCGATCGCGGCGAGCAGCAGACCGGCGATTCGGGTGAGCACCTCGATCCCGCTGCGGCGCATCACTTTGGCGATGCCGTTGGCGAAACGCAGAATCAGCCACACCGCGGACATCACCGTGATGATGCCGGCGGCGATCGCCAGGTAGTCGCCGTGATCCTCCGCCCGCTGTACGAACAGCATGGTCGCCACGATCGCGCCGGGCCCCGCCAACAGCGGGGTGCCCAGCGGCACGAGCGCCACATTCGCCGTCACCTGCTGACTGGGATCGTCGGATCTACCGGTGAGCAGCTCCAGTGCGATCAGCAGTAGCAGCAGTCCTCCGGCGGCCTGCAGCGCCGGCACCTCCACCCGGAGGTAGTCGAGGATGGTCTGCCCGGCCACGGCGAACACCACGATCACGCCGAACGCCAGGGCCACGGCCTGCCGGGCGGCGCGGTGCCGGTCCCGAGACGACAGCGGCCCGGTCAACGCCAGGAATATCGGCATCATGCCCGGCGGGTCCATGATCACGAACAGCGTGACGAAAACCTCGCCGAACAGGTTGAGGTTCACCTGGTCAACCTATCCCGCGGTCGCGCCGGAGAACCCGGCGACTCACGCCGCGGTGATCGGCGCTACCCCCTTCGCCTCCTCGACCAAACGTTCGAAGTCCGCCGGGGATGTGGTGTGCGCGCCGAGCCGCACCGTCTTATTGGTGCCGTGGAAATCGGACGACCCGGTCACCAGCAGACCGAGCTCTGCCGCGAGGGCGCGCACCCGGGCGCGCTCTTCCGGCGAATGGTCCTCGTGGTCCGCTTCCAGACCCGCCAGCCCCACTGCGGCCAACTCCGCGATCAGGGAGTCGGGCACGATCCGGCCTCGTCGGCTGGCTCGGGGATGAGCGAACACGGGTACGCCGCCGGCTTCGCGGACGAGTCGGACGGCCAGGAACACATCCGTGTCGTCCTTGGGCAGTCGATACCGTTCGCCGAGCCACTCGGGCGCGAACGCCTGCGCGATCGTCTGCACCACCCCGGCCCGGACAAGCGCTTGGGCGATATGGGGACGGCCTACCGTTCCACCCGCGGCTGACGCATACACCTCAGTCCAGTCGATGTCTATCCCGTCGGCGCGCAGCCGTTCGACGATCCGCTCGGCACGGGTCTCGCGGGACACCCGCACCCGGGCCATCTCCGCCGCCAGGTCCGGTGCGTCCGGGTCGAAGAGGTAGGCCAGCAGATGCAACGGAATCGCCGGCCGGGCTCCGTACCACCGGCACGACAGTTCTGCGCCGGGGATCAGCGTCAACCCCGGGGGCAGCGCGGCCGCTGCGGCCGACCAACCGGCGACGGTGTCGTGATCGGTGATCGCGACGACGTCGAGGTTCGCCTGCGCGGCGGCCACGACCAGCTCATCGGGGGTGAGCGTGCCGTCGCTGGCCGTGGAGTGGGCATGCAGGTCGATCCGACGGCTGTCCCGGCCGGCGACGTGGAGAGACGACGTCATCGGCAGGACGATACCGTGCCCCAGGCGCGCTGCGCCTCGGAAAAGCAGCCGCCGACGACGATCATTCGGCCCGTCGTCGGTGCATCCGCCACCGGTATCCGTTCCACCGTGTGCGCACCCGGGCCCCCCGCGACCGATACCCGGATCAACTCGTTGCGCCGACCGGCGAACACCGGCGTGTCCCCCGTCACCCAGGCGACATCCCCGATGAGCGGCACACCGAGTTCCATCGCCACCGGCCGGCCGCCGAAGGCGGCGTCCAGATCGACGAGGAGTGCGCTCGCCTGCGGCCGGTCCGACTCCGCGACGAGCAGCCAGCGTCCGTTCGGGGAAACCGCACCGGTAGTACCGGTGGCCAACTGCGGCGCGCACAGCTGCTTGAGCGGGCTGAGCCCCGCCTGCGCATCGAGCAGCGCCAGGCACCGACCGCTGCCGCTGACGGTCTGTCCGACGGCCGTCCGCCCATCGGGCAGCAGCCCGTAGACCGCGGTCACCGACTGTGCCCACGCCGGGGTGTACGACCGGTGCTGCGGCCACCAGACGTCGTACCCTTCGCCCGCATCGCCGTCGCGGGTCAGCAGGACGCCGGTGCCGAGGAAGCGCACCAGCCGGCCGTCCATCGGCGCTTCGGTTGAGTCGGGCACGTCGAGCCGGTCACCGCCGATGCCGGCCACGTACATCCGTCCGTCGCTGCGCCAGGCGACTCGTCGTCCGTTCGCCGCCAGCACGACCTCGTCCACCGCCGAGAGCAGCAGTTGGGGTACGGCGTCCGCCGTGACCAGCCAGAGCACGGCACCACCGGCCCGGTCGGCGGCGACCACCAGCCAGGCTTCGCCGACCCGCCGCACCGACTGGACCTCTCCGATACCGGACAGGTCGAACCGTCCTCGATCGGCCCACAGGCTGTCGCCGATCACCAGGTCGACCAGCGGCGCCGCGGTCGACCGGATGGTCGCACCGGATGTGGGGGGCAGCTCGACCACCGGGCTCGCCACCGGACCGCGTTCCCAGGGGTTACCGGCGAAGGCCGAGCTGTTCGGCACGCGCTGGGATAGTGGTAGCTGCATCGCGAGCCCGGTCACCGCGATCGCGGCCAGCGCCGATGTCGCCACTCCGATGACGGTACGCCGGCGTTGGATGCGGCGCGCACGGCGCAGCGCCCTGCCCGCCGGATCCGCACCTGCCACGGGGTGCCCGGACTGGCGGGCGAACATCTCCCGCAACTCGTATTCCAGCTCGTCCGGCCCCACGTCAGGTGGACGCCGACGGCCGGGGGAAAGGTTGTCGGGCATTCACCTCATCCTTGACGAGCAGGCAGTGCTGGAGTCGGGACCGGCGTCGCAGCCACGTCCGTCGGGTTCGGGCGGCCGGGCGACGCCGCGGCTGGTGCCGGCCGGGTCTGCCGGGTGGATGGGGCGACGACCGGCGTGGTCGACGGCCTCTCCTGCGCCAGTCGCCGACGCAGGGTCTGCAGGGCGCGTGCGGTCTGGCTTTTGACCGTGCCGACGGAGATCTGCAACAGCTCGGCGGTCTGCGCCTCGGACAGGTCCTCGTAGAAGCGCAGCACCAGCACGGCGCGTTGCCGGGCCGGCAGCGAGCGGACGTGCTGCCACAGCGCGTCCCGCTCGGCCTGCTGCTCGCTCTCGTCAGGACCGGCCCGCTCCGGCAGTACCGCCGTGGGATGCTCGCCGTGCCAGCGTCGCCGCCACCAGCTGGTGGAGGTGTTGACCAGCACCCGTCGCGCGTACGCCTCGACCGCATCGATCTCGCCCAGCCGCTTCCAGGCCAGGTAGGTCTTGGTCAGCGCGGTCTGCACCAGGTCCTCGGCGGTCGCCCAGTTGCCGGACAGCAGGTAAGCGGTACGCAGCAGCGCATGGGAGCGAGCCGCGACGAACTCGCGGAACTCCTCCTCCATTTGGTGCCGGGCGGTCACGTCGTCCTCTCCGGTAGACGCTGCTACCCAGAACCTGTCATAGCCGAACGACCGAGGCTACCGGCGAGTCGGACACATCGCGCTGATCTTCCGGTGGAGCGTCTCGGTACTGGGTCGCTTCACCGGAGGCACTCGCCGCGATGATGTCGATCAAGCATCCTCGGCCTTTGCCTCGTCGGCTTCCTTGCCCAGCCGGGCCTCGACAGCGGTCGGCTCGTACATCTCCTCGACCACCCGCAGATACAGCTCGTTCGGATTAGGCAGGTGCTTGATCTCGCGCAGCGCCTGATCCTGACCGGCCGACTCCAGGATGAAGGTGCCGTAGTTGAGCGCGCGGCCCGTGGGTGACTGCTCGTATTTCATGTCGGTGACCCGCGCCAACGGCATCATGGCGACGTTCCGGGTGATGATCCCGTTGATCACCATCACGCGTTTGTTGGTCAGGACGAACCGGTCGAAGTGCCAGTCCAGGAAACGCCATCCGACCCAGCCCATGATGGCGAGCCAGGCGATGACCGCGGCGGTGGTCAGGCTGCCCTGGTCACGACCGGCGAGGAATCCGGAAAGGTAACCGAGCACGAAGGTCGCCGCGATGCCGACCGCGATCGGCACGGCGAGGTAGGTCCAGTGTCGACGCCACTCGCCGCGGTAACGTTCCGTCGGGAACAGGTAGCGGGCGACGAAGGCCGTCGGCTCATCCTCCAACGGCAGGACCCGCCGGTACTGGCTGGCCGCCTGCAGCCCGGCGAGTTCCTCCTCGGTGATGATCGGTTGCGGGCGTCCGCTGGCGGAGTTGCGCACCCACTCGCCGGCCCGTTCTCCACCACCGCCGGTCTCGGCGGCGGGATGATCGTCGGGCCGGTCCTGTCCGGGTCGTTCACGCGGGATGGGATCGGTGTCGTGCTCCCGACGCTGAGCATCGTCGGGATCTTCCGGTCCGCCGAACGGGGTGCCCATCGCCGGTCAGGAGAAGAGGCTGCCGAAGAAGTTGCCGAAGCCTTGGGCGATGTCCAGGAGCGCGGAACCCAGTGTCTTGGCCACGTCCGCGGCCGAGTCCGGCTGAAACGCCACGAAGAAGATCAAGAAGGCGACGAACGCCCACGTGAGGATTTTCTTGATCATCTAGACCAGCCACCTCCGTGTGCGTCCGAGTCCTACCCCAGTGGGCTCAGATTACCACCTTCGCACCGCATAGCGAACTTACTGTATATCGTCCCCCGACGCTGCGTCCTCACCCGAAACCGCTCCGAACGGGTGGTTGCACCACCGGTTACCCGGTCACCCACCGCCCACACCGAAGACCTGCTTCCCCGCCGCTACGGGTGTCAACCGGGCGGAGGGCCGGCGTGCGCCCGGATCCAGGCGTGCATCGCGATTCCGCTCGCCACCCCGGCGTTGATCGAGCGGGTCGAACCGTACTGGGCGATGGAGAAGATCTCATCGCAGGCCTGCCGGGCCGCCGGGGAGAGCCCGGGCCCCTCTTGGCCGAACAGCAGCACACACCGACGGGGCAGGGTGACGCTCTCCATGGGGCGCGAGCCGGGCAGATTGTCGATACCCACGACCGGCAGTCGCTGCGTCCGCGCCCAGTCGATGAACTCCTCGATCGTCGCGTGATGTCGGACGTGCTGGTATCGGTCGGTGACCATCGCACCGCGGCGGTTCCACCGCCGTCGCCCCACGATGTGGACCTCGGCGGCCAGGAAGGCATTGGCGTTGCGGACCACGGTGCCGATGTTGAAGTCGTGCTGCCAGTTCTCGATCGCGACGTGGAAGTCGTGCCGACGGCGGTCCAGGTCGGCAACGATGGCTTCCCGCCGCCAGTAGCGGTAGCGGTCCACCACGTTGCGTCGGTCACCCGCCGCGAGAAGCTCTGGATCGTACCGTGGATCGGTCGGCCATGGCCCCGGCCACGGCCCGACCCCGACCTCGAGTTCGGCCTCGTCACCCGTCACGATTCGCGAAGCCTACGGGAGGCCGCAACGGCTAGGCGGACGGCTCGGGGAAGCTCGGGCGCTCCGGATCGACCCCCGTCGGCACCGCCTGTTCGGCGTACTCCTTCTTCGGGACCATCACCCGGCGGCGGAAGACGCAGACCAGGGTGCCGTCCTGCTTGTAGCCGCGGGTCTCGACCGTGACGACGCCCCGGTCGGGCTTGGACGACGATTCGCGCTTGTCCAGCACGGTGGTCTCACCGTAGATGGTGTCTCCGTGGAAGGTCGGGGCCACGTGCCGCAGGGACTCGACCTCCAGATTGGCGATCGCCTTGCCGCTGACATCGGCGACGGACATGCCGAGCAGGAGCGAGTAGATGTAGTTGCCGACCACCACGTTGCGCTTGAAGTGGGTGGACGTCTCGGCGTAGTGGGCGTCCATGTGCAGCGGGTGGTGGTTCATGGTGAGCAGACAGAACAGGTGATCGTCGTATTCGGTGACGGTCTTACCCGGCCAGTGCCGGTAGACCGCGCCGACCTCGAACTCCTCGTAGTAGCGGCCGAACTGCATCATGACCCCTTCCGAAGCCGGCGAACGGTACGGCTGGTCTGCCCCTGACCGCCTTGCCGGGCGGCACGGTGGCCGGTCCTGTCGTCTCGGGTGACAAGACGCAATGAGCGGCGGGGCCCTCCCCGGCACCCGCCGCCCACGCTTTCGATGCCGAGAATTCTGCCCGAGCCGGTACGGTCGACATAAGGGGGGCGACAGAGATCCAGATCACAGGTTACCTATTTGTTACCGACAAAAGCCCACGTCGAGGGCCTTGTGTGATCGACTCCGGGTTTCGCCCCACCCGTCGCGGGGAATACCCGAAGCGACGGTTCGGTTCCCCTGGACAGACATAACACCGGCGATCGGAGAGATTGATGGCCACCGTTGAGCTGACCAAGGCCAACTTCGACGAGGTAGCCGACCAGGACGGCATCGTCCTGGTCGATTTCTGGGCGAGTTGGTGTGGACCCTGCCGGGCGTTCGCCCCGGTCTTCGAGCGCGCCTCCGAGCAGCACCAGGACATCGTGTTCGGCAAGGTCGACACCGAGGCCGAGCAGGAACTGGCGATGCGGTTCGATATCCGGTCGATCCCGACCCTGATGGCGATCCGGGACGGAATCATCGTCTTCGCCCAGCCGGGCGCGCTACCGCAATCCGCGCTGGAGTCACTGATCCAGCAGGTACGCGCGCTGGACATGGACGACGTACGCAGGCAGCTCGCCGGACAGAATCCGTGACCGGACCGAGCTGATCAGCCCAGGACCGGACGGCGGCACCTCGCCGCGCGCATCGCACCGACCTGACGCAGGGGACACACGGACGACACTTGCATCCCGGTCGTACGTGTGTTCGAATCAGATCCGTGCGCTGGGCGAACCTGGCCGCGAAGTCCTCGGTTGACGAGACTCCGGCCCGAGAGGCGGACCGGGCGACGGTGCCGGCGACTCCACCCCTGCCGCTGGCACTGCCCGGTGCCGTCCCGCGCACCTTCGACACACCCGCCTTCGCCGGGATGACCTTCTACGAGGTACAGGCCAAGTCGATCATCAACCGGGTGCCGGCAGGCTCGCGCGTCCCGTTCCGGTGGACGGCCCACGTACCGGCTCGGCCGGCTCATCATGGTCGGTACCCCGCTCGCTGTCGCGCCTGCCCAGGCTGGCCGGTACGGCCTTGACCGCGCCGAACCGGTGGAGGCACGACAGCTCTCGGTCGCACGGTCTGCGACGGAAGAGCAGCTGACCCTGCTATGACCGCCCATCCACCGCGAACCCCGCCTGGCCGAGCCGCACCCGACCCGGACGCTACTGTCAGGACATGCGTAGTCCGCAACAGATCCTGACCGATGCGAAGGTCATCGCGGTCGTCGGCGCGTCGCGGGATCCCGGCAAGGCGGCGCACACCGTGCCGCGGCAGCTGCAACGGCACGGCTGGCGGATCATCCCCGTCAATCCGCACGCGACCGAACTCTTCGGCGAGCGCGCCTACCCGTCGCTGGCCGATGTCCCCTATCCGGTCGACCTGGTCAACGTGTTCCGGCCCGCCGAGGACGCGGCCGAGGTGGTTCGGCAGGCGGTGGCGATCGGAGCCCCGGCCGTCTGGCTGCAGACCGGCATCGTCTCGCCCGAGGCGCGCCGGATCGCACAGGCGGCGGGCATCGACTACGTCGAGGACCGCTGCATCGCGGTCGAACGAGCGGCCGGCGCGCTGTCGCGGCAGGACCCCGACTCGCGACCGGCTTAGATCTTGTACGCCTTGAGCAGGCCCCGGGAGATGATGGTCTTCTGAATCTCCGAGGTGCCCTCACCGATCAGCAGGAAGGGCGCTTCGCGCATCAGGCGCTCGATCTCGTACTCCTTCGAGTAGCCGTATCCGCCGTGGATGCGGAACGCCTCCTGCACCACCTCGGCGCAGTACTCGGAGGCGAGCAGCTTGGCCATGCCGGCCTCGACGTCGTTGCGCGCCCCGGAGTCCTTCAGCCGTGCCGCGTTGACCATGAGGGCGTGAGCGGCCTCGATCTTCGTCGCCATCTCGGCGAGCTTGAAGGCGATGGCCTGGTGGCCGGCGAGCGTCGCGCCGAACGTCTGACGCTGCTGGGCGTAGGCGATCGCCAGCTCGAAGGCGCGGATGGAGATGCCGCAGGCCCGTGCGGCGACGTTGACGCGACCCACCTCGATGCCGTCCATCATCTGGTAGAAGCCGCGACCGAGTTTCTCCGGCCCGCCGAGGATCGCGGTCTGGGGTACCGTGACCCCGTCGAGGATCATCTCGGTGGTCTCGACCCCCTTGTAACCCATCTTCTCGATCTTGCCGGGAATGGTCAGTCCGGGCGCGGTCTCGCCGAAGCCGGGCTGCTTCTCCAACAGGAACGTGGTCATGTTGCCGTACACCGAGTCGGCGCCGGTGTCGGTCTTGACCAGGGTCGCGACCACCGACGAGTACGCCCCGTTGGTCAGCCACATCTTCTGTCCGTTGAGCACGAACGAGTCGCCGGACCGGACGGCCTTGGTGCGGATCGCCGCCACGTCGGATCCGCAGCCCGGCTCCGACATCGAGAACGCTCCGCGGACCTCCCCGGTGGCCATCCTCGGCAGCAGCCGGGCCTTCTGCTCCGCGGATCCGTGCTGGCTGATCAGATACGCGACGATGAAGTGGGTGTTGATGATGCCGGAGATCGACATCCAGCCCCGCGACAGCTCCTCGACGACCAGCGCGTAGGTGAGCAACGACTCGCCGAGCCCGCCGTACTCCTCGGCGATGGTGAGGCCGAACAGCCCCATCTCCCGCATCCCGTCGACGATGTCGCTCGGGTACTCGTCAGCATGCTCCAACCGCTGCGCATGCGGGATGATCTCCTTGTCGACGAACTCCCGGACCGTCTCCAGGATCGACTGTTGTATGTCGGTGAGGCCAGGAGTCTGGGCAAGGCGGCGCATTTCGACCTCCCGAGATCAGCGAAGCAACGCTTTACCTGCTGGTAACACGTTCCGCTCAGTATCAACCGGAGTGCCGAGGCCGCCAAGATGAGGAAACCCCACAGATCCTGTGAAAAGCTTCACCGCCCATGACGAAGCGTTGCCGCGACGAACGGAGGACTGCGCGACTCGCGGCGCATCGCTACCCTGAGCCCGCAACCTGGTAGGACGGAGAGAACCGCATGACATATCCACAGCAGCCCGGCTCCTGGCACGACCCGTCCGCATCCGGCCAGCCGGCGGGCTATCCGGACCCGTCTCCGGTGTCCGGCGCTCAGCCTGCCGCTCCGCAGGTCCCGCCGTCACCGGTCTACCCCGCGTACGGCTACCCGGCGCCACCCACCGCGCCGACCACCAACGGCCTGGCCATCGCGGCCCTGGTGTGCTCGCTCGCCGGTATAGCCACCTGCATCAGCGCGCCCGTCGGCGCGATCCTCGGACACATCGCCAGACGCCAGATCCGGGAGCGGGGCGAGGGCGGTGACGGCATGGCGCTGGCCGCCATCATCGTCGGCTGGATCGTGACCGGCCTGATGTTGCTTTTCATGCTCTTCTACGTCGGCGTGATCGTGTTCGCGATCGCAAACTCCGAGACCACCGCGCTCGGTACCCACTGACGACGTACGACCACAGCTTCCGTGGTGCGGTGCGCTGAGCGCACCGCACCACCGGGTGCTCAGGCTTCCGGTGGCGTGAACCGTGAGGTGCGGGTCATCCCGGCCGCGCGGCCCTTCGCCGCGATGACGAGGGCCATTTTGCGGGACGCCTCGTCGATCATCTCGTCGCCGAGCATCACCGCGCCCCGACGGCCGCCCGCGTCCGAGGTGTAGTACTCGTACGCGTCGAGGATCAACTCGGCGTGGTCGTAGTCCTCCTGCGACGGCGAGTAGACCTCGTTGGCCGCCTCGATCTGGCCGGGGTGCAGCACCCACTTGCCGTCGAAGCCGAGCGCCGCGGACCGCTTCGCCACCTCGCGGAACCCGTCCACGTCGCGGATCTGCAGGTAGGGCCCGTCGATTGCCTGCTTGTCGTGCATCCGGGCAGCCATCAGGATGCGCATCAGGATGTAGTGGTAGGGGTCTCCCGGGTAGTCGGGGTGCAGGGCACCGACCACCAGCGACTTCATGTTGATCGACGCCATGAAGTCCGCCGGACCGAAGATGATGGTCTCCACTCGCGACGAGGCGGCGGCGATGGCGTCGACGTTGACCAGCCCGGCGGCGTTCTCGATCTGCGCTTCGATGCCGATGGCGCCGACCGGTAGGCCGAGGGTCTTCTCGATCTGGGTCAGGGTGAGGTCCAGCCATTGAATGTGGGCGGGCGTCTGCACCTTCGGCAGCATGATGCAGTCGAGGTTCGCACCGGCCCCCTCCACCACTTCGACGACGTCCCGGTACGTCCAAGGCGTGGTCAGGTCGTTGACCCGGACCACCCGGGTCTTGCCGCCCCAGTCGCCGTTGTTGAGCGCGGCCACCACGTTCTTGCGCGCCTCCGGCTTGGCCAGTGGCGCGACCGAGTCCTCCAGATCCAGGAAGACCTGATCCGCCGGGAGGCCCTGGGCCTTGTCGAGCATCTTCACGCTCGATCCGGGCACCGCGAGACAGGACCGACGGGGGCGTCCAACTGCGGCCATCAGACGGCTCTCCTTTCCCGCCGGCACCTCACCGGGCGGATCTGCGCACCGCCAACCGCTGCGGCGGCACGCGGCGGTCGGCTGGGGGTCGAGTTACGCCACGGTAACCCGCGGCCGAGGACGGCGAGAAGCGGACTGTGGAGGATCTCACCGGCATCCGGTATCGACCGAACTACCCGCGCTGCGCGGGTCGGGGGTGGGTCGGCCTCGGGTGCTGCCGAGCACCACGACGGCGACCCCGATCACCAGCAGGGCGAGGCCGGGCAGAGCCGCCGGGCGCGGTGCCTGTCCGAGCCACACCCACGCGATCAACGCGGCCCCGGGGACCTCGAGCAACAGCAGCACGCTGACCGTGGTCGCGGCGACCCGGCGCAGCACGTAGTTGAACAGCGAATGGCCGAGCAGCTGCGCACCGACCACCAGTCCCAGGATGGCCGCCCAGGTCGTCGGCTCGAAGCCGACCATCGGCAGCCCGAAGGCGACAGCGGCGACGGCCAGCAGCAGAGCGCACACGCCGTAGCAGATCGTGGTGTAGACGGTGGTACTGACAGCGACCCGGGCCTGCTCACCCAGCGCCGTGTAGACCGCGCCGGCCAGACCTCCGATCAGGGCGAGCAGGTCACCGAGCACCGCACGTCCGGAGACACCGAAGTCGGCTCCGGTCGCGAGCACGGCGCCGACGACGGTCACCGCGATGCCGACCCAGGTCGCCGCGCTCAGCGAACGACCCTGACGAACGGCGATCATGCCCTGCCACACCGGTTGCGTGGCGACCAGTGCGGTCGCCGCCGCCACCGAGGTCAGGTGCACGCTCGGCGTCCAGGTTCCGAAATGCGCAGCCAGCGCCGCTCCGGCCAGCACGCAGTACCGGAGGTGCCGGGGATCGCTGCGCAGGAGGGTGACGAACTCGGCCCGCCGTCGTACCGCCGCGAACGCGCCGAGCGCCCCCACCGCGAGCGCGTTGCGCCAGAACGCCACGACCAACGCGGGGGCGGCGGCGAAGGCGATCAGCGGTGCCGCGGACGACACGGCGACGACGGCGACGATCACCGCACCGACGGTCCGCAAGCCGAGCGACGCGGATATCCGCGAGGGAACCGGGGTGGGCGGGGGATGCGGCACGGACCCATCCTGCACCTTGTGGCCGCGCCGCCCGGGGCTCGGCCCCGGCTGAACAGACCACCGACCCGGTGCCAGGATGAGGCTTGTGACGGATGACGGGAACGGGGTGCCGCCGCTGGTGCGGGAGGCGATCAGGAAGGCGGCGGTGGCCTGGGTGGCAGTCGATGGCGGTCCGGCGGTCGCACTCTGGTGTGTGCCGATCGAGGACGCGCTATACGTGGTGAGCGGCCCGGGTGAACAGGTCGCACCCGATCTGGCCGAGGGTGCGACGGCCACCGTCACGCTCCGGGGCGACCACCGTGGGCGGATCGTGACCTGGCCGGCTGAGGTGACCCGGGTCCTTCCCGGCGGCGAACGCTGGGAGACGGTCGCGCCGGTCGTCGCGGCGAAACGGTTGAACGGGCCCGCCATCAGCGAGTCGGTGGCGCGGTGGGCCGCCGAGTGCGTGCTTTACCGGCTGTCACCGGCCGGTGCCCCGGTCGGGGCCGGCGACGGCCTCCCCGATGAGTCCCTCGCCGCTCCACCCCGGCCGACCCCGGCCGCCCGCCGAACGTCGCCTCGACGCGACAGGTGAAGCGCGACTCCGAACGGTCACCCCCTACCGCCGCCCGCGCGATGCCATGCGCCTGGCTCACGTGGGCATACGAACGAAATGTGCGCTTTAGGCTGGTCACCATGGCCATGGCGACCAGGGTGTACCTAGCGCGACTCGCGGGCCTGTCGGTCTTCGATCCGAACGGAGAGCAGGTCGGCCGGGTCCGCGACGCGGTGATCCGGGTACCGCTGGCGGCCCAACCACCCCAGGTCGTCGGCCTGGTCGCGGAGATGCCGGTGCGACGGCGGATCTTCCTGTCGATCAACCGTATCGTGTCGATCGACGCCGACGCCGTCGTGCTCGGTTCCGGCACGTTGAACCTCAAGCGCTTCCAACCGCGGGCGAACGAGCTGCTCGTCCTGCAGGACCTGCTCGACCGACAGGTGACGATCAAGCCGCTCGACGACCGTCCCGGCACCGTGATCGACGTCGCCATGGAGCAGCACCGCAGCGGCGATTGGTTCCTCGCCCGAGTGGCCGTACGGGAACAGACCGGCCGGCTGGGCCGCCGCGGCCAACTTCATCAGCTTGAGTGGGACCAGGTCGGCGGCCTCGTCGGCCTGCCGGAGACGCGCGGCTCAGCCAACCTGCTCGCGCTGTTCGAGGGACTGCGCCCAGCCGACCTGGCCAACGCCTTGCAGGATCTGCCCGTGGCCCGGCGCAACGAGATCGCCGTCGCCCTCGACGACGTACGACTCGCGGACGTCCTCGGCGAGCTGCCCGAACGCGACCAGGTGGAGATTCTCGCCGCGCTGGGCCGAGAGCGGGCCGCCGACGTGCTCGACGAAATGGACCCGGACGACGCGGCCGACCTGCTGAACGAGCTGCCTCGGCCGGAGCGGGAGACCCTGCTCAGCCTGATGGAGCCGGACGAAGCCGATTCGGTACGTCAGCTGCTCAAGTACGAGGCCGGAACGGCGGGCAGCCTGATGACGTCGGAGCCGGTGATCCTCCCACCCGACGCCACCGTCGCCGAGGCGCTGGCCCGCATCCGGGAACCGCATCTCCAACCGGCGGTCGCCGCGCAGGTCTTCGTCACCCGCCCACCGCTCACCACGCCCACCGGCCGGTATCTCGGCGTCGCGCACTTCCAACGGCTGCTGCGCGAACCTCCGTCGGAACTGCTCGGCGGCGTGCTCGACAGCGACATCGATCCGCTGCGACCCGCCACGCAGCTGCCGGAGATCACCCGCCGCATGGCCACGTACGACCTGGTCGCCATGCCGGTCGTCGATCGAGCGCGTCGACTGGTCGGCGCGGTGACGGTGGACGACGTGCTCGACCAGACCCTGCCGCGGGACTGGCGGGAGCGGGACAGCGCGGATCGGGGTACCGCGCTGTCCCGCTCGCGGGCCGGTCGGGCATCCCGGCCCGATCAGGCGCGTACCGCACCCGATGGAACAGGTGCCGGCCATGGGTGAGTTCCGCCGGCCGCAACGCCTCGATCAGCCCCGGGAACCCACCCGTGTCGCGCTCCCCCGGTTCGATCCGGAGGCGTTCGGCAACTGGTCCGAGGGCATCGCCCGGTTCATGGGCACGGCCCGGTTCCTGGTCTACATGACCGTGGTGATCGTCAGCTGGATCGGCTGGAACACGCTCGCCCCGGAGAAGTGGCGCTTCGACCCGTACACGTTCACCTTCCTGACGCTGATGCTGTCGCTCCAGGCGTCCTACGCGGCACCGCTGATCCTGCTCGCCCAGAACCGCCAGGCCCACCGCGATCGACTGGCGATGGAGGAGGACCGCCGGCGGGCGAGCATGCAGAAGGCGGACACGGAGTACCTGGCGCGGGAGATCGCCGCGCTGCGCATCGCCGTGGGGGATGTGGCGACCCGCGACTTCCTGCGCGCGGAGCTCAGCCGGCTGATCGACGAGATCGAGGTCAGCCGGCGGCCGGACGGGTAGCCGATTCGCTCACAGCCGGGGGCGGGCCGGTGATCAAGCCATTCGCGCGACGTAGCATTGCGGGCATGTCCGCACGTCCTGCCGTGTCCGGCCCCGGTGCCGAGACAACCCGAGCGCTGGAGGAAGCAGTCCAGGCTGCCCTGGCCACTGTCAACGACCCGGAGATCCGCCGGCCGATCACCGACCTCGGCATGGTCCAGTCGGTGACGATCGGTGCCGACGGCACGGTACGGGTGAACATGCTGCTCACGGTCGTGGGCTGCCCGCTGCGGGACAAGCTGCGCTCGGACGTGGTCGCCGCGGTGAGCGGGGTGGCCGGCGTGACCGGGGTCGAGGTGGACTTCGGCGTGATGACCGCAGAGCAGCGTCAGGCGCTGCAGGCGCGCCTGCGAGGCGGTGTCGGTGAGCCGGTGATCCCGTTCGCCCAGCCCGGTTCCCGCACCCGCGTGTACGCGGTGGCCAGCGGTAAGGGCGGCGTGGGCAAGTCGAGCGTGACGGTCAATCTGGCGGCCGCGCTCGCCGGGCGAGGGCTGTCGGTCGGGGTGGTCGACGCCGACATCTACGGCCATTCGATCCCGCGCATGCTCGGCGCCACCGGCCGGCCGACCCGGGTGGAAGACATGATCATGCCGCCCGAGGCCAACGGCGTGAAGGTCATCTCGATCGGCATGTTCACGCCGGACAACGCCGCGGTGGTCTGGCGGGGCCCGATGCTGCACCGGGCGCTCCAGCAGTTCCTGGCCGATGTCTACTGGGGCGAGCTGGATGTGCTTCTCCTCGACCTGCCCCCCGGCACCGGCGACGTGGCGATCTCCCTGGCCCAGCTGCTGCCGAACTCGGAGCTACTGGTGGTGACCACGCCGCAGACCGCGGCGGCCGAAGTGGCCGAACGGGCGGGTGCCATCGCGTTGCAGACCCACCAGCGCCTGGTCGGGGTGGTCGAGAACATGTCCTGGCTGGAGCTGCCCGACGGCACCCGGATGGAGGTGTTCGGATCCGGCGGCGGGGCGGCCGTCGCCGAGTCGCTGACCCGGCTGGTCGGCGCGCCGGTGCCGTTGCTCGGCCAGATCCCGCTCGACACCCGGGTGCGCGAGGCGGGCGACAACGGGACCCCGATCGTGCTGTCCGATCCGCAGACGCCCGCTGCGCTCGCGCTGACCGCGGTCGCCGACCGGCTGGCGGTGCGGCGCGAGTCCCTGGTCGGCAAGCCGCTCGGGCTGCGTCCGTCCGGGCGCTGATCCGCCCGGCGTACAGCCGATCCGCCCTACCGGGCACGTCACGCGACACCGCGACGAGCGGTGCGCGGATCAGGTCGCATCCAGGTCGAACGTCGTCCGGTCCACCGGGCCGCCGGTCGCCGACGTGCCCGTGTCGCTCAACCCGTTCGAGCGGCGCAGATCAGCTGCGGAGGCGACCTCCCGCAACTCGTCGCGCACACCGTTGAGGTCGTTGCGAAGATCGTGGTAGATCCCCTGCAACGGCTTGCGCAGCGCCGCTTCCTCCTCCTCGCTCAACAGATGCTTGCGGACGAAGTTCTTGGGGTTCAAGTCCTCGAGCCGGATCTCCGTACCCAGCTCGCGGCTCAGATCGCCGGTGGCGTCCCGGGCCATGTCACGCAGGCTGCGCAACATGCGCAGCGCGTCACCGATGACGGTGGGCAGGCGATCACCGAAGATCAGCAGTGCGATGAGCAGCAGACCGCCGATCTCCCACCAGTTGAGGTTGTCGAACATGGCTGCCGCCTCCTCCCGCCACCTGCAAGAGTACGCAAGGCGCTTCGGTGGGCGGGAGGGCCGTTACTTGGCGTCCGCGGCAAGGACCACCGACGTCGTGCGCCGCTCGCCGCCCCGGCGGTACTCGACGAGCACCATCGAGCCGGGCGCGTACTTGCGGACCAGAGCGATCAGGTCGCCCGCCTCCGCCACCGCGCGCCCGTCGAACTTGAGCACCACGTCCCCGGGCCGGAGACCGGCTTCGGCGGCCGGGCCGCTGGGATCGGTGGCCGCGATGCGGGCACCTTCCCCGTTGCCCGCCGTGGCGATCTGTGCCCCGATCACCGTGCGACGGGCCCGGCCCGTGTCGATGATCTCCTCGCTGATGCGCTTCGCCTGGTTGATCGGAATGGCGAAGGCGAGGCCGATGTTGCCCGCCTCGTCCTCATGCGCGGCGAGCGACTTGATCACGGAGTTGACGCCGATGACCCGCCCGGCGACGTCGACCAGCGGCCCCCCGGAGTTGCCCTGGTTGACCGCGGCGTCGGTCTGGATGGCCGCGTAGTAGCGGGTCTGCCCGGCGTCCCCGGCCTGAATGGTCCGGTCAACGGCGCTGATGATCCCCGCGGTGACCGTGTTGGGCAGCGACAGGGGCGAGCCGATGGCCAGGACCGGATCACCCACCGCGACGGTGTCCGAGTCACCGAACTCCACCGGGACCAGTCCGGCTCGGTCGACCTTGAGCACCGCGATGTCCGACTCGGGGTCCCGCCCCACCAGGTCGGCCGCTGCGGAGGTCCCGTCGTGGAAGTCGACCGTCATTCGGCCCGAGGCACCGGACGCCACATGGTCGTTGGTGATCAGATAGCCGTCCGCGGTAGCCACGAAGCCGGATCCCACGCTGGTTCCGCCGGCGCCGCTCACCCGGACGGTCACCACGCTCGGCAGCACCCGCTCCGCCACACCGGCCAGCGAGTCCGGCGGGCGCACCACCGGCGCGGCCGGCGCACCGGCACCGAGAACCGTCCCACCTCCGAGTGCCGAACGCGTCGCGAGGGCGTACCCGAACGCCCCGCCGAGCGTCCCCGCCAGAAGCGCGCTGATGACGGAGACCAGCAGCATCCGCACCAGGGCGCGGGACCGATCGGCGGTGGGCGGCACGACCGGTTCCGGCATCGCATCCGACGGCGACGGATGCGCCGGCACGACGAGCACCGCCGGCGAGTGGGGATCGCGCCACGGATCGTGCTGCGCGTCGGACCACCACGGCGAATCCTCACCGGGTACGGCGATGCCGGGGGCCGGCGGCCCGCCCGAAGGCGGCATTGACGCTTCGGGCCGGCCCGCTCGGTGCCGGTTCCAGCCATCGGTCACGTCGCCGCCTCCCGGTCCGGGTGATCCGTCACCGCGGTTCCGCGCTGCTTCGGCGCAGCAGATCCGTCCGATCCAGGATCGCACGGCCCGGCGAAGATCGTCGCCGCTTGTCGGAGGCGACGATCGGTCCGAGCTCACCGGAGTTCATCAAGCGTGATCTGCCCGTTCTGGACCTCTGGATCTAGGCTCGATACCGACCGTCGCCATCCCTTACCGGAGGTGCGCCATCATCCCGGCTGTCAACCCAGCTCTCAACGGTCCAGCGGTCCAGTTCATCGAGGCGTACGTCCCCGAGGACTCGGTGCTGCAAGCGGCGCGGGCCCTCGCCCACGAACTCGGCCTGCCGACCGTCACGCCCGGCGTCGGCGTGATGTTGCGGATGCTCGCCGCCGCGGTCGGGGCGCGGGCGGTCGTGGAGATCGGTACGGGCACCGGGGTCAGCGGTGTCTGGCTGCTGCGCGGCATGCGCCCCGAAGGCGTGCTGACGACCATCGACGTGGAGACGGAACACCAGCGGATCGCCCGACGGGTCTTCGCCGAGGCCGGCTTTCCCCCCGGTCGTACCCGGATCATCACCGGGGCCGCTCTCGACGTGCTGCCGCGGCTGGCGGACGGCGTCTACGACCTGGTCTTCGTGGACACCGATACGGCCGAGTACAGAGCGAGCATCGCCGAGGCCCGGCGGCTGCTACGGCCGGGCGGCATGCTGGCGATCCATCGCGTGCTCGCGGGAGGCCGGATCGGCGACCCCGCCGCCCGCGACCTGGAGACGGTGACGGTCCGGGAGGTGGTGAAGACGGTGCGGGAGTCGGACGAGTGGGTGCCCGCCCTGCTGCCCGCGGGTGAAGGGCTGCTCGCGGCGGTGAAGCGCGCCTGACCCGCGTAAGAAGTCAGAGAGTCGCCAGCCAGCGCAGCAGCGTGCGCACCCCCCATCCGGTGGCCCCTTTGACCAACTCGGCGTCGTCGGAGTCCGACCAGGACGGGGCGGACATGTCCAGATGCACCCAACGGTCGCGCAGCTTCCCGGTGAACTCGCGCAGATACAGCGCCGCGGTCACCGACCCGGCACCGCGCTCCGGGGCGCTGAACACGTCGGCGATGTCGCTGTTCAGGTACTCGACGTAGTCGGCGGGCAGCGGCATCCGCCACGCCCGTTCCCCGGCGGCGGCCGCTGCCGCCGCGACCGCCTCGGCGAGCTCGTCCCGGTCGCTGTAGAGGGCGGCGGTGCGCTTGCCGAGTGCGACCGCGTTGGCACCGGTCAGGGTGGCCACGCTGACCAGCAGATCCGGTGCCAGCCGGTGGGCCGCGTAGGCGAGGCCGTCGGCCAGCACCAGACGCCCCTCGGCGTCGGAGTTCGTGCTCTCGCTCGTCATCCCGCCGTAGTGGCGGATGACGTCGCCGGGGCGGAATGCCGAGCCGCTGACCATGTTCTCCGCGAGCGGCGCGAGCGCGGTCACCCGTACCGGCAGTCGCAGCGCGGCCGCCCCGATGACCGCGCTGACCACGGCGGCGGCACCGCCCATGTCCTTGCGCATCAGCTTCATGGCCTCACGCGGCTTGATGGAGATACCGCCGGTGTCGAAGGTGATGCCCTTGCCGACCAGGACGACGTGCCGTCGCGCATCGGGCGGCTGCCAGGAGAGCTCGACCAACCGCGGGCCTCGGGCCGATCCGCCGCCGACGGCGAGGATGCCGCCGAAGCCCTCCGCGGCGAGCTGTTCCGGCTCGCGGACGGTGACCGTGAGCCCGTCGTACTCCCGGGCCGCAGCCCGGACCTGGTCGGCGAACCATTCCGGACACTTGACCGACGAGGGCATGTTGGTCAGGTCGCGGGCGAAGCGCGTGGCCCGAGCCGTGACCCGGGCCGCCGCGAGCGCCGCCTCGTAGCGCGCCGGCTCCGGCACCGCGACCACGACGTCCCGCACGGTTGCGTCGTCATCCCGGTCGGTCATCCGGAAGCGGTACGACGCCAACCACAGTCCTTCGGCGAGCCCGCGCACCGCTTCCGGCCCCGCGTCGGCGGGCAGGGCCACGGTCAACGACCCGTCGGGTACGCGTACCCGGGCCAGCGCGGCACCGAAGGCCCGCCAGTCGGCCTCGCCACCGGCCCCGGTACCGACGAGCAGCACCCGGGACGGGGTGCGCAGCGGGCGCGGCAGCTCGTGCACCAGTCCGGCCGTGCCGCCGTGTCCGGTCGCCGCCAGCAGGGCCTCGGCTTCCGCCGTCACCTCCTGCGCCACCTGGACCGCGGTCCCCGTGACCCGTGTCTGCTCGGTCGCGGCCCCGGTGGGCCGCACCGGCAGCACGAGGGTGTCGACCGCGTCTGGATGTTCCACCAACCGGATGGCGAGCACGTCCGTCCTACCTCCCCGAGTTCGACGCAGCCCACCGGCACGGGCAGTGCGCCCGTGCCGGTGGGCCAAACCTAGTGCTGTCAGCCGGCAGCGGAGTTCAACGCGTCGCCGAGCGCCTTAGCCTCGTCGGGCGTCATCTCGACGACCAGGCGGCCACCGCCTTCCAAGGGAACCCGCATGACGATGCCGCGTCCCTCCTTGGTGACCTCCAGCGGACCGTCGCCCGTCCGCGGCTTCATCGCGGCCATGTTGTCTCCCCTCATACCCTTACCGGGTCGGTAGGTTGCCCACAACCATCTGGTCAGCGACACCGTCTCTCGCGGTGCCGATGACCAATTTTTCCTGATGAGCGTCGCCGGACCCAAACCAAGCCACATTCCTGTGACAACGCCTAGCCTATCTTGCAGCGGCCTGTCACAATGTGCGCTCATGCAAGCGAGGTCGGCGCTCTTCGACCTGTACGGGGACTATCTGCGAGGCCGCGGCGGCAGTGCGCCGATCGCGGCGCTGGTCAAACTGCTCGCACCGCTCGGCATCGCGCCGCCCGCGGTGCGCACCGCGGTGTCCCGGATGGTGCGACAGGGCTGGTTGCGGCCGGTCCGGCTGTCCACCGGACCCGGCTATCAGCTCACCCCCAAAGCCGCGCACCGACTCGACGAGGCGGCGGCCCGGATCTACCGGACCAGGAAACTGGACTGGGACGCCCGCTTCGACCTGATCGTCCTCGACGGGCCGGCCGATCGTCGGGACCGGCAGCGACTGGGCGCCAACCTCGCGTACCTCGGCTACGGGCGACTGGACGAGCAGGTCTGGGTGGCTCCCCGGCCTGCCGCCGAGGTCGAGAGCCTGCTCGCCGAGGCCGGTGTACGGTACGAGCGGTTCCAGGCGAGTCACGCCGAGGGTACGGCGGGCGCGCTGGCCCTGGTGCGACGTGCCTGGAATCTGGACGAACTCGGCACCGCCTACCAGCGGTTCATCGAGGAACAGCACGAGCTGCTGTCCACGGTGACCGCCCGCAGCGATGACGAGAAGGCGTACGCCGCACGCTTCCAGCTCGTCCACGCCTGGCGCACCTTCCTGTTCCGGGATCCGCAACTGCCACCGGCACTTCTGCCCGAGCAGTGGCCCGGATCGGCCGCCGCCACTTTCTTCGACCGTCATGCGGCGCGCCTGAGGCCCGCCGCCGACCGATATGTTGATCATTGTTTGAAGGCCAGCATGCGCCCCGTCCGACAGAAGGGCCAGCAACCGTGAGTGATCCGCTGCTCGTCGACCGCACCGATTCCGTCGTCACCCTCACCCTCAACCGCCCGGACTCGCTGAACTCTCTGAACGTCGCGCTCAAGGAAGCGCTGTGTGAGACGCTCGCCGAACTGGAGACCGACCGCTCGTGTCGCGCGGTGGTCCTCGCCGGCGCCGGTCGCGCCTTCTGCGTCGGCCAGGACCTGCGTGAACACCTGGACATGCTGGAGTCGGGCAATCCCAATCCGCTCGACACCGTGCAACGGCACTACAACCCGATCGCCTCGCGCCTGGCCAACCTGCCCAAGCCGGTGGTGGCGGCGGTCCGGGGCGTGGCGGCCGGCGCGGGTGCCGGCCTCACCTTCCTGGCCGACTTCCGGATCGGTGGCCCGAGCACCAAGTTCCTGATGGCCTTCGTCAACGTCGGCCTGGCCGCCGACACCGGCGCCTCCTGGTCCCTGCCGCGACTGGTCGGCCACGCCAAGGCCGTCGAACTGCTGATGCTGGGCGAACCGGTGTCCGCCGACGAGTCCCTCCGGCTCGGCCTGCTCAACCGGCTGCTGCCCGACGACGAACAGGTCCTGCCCGTCGCCCAGGAGCTGGCCGCCCGGCTCGCCGCCGGACCCACCGTGGCGTACGGGGCGATCAAGCGGCAACTGTCCATCGGCGATGCCGGCACCCTTTCCGAGGCGCTCGCCGCGGAGGCGGAGGCGCAGGCGATCTGCGGCCGGACGACGGACCACCGCGTCGCCACCACCGCGTTCGCCAGGAAAGAGAAGCCGACCTTCGAGGGCCGCTAGTCGTCTTCCTCCGGGTCCTGGTTGGCCACCTCACCGGCCACGAACGCCTGCATCGACAGCTCGTCGGTGACCGGGGCGACGAACGCCGGCAGTTCCCGGGGACCCAGCTCTCGGACGTACGACCAGAACAGGCCCACCGCTTCGGCAGCCGTCGGGGCCTCGACCGGCAGGCTGATGCTCACCAGCCAGCCGGGGGGTGCCCCGACGGGGCCGAGCCGCCGGGCGAGCCGACGGTAGAGATCGGGATCCACCGGGGTGAGGCCGCCGACGAGCATCAGACGATCGGCCGGGACGGGCCGGTCGAACGCGCGGCGGGTGTAGGCGACGACGAGCGGCCCGTCGCCGTCCCCGGCTTGCGGGTCGTCCGGGTCGTGGTCTTCGCCCGCCGCCGCGGCGCGGATGCGGCCGAGCGCGACGACCAGCGGCGGGTCGCCCTCGACCACCACAAGCGCCTCATCGCCGGGGACCGGTCGCACCGCCCCGTTCAACCCGGTCAGCTCGAGGCTGTCGTGGTGGAACAGCCGCTCCGCCTCGTACCGCTCACCCGGGATGAGCACCGCCCACGCGCTCATGCCGGTGCCTCGCTGCGCTCAGTCACCCGCCCATCCCATCATGAACCGACATGACACCCCACAATGTGGTCGTCGACCATGCCGGTCGCCTGAATGAGGGCGTAGGCGGTGGTCGGACCGACGAACCGGAAGCCGTGCCGCTTCAGCGCCTTCGCCATCGCCACGGATTCCGGAGTCTGCGTCGGCACGTCGGCGAACGATCGAGGACGCGGCCGACGGCCCGGATCCGGCGCGAAGCTCCACAGTAGAGCGTCGAGACCGGCCGGCAGGTCCAGCGCCGCTCGGGCATTGGCTATCGCCGCCTCGATCTTCGCCCGGTTGCGCACGATTCCCGCGTCGTCGAGCAGCCGGGCCACGTCGGCCGGGCCGTAACCTGCCACCCGCTCGATGCGGAACCCGTCGAACGCCGCTCGGAACGCCGGCCGCTTGCGCAGGATGGTCAGCCAGGACAGCCCGGACTGGAACGCCTCCAAGGTCAACCGCTCGAACAGGGCGTCGTCCCCCCGCACCGGGCGACCCCACTCCTCGTCGTGATACACGATGTAGTCCGGGCTGCCGACCCCCCAACCGCAGCGCCCCAAGCCGTCGATGCCGATCACCAGGTCCGTCACGCGGCTGAACCTAAACCACCGGTCCGACACGTCGGGCAAGGCAGCCGCGCCCCGAGAGCCGGCCGCGCGGCCCGGGGCAGGTCACGGAAGCGTCCCCGCCTCCACCAGCCGGGCGAACTTCTTCAGCGCCCGGCCGAACGCCACCTTGGCCCCCGGCCAGAACAGCGGCCAGACCACCCGACCGGCGACTCCGCCCGGCATGTGGAACCACTCGTGCCACACGACCTGGGTGCGGTTGCGATCCAGCGGGGTGCAGCGCAGCACCCCGGGACCACGGATGAAGCGCCCCAGATGCACCACCCGAACCTCGTACGGCGGATCCACCCGAACCACCCGCATCAGATCGCGCACCCGGGTCGGGCCGACAGTGGTGATCGCCTCGATCAGGCTGCCTTCGCGGCCGGTTCCCTCCAGGATCCGGACCCGGGTGAAGGGGATCCACTCCGGCTGGCGCTCCCACGCCGTCAGCGCCGCGAAGACCCGTTCGGGCGCGGCATTGACGATCACACTGGCGGTGACCTCACCGGCCCCCGGCTGGTTCGCCCCGTTCAGCTCGCCACCGCCCGCGCTCATGCCGGCTCCACGGGCACGGTCGGCTCGGTTCCAGCCTGCCCGCCCTCCGGCGGTCGACTCTCGCCCTCGGGCGCCTCCACCGGGGCGGCCTCGGCGGGCGCGAGCGCCGCGACCCGGGCCCGCTGCAACGCATCCGCGTCGGCGGTCCGGCCCTCGCGCAGCGCGGCCACCTCCGCCTCCAGCACCGCGATCAACTCGTCCTTGAAACCGATGTCGTAGGCCGCCCGGCGCAGCGCCGCATCGACCTGCGCCATCCGATACCCGCGCACGGCGAGGTCGAACCGCACCTCGGTCAGGTCGGCTTCGCGCAGCGAGCGGTCGCTCGGCAGCGGAACCGCACGTCCGTCCGGCTCGGCCGGCACCAAGCCGGGATCACGGCCGGTGACCAGTACGACCATCCCGAAGGCGATCGCGGCCACGGTCAGCGCCGCCACCAGTACGAGCAGAAGCTGGCCCATAGGGCAGATCGTGGCATGACCGACCCACCGGTGGCGACCGGCATGCCACTGCGGCCGCCTGTCACCGGCAGCCGCTACCGTCGGATCGGCTGTCGGTGACGACCGGGGAGGATCGAGATGGCGCGGGCCCTTCGGCTCGGTACGCGCACCTTCGCGCCGCACGAGCTGGTGGTGATGGCGATCGTCAACCGCACCCCCGACTCGTTCTTCGACCGGGGCGCGACCTATGCGGCCGACGCCGCACTGCGGGCGGTCGAACGGGCGGTCGAGGAAGGTGCCGAGATCATCGACATCGGCGGGGTGAAGGCCGGCCCGGGCGCGGAGGTCTCGGTGGCGGAGGAGATCCGCCGAACCGTCACCACCATCGCCGCGGTCCGCAAAGCGTTTCCCGACGTGGTCATCTCCATCGACACCTGGCGGGCCGAGGTCGCCGTCGAGGCGGTCGCGGCCGGCGCGGATCTGCTCAACGACACCTGGTCGGGTGCGGACCCGGCGCTTGCGGAGGTCGCCGCCCGAACCGGTGCCGGCCTGGTCTGCTCGCACGCCGGTGGGCTGGCTCCCCGGACCCGGCCACACCGGGCGGCGTTCGACGACGTGGTGGCCGACGTGGTGGCGACGGTCACGGCGCTCGCCGAACGAGCGGTCCGGCTCGGGGTCCGCCCGGACGGCATCCTGATCGATCCGGCACACGACTTCGGCAAGAACACCCGGCACTCGTTGACGATCACCCGGCGACTGGGGGAGTTGACCGCCACCGGGTGGCCGGTGCTGGTGGCGCTGTCGAACAAGGATTTCATCGGGGAGACCCTCGATCTTCCGGTGGATCAGCGATTGGAGGGGACGCTGGCGGCGACGGCGGTGTCGGCCTGGCTGGGCGCACGGGTGTTCCGGGCGCATCAGGTGCGGCCGACCCGGCGGGTGTTGGACATGGTGGCCTCGATCCGGGGCGACCGCCCGCCGGCGCTGTCCCGTCGCGGCCTGGCCTGAGCCGCCGCCCGTCGTGGGCATCGGGACGTGATCTGCCTTACACGGACGACCGTGCGGCCTGGGCAGACGTGAGTAAAGGCGGCATACCCCTGGCCGGATGAACCCTCTGCCACAAGTTCACCGGTTTCGCCGAAGTAGGCTTTGAAACAGGCAGAGCGGGTAGCCCGCACGAGTAACCAAGCCACCGCCGGCACACTGCTCCCGCCGACCCAGCCCTTCCGGCCGGCAGATCTCAAGGGGAGGTCAGGCTTGACCAAGCAGGTCCGTCAACTGGATCGGGTGGTCATCCGTTTTGCCGGTGATTCCGGCGACGGGATGCAGCTCACCGGTGATCGCTTCACCTCGGAGACCGCGCAGCTGGGCAACGACATCTCGACGCTGCCGAATTTCCCCGCGGAGATCCGGGCCCCCGCCGGCACCCTCCCCGGTGTCTCCAGCTTCCAGGTGCACTTCGCCGACTACGACATCCTCACCCCCGGGGACGCGCCCGACGTGCTGGTGGCGATGAACCCGGCGGCGCTCAAAGCCAACCTGGCGGATCTGCCGCGCGGCGCGGACATCATCATCAACACCGACGAGTTCACCAAGCGGAACCTGGCCCGGGTCGGTTACGCGGCCAACCCGTTGGAGGACGGATCACTCGACGGATACTCCGTGCACCCGGTCGCCCTGACCTCGCTGACCGTCGCCGCGCTGTCCGGGCACGACATCTCCAAGAAGGACGCGGAGCGGGCGAAGAACATGTTCGCGCTCGGCCTGCTGTCCTGGCTGTATTCGCGCCCGTACGAGTCGACGATCCGGTTCTTGGAGGAGAAGTTCGCCAAACGTCCACAGCTGGCGGCGGCGAACATCGCCGCCTTCCGGGCCGGGTGGAACTTCGGCGAGACGACCGAGGACTTCGCCGTCCGGTACGAGGTGAAGCCCGCGAAGATGCCGCCTGGCACGTACCGGAACGTCACCGGTAACACGGCGCTGGCGCTCGGCCTGGTCGCCGCCGGGGTGCGGTCGAACCTACCGGTGTTCCTCGGCGCGTACCCGATCACCCCGGCCTCGGACATCCTGCACGAGTTGAGCAAGCACAAGCGGTTCGGCGTCACCACGATGCAGGCCGAGGACGAGATCGCCGCCGTGGGTGCCGCCCTCGGTGCCTCGTACGGTGGCGCGCTGGGGGTGACCACCACCAGCGGGCCGGGTGTCGCGCTGAAGAGTGAGACGATCTCGCTCGCGGTGGCGCTGGAGCTGCCGCTGGTCGTCGTCGACGTGCAGCGGGCCGGCCCGTCGACCGGTATGCCGACCAAGACGGAGCAGGCGGACCTGAATCTGGCCCTGTTCGGCCGCCACGGCGAAGCGCCGGTCGCGGTGATCGCCCCCCGTTCCCCCGCGGACTGCTTCTACGCGGCGCTGGAGGCGGCCCGGATCGCGCTGACCTACCGGACGCCGGTGATCCTGCTCTCCGACGGCTACCTGGCCAACGGATCCGAGCCCTGGTTGCTGCCCGACGTCGACGAGCTGCCCGACCTGCGGGTGGAGTTCGCCACCGCGCCCAACAGCGACGGACGGTTCCTGCCGTACCTACGCGACCCGGTCACGTTGGCTCGGCCCTGGGCGGTTCCCGGCACCCCCGGCTTGGAGCACCGGATCGGCGGGTTGGAGAAGGCCGACCGGACCGGCAACATCTCCTACGACCCCGACAACCACGATCTGATGGTGCGGACCCGGGCCGCCCGCATCGAGGGCATCAAGGTGCCCGACGTCGAGGTCGACGATCCGGACGACGACGCCCGGGTGCTGGTGGTCGGCTGGGGTTCGACCTACGGGCCGATCGGTGCGGCGGTGCGGTCCCTGCGCCAGCGCGGGCTGCCGGTGGCTCAGGCGCACCTGCGGCACCTGTCCCCGCTGCCCGCCAACCTCGGTGAGGTCCTGCGTTCCTACGCCCGGGTGGTCATCCCCGAGATGAACCTCGGCCAACTCGCTCAGGTCGTCCGGGCCCGTTATCTGATCGACGCCATCGGCTACAACCGGGTGCGCGGCCTGCCGTTCACCGCCGCCGAGCTGGAGAGCATGCTGGAAGAGGTCGTGAAGAATGCCTGAGCCCGTCGCCCTCACCCTCACCGCGAAGGACTTCAAGTCCGACCAGGAGGTGCGTTGGTGCCCCGGCTGCGGGGACTACGCCATCCTCGCCGCGGTTCAGGGCTTCCTCCCCGAGCTCGGCATCCCCCGCGAGCGGATCGTCTTCATCTCCGGCATCGGCTGCTCGTCCCGCTTCCCGTACTACCTGAACACCTACGGGATGCACTCCATCCACGGGCGCGCCCCGGCCATCGCCACGGGGCTGGCGGCGACCCGGCCGGACCTGTCGGTGTGGGTGGTCACCGGGGACGGGGATGCGCTGTCCATCGGCGGCAACCATCTGATCCACGCGCTGCGCCGAAACGTCAATCTGAAGATTCTGCTGTTCAACAATCGGATCTACGGGCTGACCAAGGGCCAGTACTCGCCCACGTCGGAGCTCGGCAAGATCACCAAATCGACGCCGGCCGGATCGGCGGACGCACCGTTCAACCCGATCTCGCTCGCGCTCGGCGCCGAGGCCACCTTCGTCGCCCGTACGATCGACTCGGATCGCAAGCACCTGCAGCAGGTGTTGCGGGCCGCCGCCGAACACCCCGGGTCGGCGTTCGTCGAGATCTACCAGAACTGCAACATCTTCAACGACGGCGCGTTCGACGCGCTCAAGGAGCCGGAGACCCGGGACGACTACCTGATCCGCCTCGAACACGGACAGCCGATCACCTTCGGCAGGGGCGGCGGGTACTGCGTGGTGCATCCGCCGGGCGGATTCGGCCTCGAGGTCCGCGAGACGGCCTCGGTGGCGGCGGAGGAGATCGTCGTGCACGACGAGACGGTCGCCGATCCGGCGTACGCGTTCGCGCTGTCCCGCCTGCCCGGCCCCGACCATCGCAACACCCCGGTCGGCGTGTTCCGTCGGGTGCGGCGCCCGACCTACGACGGGCTGGTGCGCCAGCAGATCGAGACGGCGCGAGCCGAGCACGACGGCACCCCGGAGGAGCAGCTGCGGCGGCTGCTCCACGCCGGGGACACCTGGACGATCCTCTAGCGGCTAGAAGATCTTCGCACCGTCCTGCGCCCGCTCGTCGCGGATGTAGACCAGCAGGTCGCCGGTTTCCACGCTCGTCCCGGCCGCTTCGGTGAGCGACACCACCTTGCCTCGGCGGACCAGCGCGATGACCAACGGGTCCAGCTGTCGCGGGGAGCGGCCGACCTCGTCGCGGTTGGCCGATCGCACGGCCAGGGCCATGCCCTCGCCGGGACGCAGCAGGTCCTCGACGACCTCGATGATCGGGGGTGCGGTGGTCGAGAAGCCCAGCAACCGGCCGGCGGTCGCCGCGGAGACCACGACGTGATGGGCACCGCTCTGCTTGAGCAGGGGCGCGTTCTCCGCCTCCCGCACCGCGGTGATGATTCGGACTCGGCCGGCGGTCATCTGTCGGACGGTCAGGGTGATCAAGACTGAGGTGTCGTCGGTGTCGACGGCGATGATCACGGTCTTGGCGGTTCGTACGCCGGCTTCTTCGAGCACCTCGGACCGGGTGGCGGAGCCCTCGACGGCGACCAGCCCGGCCGAGGTGGCCTGCCGCAATGCCGCGATGTTCCGCTCGACCACCACGATCCGGTCCTTGTCGAACCCGGTCTCGAGCAGGGCGGAGATGGCGCTGCGTCCCTTGGTGCCGTACCCGCAGACGATCACATGGTCCTTCACGTTACTCCTCCACCGGGTCAACCGCCGAGTGGTCCGGTACTGCTCGGTCAGCACTTCGAGCGTGGTGCCGACCAGGATGGCCAGGAACAACACCCGGGCAGGGGTGACCACCAGCACGTTGATCAGGCGAGCGGAATCCGACATCGGCGTGATGTCGCCGTACCCGGTCGTGGAGAGCGTGACCACCGCGTAGTAGAAGGCGTCCACCAGGCTGATGCCGTCCTCGTTGACATCGCGGTATCCGTCTTCCTCGACGTAGACCAGCAGCGCGACGAAGACCACGAGCAGCAACGCGGCGACGAGCCGCGCGCTCAACGCCTGCAACGGGCCTCGGCGCACGGCCGGAAAGTGGATCACGGGACCTTCTCCGGTGTCGGCGGCACGTGCACAACATAGTCCGGTGGTAATCGGCGGTGCCGCCGGTACCCGCGACAACGCCGACAGGTCTTGCTTTCCCTGGACGCGGTGCTCAAGTACGACATCGATACGGTCCACTTCGACGACTACTTCTACCCGTACCCGAGCGGCAGCCACCCGGTGCCGGACGACGAGACCTTCGCGAAGTACAACCGCGGGTTCACCGACAAGGCGGACTGGCGGCGCGACAACGTCAACCTGCTGAATTGGTGCAGCACGGTCAACGGTGCTCCGCCGATGGACCCGGCGAAGTACGAGCCTGACCACAGCCGGTTGGCGCGCCAGTAGTGGCGTACCAGGTCGGGGAACTCCTGGCGGAGCCTGCGGGAGGAAACGCCCTTGAGACTGTTGACCAGTTTCGACAACGCCACCTTTCGGTGGGAGGTTGACCAGCAGGTGGACGTGGTTGGCCTCGCCGTTGAACTCGACCGGTTCGCACTCGAAGTCGTTGCACACGGCCCGCATGATCTCCTCCATCCGCGCTAGGTGCCGGTCGCTGAACACCGGGTGCCGGTACTTCGTCACGAAGACCAAATGGGCGTGGAGGATGAACACACAGTGTCTACCAGTGCGTACATCGTCCTAGTCAGTCATAAACCAATGCTAGACTCTCCACTGTGCAGCTTCGGTACAACTACCGCGTCTATCCGACACCGGACCAGCAACAGTCGCTGGCGCGGGCGTTCGGGTGCGCGCGGGTGGTGTTCAACGACGGGCTGCGCGCACGCCGGCAGGCCCGGGAGAACGGCGAGCCGTACATCTCCGACGGAGAGCTGTCGAAGCGGGTCATCACCGAGGCCAAGCGGACTCCCGAGCGGGCGTGGCTGGGTGAGGTGTCGGCCGTGGTGCTCCAGCAGGCCCTAGCCGACCTGAACGCGGCGTACCGCAACTTCTTCACCTCGCTGACGGGCAAGCGCAAGGGCCGGCGGGTGGCCCCGCCACGGTTCCGGTCCCGCAAGGACAACCGGCAGGCCATCCGCTTCACCAGGAACGCGCGGTTCGCGGTGCTGCCCGACGGCCGGCTCAGGTTGCCGAAGATCGGCGACGTGCAGGTGCGCTGGTCGCGTGCTCTGCCGGCCGAACCGTCGTCCGTGACGATCATCCGCGACAGCGCGGGCCGGTACTTCGCCTCGTTCGTCGTGCAGACCACGGACGAGCCGCTACCCGCCGCCGACGCCGAGGCGGGTATCGACCTGGGGCTGACCCACTTCGCCGTCCTGTCCGACGGCACCAAGGTCACCGCCCCGCAGTTCCTCAGGCGGGCGGCCCGGAAGCTACGCAAGCTGCAGAAGACCCTGTCGCGCAAGCGGCCCGGCAGCAACAACCGCAAGAAGGCCGTCATCGCGGTCGCCAAGGCGCACGCCCGGGTGGCCGACACGCGGCGGGACTGGCAGCACAAGCTCTCGACACGGATCATCCGCGACAACCAAGCGGTGTACGTCGAGGACCTGTGCGTGACCGGCCTCGCCCGCACAAGGCTGGCGAAATCGGTACACGACGCCGGCTGGGCCCGGTTCGTGCACATGTTGGAATACAAGGCCGCACGCTACGGGCGCACCTTCGCCAAGATCGACCGCTTCGCGCCCACGTCACAGACCTGCTCGGCGTGCGGCCGGGTCGACGGACCCAAACCGCTGTCCGTCCGGTCATGGACCTGCCCCTGCGGCGCCGTCCACGACCGGGACGTGAACGCGGCCGTCAACATCCTCGCCCAAGGACGCTGGGAGAGGCTAAACGCCTGTGGAG
>DASVCA010000179.1:0-20906 GCA_036381835.1 Micromonosporaceae bacterium
GTCTGTGGCCGGCCGCGGCGACGACGGGTGGCCGTGCGAGGCTGCGATCGGCGGCGCCTACGGCGACACGGTCGGCTCGGCGGGGGCGGTGCCGCGCAGCCGGGAGATCGACCGCATCAGGTGGTAGACGCCGATCGCGGCGGCTGTGCCCAGCGCGATCCCGTTGAACGACAGATCCCCGGAGGTGACGGTGTAGTTCGCCGCGCCCACGATCACGGCCACCGCCGCGGTCATCAGGTTCGTCGGATCCTTGAAGTCCACCCGGTTCTCGATCCAGATCCGGGCGCCCAGCACCGCGATCAGCCCGTACAGGGCGGTGGTCGCCCCGCCGAGCACGCCCGCAGGCACGGTGAGGATCAACGCGCCGAACTTCGGGCTGAGCCCGAGCAGGATCGCCGCCCCGCCGGCCACCCAGTACGCGGCGGTCGAGTAGACCCGGGTGGCGGCCATGACACCGATGTTCTCGGCGTATGTGGTGGTGCCCGAGCCGCCGCCGGCACCGGCCAGGACGGTGGCGACACCGTCGCCGACGAACGCCCGACCCATCTCCCGGTCCAGGTCCCGGCCGGTCATCGCGGCCACCGCTTTCACGTGTCCGGCGTTCTCGGCGATCAGCACCAGCACGACCGGGGCGACCAGCACGGCGGCCCGCCAACCGAACGTCGGGGTGTGCAGCTCGGGCAGGCCGACCCAGGGGGCGTCCGCCAGCGCCTGCAGGGCCTTCGGGTCCAGCCCGCCGCTGAGCGCCGCGACCGCCCAGCCGACCACGACGCCGAGCAGCACCGACAGGCGGCCCAGGAACCCGCGGAACACCACGGTGGCCAGCAGGATCGCGGCGAGGGTCACCACCGCGATGACCGGTTGGGCCTTCACCCCGCCGCCGCCTCCGCCGTCCCAGGCGACCGGGGCGAGGTTCAACCCGATCAGGGCGACGATGGCGCCGGTCACCACCGGCGGCATGAGCAGGTCGATCCAGCGGGCACCGGCCCACTGCACGATCAGGCCGACCAGGGCCAGCAGCGCGCCGGCCACCACGATGCCGCCGAGCGCCGGGCCGATGTCACCGCCGGCCTTGGCGGCCAGGACGGGGGCGATGAACGCGAACGACGAGCCGAGGTACGACGGCACCCGGTTCCGGGTGATCAGCAGGAAGATCAGGGTGCCCAGGCCGGAGAAGAAGAGCGTGGTGGCCGGCGGGAACCCGGTGATGAGGGGGACGGTGAACGTGGCGCCGAACATGGCGACGACGTGTTGGACGCCGATGCCGAGCGTGCGGGGCCAGGAGAGACGTTCGTGAGGGTGGACCACGTCCCCGGGCCGGATCGTGCGGCCGTCGCCGTGCACGGTCCAGCCGATCCGCGGGCCGGCGGGCGGCGGAGGGGGTGTGGAGGACGAGGTGGTCTGCGTGTCGGTCATGGGCGGTACCCGACCCCTTTCGCGTCGTGGGGGGTGTGGGGCTGCGCGACCCTGCACGTTTCTAGCAGAGGCGTCATCCGCTGTCACCAGCTGAACGGGCTGCCGTGACCCGGGACGCCACGGATCCCGGTGCGGCGTCGACGGGTGGTAGCTTTCGCGTGTGCGCTACGTGATCAAGGGCCTGTCCAAGCATTTCACCGAGGAGAGTCTGCGCCGCTACCTGCTGGAGCGGGCGACCCGCGTCGAGAGCGGCTGCCTGATCGTGCGCGGCTACGGCCGACAGCGTGGGGTCTACCAGAAGGTGGCGGGGCGGGCCTGGGCGCACATCGCGGCGTATGCGGTGTTCGTCGGCGGGTACGACCCCCGGCTGGACGTCGATCACACGTGCGGGGTCAAGGACTGTATCGAGCCGACGCATCTGCGGCAGGTCAGCCGGGCCGAGAACTGTCGCACCCGTGCCCGGCGGACACGGTGCCGCAACGGCCACGAGCGGGAGATCGACGAGACGACCGGGGCGTACCGGCGCTCATGCCGGCGGTGCAACCGGGATGCGCAGCGCCGCTGGCGGCAGCGGCAGGCGGTCGAGGTGCAACGCGCCCGGGGTGGGATCGGCCAGGACCAGCGGTAGCCGCTTGCGTAGCCACGAGCTGCAGCGGCCTGGCTCGCGAGTTCACGGACCCCGCCGGACCAGCTGATCACATTCGGGCCCTCCACCATCCGTGCCATATCGGCTGCTTCTCGCAGCGCCCGGAGACCCGCCCCTCGGCAATACCTTGTCGACGCCCTTGGCGTAGTCCGCCATCGAGTCGGCGTCCGGCAGGCGCGCCGGTACGTCGGCCGTGTCATCCGAGGACGCCGTACCTGGGATCGCACCACCCGGCGTGGACAAGACCGCGGTCTATTTGGACAGCGACGGCCGGGTCGTTCCCATGGCCACGAACCCGAGCGGGATCTCGGAGCCAACGCTGATCGGCTGCACACCGGTCAGTGGGAGGGACAACCCGCACCGATCCTCCACCGGGGTGGCGGTTTCCGGGCACGGGTGGTGGGACAAGGGGACCTGCGACAACAACCGCGCCAATGTGTTCAACTGCCTCTACGAGTGGTACACGGACAACACCTGGCGACAGAAGGCGTGTTCGCCGACCAAGGAACTTGCTCCCGGCGGCGGGAGCAGCAACCGTACGGTGGCACGCAGGGACTGTGGCGATACCCGCTCACGTCCTGGCGCAACCACGTGGACGTCGACGTGATCGGCGAGGTCGACAGCAGCGAGTGGCCGTATAACCAGGCCAACGTTTACCGCCGGGTGTACTAATACCTAGGGAAGTAACGCCCAGCTGCGAGGCAACCACCCCCTTGCTGCTGCCGGGGCGGGACTGGTCTCGTGGTTCCAGGTCGAGGTCAGCGCGGTGGCCGGTGACCGTCCGCTACCGGTGCAGCCATTCCTGAGGTGCGCGCAGGAGGCGACAGCGCGGGCTGGCATGCTGGACCTATCCGCGGTCCAGCTCCTCCTGCCGATTTACGGGCTCGACCCCTCGTCCCGCCCGCCGTACGCGCCCGTGCCGGCGATGCGGACGAAGGAATGGTTCGCCGATTGCGCCCCGGAAGCGAGGACTCCGGTGGAGGTCAACATCAACAGCGGCCGTGGTCTGTCAATACCCGCTGTCGCGCAGCAGTTCACCGACCACCTCGGTCAACTCGAGCAGGACGTGTTCGTGTGTAGGTCCTACGACGTCGCCGACCAGGACGCCGTCCTCCCCCCGCCGTTCGAGGACAGTTTCCGGAACGGCCCTCCCCTGCACGGCGTGGTGCTGCGCGGAGAGCTTGCCGAGTGGTCGTGTGACGCGGTCGGATGGCTGGCTGAGGTCATCGCCGACTCCGGCCCAGCTCGGCGCCCGTTCGCCGCTGCTGCTCACCGTCGCGCGAGTTCTCTCGGCGGACTGCGAGACCACCGGTGCGGTGGCGGACGCGTTCCGCGGTCCGCCACACCCACAAAAGGACATCGCCGAGCGCCAGTGCCGGGTGAAACTCGACACCCGCTCGGCTTCTGACCCTCAGGGCTGTTCGGCAGCGCGCTGAGTGAGGAGCTTGTCATACGCCTCGACGGACGGCAGAGCCCGCTGGTCGGCGGGCAGCACGCCAATCTGTGCGGCGAGGCGGGCCTTGGCCTGTTCGGGAGCCATCAGCTCGGGCAGAGCCTTGTAGAGGGTGGTGCGTGTACCCCCACCCTGCGGACGTCGAGGCGGCGGCGGGACCAACGGCGCGACCAATTCCCACAACTCATCCGGCACCCACTGGTGAACCAAACGCTCGTCCACAGTAGAGATCATCTACCACCAAGGTCAGCCCCCCCCCGCCACCTGAGACACGCTCTTAGCGGCCGGGCGGCGTCACGGATCGCCGCCGAGCTACATCACTCTCTTTCATTACGCACAATAACGGTCATTATGGTGTATCAACCTTCCGTGTCGCCGATCCGCTTGAACCGATTATCGGATTAGGAATAACGGTAATGTCTTAATCGGATCGGAGGCGGTTGCGGGCCTGCCCGTGGGTTCGGTCGGTTCTCTCAGGCGAAGTGGCCGCTTCTCGGTTGTCCTGGCCGCCCCGGAGAGCCCGGAGAGGCTTGCCTGCGCCCGCCGTCTGGTCACCGAGCGGTCGATCGGCGCGATCGCCAAGCTCGTCGGGGTCTACCGCGGCACGATCCACAGAGCGCTGCTCACTGGTCGTGACCACTTCTGACTGACGCCTGCACGGGTGGTGGGGTGTCAGTAGAAACGTGTCACCAGCCGCAAACGCGGATGATCTCAGTACTGTTTACGGCACGGAGTGGCGCCGGCGGGGAGTTGGTGACGAGCGCGGTCGGCGGCGCGTCCGCGGGCTCGGACGGCGGCCAGGCCCTCGCGGGTACCGGCGACGATCAGCTCGCGGATGAACTCGGCGAGAGCGGCGAAGACGTGGAAGACCAGTCTGCCGCCGGGCGTGGTCGTGTCGAGGTTCTCGTGCAGCGAGGTGAACCCGATACTGCGGCGGCGTAGGTCCCCGACCGTGGCGATCAGGTCTTGCAAGGAGCGGGACAGCCGGTCCAGGGATGGACGACCAGAGTGTCGCCGGGGTGCATGAAGTCCAGACAGGCGACGAGCTCGGGCCGGTCGGTGTCGCGGCCGGACTGCTTCTCAGCGGAGATTCGCCGACAGCCGGCGGCGGTGAGCGCGTCGAGCTGGCGTTCGAGCTTCTGCCCGCCGGTGGAGACTCGGGCGTAGCCGATGTGGATGTAGGACAGGACGCCCGTCACGTTGCCCTGCCCGTCCGAGAACGTGATGTCGGTCCGATCATCGGACTTGTAGACGACCCTTTTGGGCTCCCGCCCAGACGTACCCTTGCGCCTGTGCCCAGGCTGTTGCTTGCTTCTGCGGGGAGCGGTCCTCTTTCGTCGTGTCGTCGTGGTCGACGCTGGCCGATACCACCTTCTCATCCGAGCAGGACAGGTGCGTTGCTGGATCGGCCGCGTCCGCCTTGCTTGAGCAACCCCCCGCCATCGTGATCAGGACCAGCAGGGTCAGGGTGGTCGAGGCGATAGGTCGAGCCCTTTCCCAACTACTCATCGTGGGCTCCCCTCGAAGCTAGGGTAACTCGTTGGTGGAGGTCCGGGCGACGTCGCCCGGACCTCCACTCCGTCACTTGGCGTCCAGCAGTGCCCGCAACTGCTCGATCTCGGCTGCCTGATCGGCCGCGATCCTCTCGGCGAGCGCCTTGGCCGCCGGGTTACGACCTTCCTGCTGCTGGATACGGGCCATCTCGATCGCGCCCTCGTGATGACGGATCATCATATCGAGGAACATGCGGTCGAAGTCAGCGCCGGAGGCGCCGGCGAGCGCCGCCATGTCGTGGTTGGACATCATGCCGGGCATGTCTGCATGCCCGTCGTGACCGCCGACCGACGGGACCGGTGCCTCCCACTCCCTCAGCCAGGCGGTCATCTGGTCGATCTCCGGGTCCTGCGCCCGCTCGATGCCGGCGGCGACAGACCGCACCTTCGAGTCCGCGGCACGCGACTCGGCCATCGCCGCCATCTCCAGCGCCTGCCGATGATGCACGATCATCTTCTGCGCGAACGTGATGTCCGCCTGGTTATGGTCGGCAGACGAAGGGCCGGCGGTGGTACGGGTGCCGTGTTCACCGGACGAGCCGTCGGTGCCGCCACAGCCTGCGACCAGGGTCAGTGCCGCAACCGTTGCGACCGCCCACCCGGCGCGGGAACGAGAAATACGCATTGGTCGACTCCTTCAACACTCACAAATCGGTGATTCAAGACGCGCCGACGCGGGCCCGGGGCGACTACCGACCAACCACGCCCGAGTCGGTGAAGGAGCCGGCCTATATGCGAAACCGCGCCAGTTCGGTGAGTGCAGGCCGACCGTAGCCGGTGCCCGGTCCGGCTTCGGGTGCCGTCGTGACGGGCGCCGACCTCGTTGGGTCGCCGTTGCACACGGGCGGGTGCGACACCTGGTGGGCGGTGCGAGCGAGCGGCATCAGACCGGTCTGTCCTGGCGCGGGGGCCTGGCACACCTGTCCGGGAACCCCGTGCGGGATCTCCGGACAGTCGTCGGGCGTAGCCGGACAGGGCAACGCGTGCATGCCGTCGTGGTGATACCCGGAGGTGTCGGCGAGGTGGTGCATTGCGACCAGTCCCATGAGGACGGCAAGGATGACCAGGCGACGCAGCCATCGCGCGCCGGCGGGAGACTGGACGAATGACACCATCGCATCGATGGTAGGGAGACGGCGACGCCGCCGCGGGAAGGGGTCGCCGTCGCGGTCACAACCGGTGGTCGGCAGGGCGGATCCTCTCGGTCGTGCCGCAGTCCCTCGTGGGTCTGCCCG
Source organism: Micromonosporaceae bacterium (assembly GCA_036381835.1). Classification (GTDB taxonomy): domain Bacteria; phylum Actinomycetota; class Actinomycetes; order Mycobacteriales; family Micromonosporaceae; genus DASULK01. Next base: position 6,304 of record DASVCA010000179.1, read on the forward strand.
GCGCACTAGACTTCGCCGACGATGGACACCGTCCGCACATCCGTTGACGAGCACGAGGCACCCACCCGTCCGTGCGCCCACTGCGGGCGTCCGGTGCCGCAGCGGGTCGGCGCAGGGCGTCCGTTCCGCTACTGTCGCGACAACGACGGCGCGTGCCTGCGGGCGTCGCGCAACGCCCGCATGCGCCAGCGCAACGCGCCCGGCCTGGCCGGGCAGGTGGCGCGCACCTGGGAGGTGGTGGACCGCCTCGACCAGATGGTGGAGACGCTCACCGAGGCGTTGCACGCCGAACTGTCGCCGGCCGGGGTGGAGCGGCAGGTGGCCCAGGTGCGCGCCGAAGCCGCGGCGCAGATCGCCGCCGCGCAAGCCGAGCGGGACGACGCGCGGGCGGCGGTGGACGCGGCGACGGCGGCGCTCGCCAAGGCACAGCAGGAGACGGCCGCTGCGCTCGCCGCCCGCGACGATGCGCGGGCGGTGGCGGACGCGGCCCGGCAGGATGCGGCCGGCGCGCAGGAGCGGGCCCGGACGGCGCAGGCCGAACGGGACGAGGCGCGACGTGCGGCCGGCGCGGCGGATGCGCTGCGGTTGCAGGCCGAACGGGATCGGGATGACGCCCGCGCCGAGGCGCAACGGTTTCGCGACGAGGTGGAGACGGCGCGTCGGCGCATCGACGAGCTGCTGCGGGAGCGCGACGCGGCGCGGGCCGAAGCCGAGCGGGCCGACGGGGCCGCGAAGGAGGCGGACCGGCGGGCCGCCCGCGCGGAGGCGGACGCCCGGGCGGCCCGGGACGAGGCGGCGCGCTCCGCGCAGGACGCGCTCGCCGCGCGGGAGCAGGCGCGGCGGGCGGAGGCGGACGCTCAGCAGGTGAGGGCGAGCGCGGCGGTGGCGCAGGTCCGGGCCCGCGAGGAAACGGCCGCGGTGGCGGCGGAGCGGGACCGGTTGCGGGTGGAGTTGGCACGTGCCCGGGATGCGGTGGCGGACGCGCAGGCCAGGGTGGCCGATGCGACGGCCCGCCTGGCCGAGGCGCTGGCGGAACGCGATCGCGCGGCCGACCGGATCAACCAGTTGTCCGCGCAGGTGAGCAGTTTGGCGACGGCGTTGGCGGAGCTGGGATCGAAACGGGCCGGTGCCGGACCACCACCTCCGGAGGAATAAATCACTCAAAACGGGCATAGCCTGCCGTAGGCTGGGTGGGGTGGAGGTGGCGATGCCGCCCGGTGCCCCCTGCGGATACGCTCGAATCGTTGGCACGTAACGTCCAGCCCGTCAACAACGGGAATCAGCCGAGCGGCGCAGGTCGTTACAACGAAGGACCAGCACGACACACGAGGGGAAAGCCGATATGGGCGAGCGCATGCTGCGCGGCAGCCGCCTGGGCGCAGTCAGCTACGAATCCGACCGCAACACCGAGCTTGCCCCGCGCCAGACCCGCGAATATCTGTGCCCCAAGGGCCACCGGATGCAGGTGCCCTTCGCCGTCGACGCGGAGGTTCCGGCGACCTGGGAATGCAAGTTCGACGGCAGCATGGCCCGACTGGTGGACGGCAGCGAACCGGAACCGAAGAAGGTCAAGCCGCCCCGCACCCACTGGGACATGCTGCTGGAGCGGCGAAGCATCGCCGAACTCGAAGAGATCCTGGCCGAACGGCTGGCCGAGGTTCGCGCCCGGCGCGGCGAAGCCTGACAAACCCGGGGTGCCGGCCCGCGCAGTATCGACTGCGCGGGCCGGCACCGTCCGTCAGGAGCAACCGGTGCGAAAGACACACGACCGCGCCCGGCAACCCGGCACCGCCGCCACGCCGGCCACCCTCGCCGCGGTATCCGCGGGCGGAGGCATCGGCGCGCTCGCCCGCCACGCCCTGGCGCAGGCGTTGCCCCACCCGACCGGCGGCTTCGCCTGGTCGACGCTGGCCGCCAACCTCACCGGCTCGCTGCTCATCGGCGCCGTGGCGGTACTGGTCGCCCAGAGGTGGCCCGACCGGCCGCTGGTCCGCCCGTTCCTCGCCGCCGGTGTCCTCGGCGGCTACACCACCTTCTCCACCTACGTCCTCGACATCCAGCAGGCCGTCGCGGCCGGTGCCGTCGGGACCGCCCTCGTCTACCTGGGCCTGACCGTCACCGGGGCGCTGTTCGCCGCATGGGCCGGCGGTGTGCTCACCCGCCTGGCCCTGACCCGACGACGATCCCCGGACCCACGACCATGACCGCACTGCTCGTCGCGCTCGGTGCCGCCGTCGGCGCCCCCCTGCGCTACCTCGTCGACCGGGCGATACGCGCCCGGCAGAACTCCACGTTCCCGTGGGCCACCCTGACCGTCAACGTCGCCGGGTCACTGCTGCTCGGGTTCATCGCCGCGCTGCCCGCCGACCCGGAACTGACCGCGCTGGCCGCGACCGGATTCTGCGGCGCGTTGACCACCTACTCAACGTTCAGCTACGAAACCCTGCTTTTGGCCCGATCCGGCGCGCACCGGCTCGCCGCGGCCAACGTCATCGCCAACATCGCCGCCGGTCTGACCGCCGTCTACGTCGGCCTGCACCTGGGCGGCTAATGCCGGGGCTCGACGACCTCGCCGTCGAGCACACCGTCGGCCTGGTCCGGCCGCCCCGCCCATACCCGTACCCGCCGTGGACCGAACAGGCTTCCCGCGACCGCCGACGACACCCGCCGCTGCGCGAGGCGCTCGACCGCCCGCCGCGCCAGCCCTCGGACCGGCGGCACCATCAGCACCAGCCCCACCACGCCGGTCGCCAGCCCGGGCACCGCCAGCAGCAGCCCGGCCGCCAACCCGACCAGCCCGTCCGTCACCGCCCGGCCCGGCGGGCGCCCGGCGTCGACAGCCGCCCGCAGGCCACGCCAGGCACGCAGCCCCTCCCGTTTGAGCACCGACAAACCGAGCAGCGAACCCGCCAGCACCAGCGCGGCCGCCCAGCCGAATCCCAGCCGGCCGCCCACCTGGGAGAACACCACCGTCTCCGCCAGCACCACCGCCAGCAGCGCCAGCGGCACACGCACCCTTCGGCTCATCGCACCTCACCGCGCAGACGGCCGACGTCACGCCCGGCCGTACGGGTCGATCCCGCAGACCAAGCATGACACGACCGCTACGCCCGGCGGCCGTAGTGGTCCGTCGACCCGCGCAGCGCCCGCGCCAGCGCCGCCCGCCGGTCCCGCAGACCCCACACCGTCACCCGCCACAACGCCTCGCCGACGATCCCCGCGCTCATCTTGCTCGTCCCGTTACGGCGCTCGGCGAAGGTGATCGGCACCTCCGCGATCCGCAGGCCCGCCCGGTGGGCGCGGCGGGACAGCTCGACCTGGAACGAGTAGCCCTGCGACGACACCGAATCGAAACCGATGGCGTTCAAAGCAGCGGTCCGGTACACGCGGTAGCCGCCCGTCGCGTCCCGCACCGGCACACCCAACGCCAGCCGGGTGTAGAGGTTACCGCCCCGAGACAGAGCCACCCGGTGCCAGCGCGAGTTGACCACCCGCCCACCGGGGGTCCACCGGGATCCGATCACCACCTCCGCGTCCCGGGCGGCGTTCAGCAGACGCGGCAGCTCCTCCGGAGCGTGCGACCCGTCGGCGTCCATCTCCACCACCGCGTCGTAGCCGCGCTCGTGCGCCCACCGGAAACCCGCCACGTATGCTGCGGCGAGTCCCTGCTTGCCGGCGCGGCGCAGCACATGCACCCCACGCTCGTCCCGCGCCACCCGGTCGGCCACCTCGGCGGTGCCGTCCGGGCTGTTGTCGTCGACGATCAGGACGTCGACCGCCGGCGCGGCCCGCCGCACCCGTCGGATGATCGTCTCGACATTGCCCACCTCGTTGTAGGTGGGGATGACGGCGATCACCCGTCCCAGACCCGGATACCTCGCCTCGAATTCCTCGTCCGCTCCGTTCACCGCGCCTCCGCGACCGACACCTCGCCCCCCGACCGGGTCCGACGATGGATCACCGCCGCCCCCGCGAGCACGCCGACCGCGACCAGCGTCAACGCGATCTCCGGCCCCGCACCGAGCCGGGTGGCCGGAGTGCGGCCATCGGCCAGCGGCACCGTGCGGACCACCACCGCGGGAGTGAAGAACCCGGTGGCATCCGATACCCGCCCATCCGCGCTGACAAACCCCGACACACCGACCGTGGACGCCATCAACGCCGTCCGTCCGTGCTCCACCGCCCGCAGCCGCACCATCGCCAACTGCTGGCGCGCCTCCGCCTCATTGAACGTCGCGTTGTTGGTCTGCACCGCCAGCAACTGCGCCCCACCGGTGACCGTGTCCCGCACCACGGAGTCGTAGGCGACCTCGAAGCAGATCACATCGCCGACGGTCAACCCGTCGAGGCGCAACACCCCGGGACGCAGGCCCGGCACGAAATCGTTGCGGACCCGGTCGACCTCCTTGCTCACCAGCCGGGCCACGTCCCGCATCGGCACGTACTCGGCGAACGGCACGGGATGCCGTTTGACGTACATCTGCGCCACGTCCGGGCCGGTGCCGGGGTGCCACAGCAGCCCGACGTTGCGTACCTGCCGCTCCCCCGGGCCGGCCAGCACCGCACCCACCAGGACCGGCGCGCCGACCGCGTCCGCGGCGGCGCTGATGCGCGCTGCGGCGGACGCGTCGAGCAGCGGATCGATGTCGCTTGAGTTCTCCGGCCACACGACGAGGTCCGGCTGCGGCACACTGCCGGCCGCGACCCGCGCGGCCAACTCGATCGTGGCGTCGACGTGGTTGTTCAGCACCGCCTGCCGTTGCGCGTTGAAGTCGAGACCCAGCCGGGGCACGTTGCCCTGCACGATCGCCACCGTCGCGGTGGCGGCCCCGCTCGCGGCGCCCGTCGGAACCGCGAACCCGGCCACGCTCACCCCGGCCGCCCCGGCCAGGTAGGCGGCCGCCGCGAGCCGTCCGCTCCGGCCCCGCCAGGGCCGCCACACCGCCGCCACCAGCATCCCCCCGACCACCGCCACCGCGAACGTGACCAGCGGGGCGCCGCCCAAGGCGGCCAGCCGAAGCATCGGCGAGTCGCCCTGGCTGAACGCCAGCCGCCCCCACGGGAAGCCGCCGAACGGGGTCCGGTCCCGCAGCGCCTCCTGAGCCACCCACAGCACGCCGGTCACCGGCGCCCACGCCCAGCGGAACCGGTCCACCAGGGGACCGACGAAGGCGGTGGTGGCCCCCAACAGGGCGAGGTAACCCGCCTCCAGGACCGACAGCAGCAGCCACGGGGTGCTGCTCAGATGCAGATCGGTCCAACTCAGCAACGGCAGGAAGAAGACCAGCCCCGCCAGCAGACCCAGTCCCGCCCCCGCCCGGATGCGCCGCCGGTGCGCGGCAGCGGCCAGCAGCGCCACCCCGACCGGGGCCAGCCACCACACGTCATACGGTGGGAACGCGGCCAGCAGCGCCACCCCGGCCAGCGCCGCCGCCAGCGCAGCGGCCGCCGCGGGCAGCGGCCGAGGCCGGGGCGCGGCAGAGGCCGCTGCGGCCGGCGCCGGCAGCGTCTCGAGCATCGTCATACGTTCCACCACCGAATCCGACCGGCCACCGAGATCCAACGGCTGATCCATTCCGTCGAGACTACGCGTCGATTCCGAGCCGAACGGGACCGAGCCGCACGCGGAACCGAAATCGGGGCGCGGCGGCCGCCGCGCCCCGATGCTCCCGGTCCGCCCGGTCCGAGCCGGGCCGGCGATCACCACGGTCTTCGGGCCGGCCGAACGTGAACTGGCTGCCCGCGTCCGACCGTTGTCTACTGGCCGCGGAATCCCCTGCCCGACACCGGCGGGTCACGGCCGGTCCGCACCGCCGACCACCGCCCGCTGGACCTGGCCGCCGCGGCACCACACCGCTCGGCCAGCGGATGGAGGAACGAAGCGAACAACAGCCGCACCCGGGGTGGGACTCAAAGACGGTAAGCGTTGCCCCCCGGGCACTGTCAACCGCCGGTGCGGCCGGCCCGGCGTGTCGCCCCCGGCGTGTTGCGCCGGCCGTCACCGGCCGAGAAGGCGGTGCTGCAGCAGGCCCGCCGCCGCCTGCGGATGTTCGTCGGCGAGCAGGCCGGCGGCCGCGAGCACGTACTCGACGTCCACCACCGCCGCGGCCGCCCGGGGCAGCGGCCACCCGCCGGCGTGATCGGCCAGCACCGCCCGCAGCACCCCCACCGCCGCCTGCGGGTCGGCGTGGCGCAGCACCCCGCCGGAACCTATCAGCAGCCGGACGTCGCGCAGGTCCCGGGCAGCACTGCCGGGCGTGTCCCCGCGGGCGTGCCGGCGCAACGCCACCGTCGCCGCCAACGTCGCGATCCGCAGATCCACCGCCCGCTCCCGATCGTCGGCGGCGACGAAGGCCGGATCAGCCGCCCGTGTCACGGCGGCCGCCGCCAACGTCTGCTCCTCGCCGGCGGCCAGCAGCCGCTCGGCGGCCGCCGCCCGCACCACACCCGGCGCGCTCCAGCGCATGCCGAGATCCCCCTCGACCGTCCGGGAACGCCACAGCGTTCCGGCGACCTCCCGTGCCGGGCCGGTGTCCCGCTCGTCGGGGGTCAGCACCGAATAGACGTCGGTGGTGGCCCCGCCCACGTCCACCACCGCCAGGTCACCGCCGGTGCGGTCGGCGAGAAGTTCCACCCCGGTCAGCACCGCATCCGGGGTGGCCGCCCGCACCAGGCCGGCGAACCGCCGGCCACGGGACAGGCCCTTGCCGCCGATCACGTGCCGCAGGAAGACCTCGCGGATCGCCGCCCGCGCCGGGCCGGCATGCAGCACGCCGATGCGGGGCAGCACGTTGTCGGTGGCCGTGACCGGCACCCCGCGCCCGGCGAGCAGGTCGCGCACCTCGTCCCGGACGTCGGCGTTGCCGGCCAGCACCACCGGCCTGCGCCAGCGGGCCCGCGCCAGCCGGGTGGCGTTGTGGAGCAGCACCTCCGCGTCCCCGCCGTCCGTGCCGCCCACCAGCAGCAGCACGTCCGGCCGGGCGGCGCGCAGCGCGGCCAGCGCCGGCCCGTCCAGCCGTCCCGCCGCCACGTGCACCACCCGCGCCCCGGCGGACAGGCCGACCCGTTGCCCCGCCCGGGCGGTGACCAGCTCCTCGTAGCCGACCACGGCCAGCCGCAGCCCGCCCCCCGCCGACGAGCACACATACCAGGGCAGGCGCCGCACCCCGAGCCCCGCGGTCGCCTGCGCGACCGCGGTGTCCAGGCCGTGCAGCACGTCACTGTCGACCGTCGTGCGGTGGGTGGCGGCGGCGACCAGCCGACCGTCGGCCAGATCCACCACCGCCACCTTGGTGAAGGTGGAGCCGACGTCGGCGCAGACCGCCAGCCCGCTCACGCCGCCGGGACCACCACGGTCCCCGTGGCAGTCACCGCGACGATCGGCGGATCCAGCACCTCGGCCGCCGACTCGCCCCGATCCGGTCGGCCCCGGCACACCACCCGGCACTCGAAGTCGACGGTGCGGCTGCGTGTCCCCACCCGGGTCACCGTCGCCGTCACCTCGAGCACGTCACCGGCGCGGATCGGCGCCCGGAACTGCACATCCGAGTACGAGGCGAACAGCCCCTCGTCGCCGTCGGCGCGGATGCACACCTCGGTCGCCACATCGCCGAACAGTCCCAACGCGTACGCGCCGTCGACCAGGTTCCCCGCGTAGTGGGCGTGCGAATACGGCACATACCGCCGGTGGGTGACGGTCAACCCCAGCCGCGGATCGTCGCCGCCCTGACCGCTCATGCCGCCTCCAACCTCTTCGTGATCAACGCGTGCACCAGATAGCTGGCGACCTCGCTCGGTTTCGTACCGCGACCGAAGATCCGGTCCACGCCCAGCTCGGCGGCCATCGTCTCGTCGAACCGGGGCCCGCCGACGACCAGCAGCGGCCGCCGGTCGGCCGCCATCGCCTCCCGGAACGCCGCCGACAGCTCCCGGGTGTTGTGCAGGTGCGCATCCCGCTGCGTGACCACCTGGGAGACCAGCACCGCGTCGGCCCGCTCCTTTCGCGCCGCCTCGACCAGCTCCGGGACGCTGACCTGCGCGCCCAGGTTGACCACCTTCATCTCCCGGTAGTACTCCAGGCCCTTCTCGCCCGCGATGCCCTTGACGTTGAGGATCGCGTCGATGCCGACGGTGTGCGCGTCGGTGCCGATGCACGCCCCCACCACCGACAGCTTGCGGCGCAGCCGCCGCTTGATGAGGGCGTTGACTTCCTTGGGCGACAGCAGCGGGTAGTCCCGCTCCACCACCTGCACGGCGGACAGATCCACCAGGTGGTTGACCCGGCCGTAGACGATGAAGAAGGTGTACCCGTCGCCGATCTGCTTGGCGTGCACCAGCATCGCCGGGTCGATACCCATCTTCCCGGCCAGTTGCAGGGCGGCCCCCTCGGCCCGCTTGTCGTGCGCGACCGGCAGGGTGAACGACAACTGCACCATGCCGTCGCCGGTGGTGTCCCCGTACGGCCGGACGATCTTCTTCTCCACCGCGGTCACCGCCCGGCCTCCAACAACTCGGTCGCCGGGTTGTAGTAGTCCGGTTCCTGCCGGGCCACCCCGTCGAGCCCCTTGCCCCGGTCCGGTGGACGTTTCATGATCCCGAACGTGCCTTCCGCGATGGCCTGCAGCAGACCCTGGTCGACGATCCGCTCCAACAACTCGACCGCCTCGGCCAGGACCCGGTGCGCCCGCTGCTGGATGAACCCGCCCGGTGCCGGCACGAAATCCTCGTGCAGCCCACCGGCCGCGCCCAGCACGTACCGCACGTTCTGCAACGCGATGTCCCGGTCGGACAGCCACGGCGTCATCACCGCCTCGGTCATCATCCCGACCAGCAGAATGCCCTGCCCGGTCAGCGTCCCCGCCAGATTGAAGAAGCCGTCGAGCAGGTTGCCCCGGAACACGTCCCCGGTCATGTGCCGCGTCGGCGGCATCCACTTCAACGGCGCGTTCGGGAACAGCTCCCGGGCCAACAGCGCATGCGCCAGCTCCAAGCGGAACGACTCCGGCACATCCGGGTCGATCTCGAACGCGTGCCCGAGCCCCAACTGCCAGTCCGCCAGCCCCGCCTCATGCGCGAAGAACTCGTTGAGCAGCTGCGACACCGTCACCGTGGGCGCCTCGTCGACCGCGTCCGCCGTCGTCAGGTAGTTGTCCTCACCGGTGTTGATGATGATCCCCGCCCGGGCGTGGATCTGCCGGGAGAACCGCTGATCGACGAACGTCCGGATCGGGTTGATGTCGCGGAACAGGATGCCGTACATGGAGTCGTTGAGCATCATGTCCAGCCGTTCCAGGCCGGCCAGCGTCGCCATCTCCGGCATGCACAGACCCGAGGCGTAGTTGGTCAACCGGATGTAGCGGCCCAGCTCGCGGCTCGACTCGTCCAACGCCGCCCGCATCAACCGGAAGTTCTCCTGCGTCGCGTACGTGCCCGCGTACCCCTCCCGGGTCGCCCCCTCCGGCACGTAGTCCAACAGCGACTGCCCTGTCGAACGGATCACCGCGATGATGTCCGCCCCGGCGCGCGCCGCCGCCTGCGCCTGCGGGATGTCCTCGTAGATGTCTCCCGTCGCGACGATCAGATAGATCCACGGCCGCTGCCTCGGATCGCCGTAACGTTTGATCATCCGGTCCCGCTCGGCGCGACGGCGATCGATCTGCCGCAGTCCCGCGGCCACCGCCCGGCGGGCCGCCCGGCGGGCCGCCGTCGCCGCCTTTCCCGCCGGCACGGCGAACCGCACCGACCCCGCGGCCGCCTTCTGCGCCAGCAACGTCAGATCGCTGATGCCCTCGCGGGCCAACGCGTCGAACACCGGCGCCGCCACCCCGTGTCCGAGGCCGACATCCGCGACCACCGCGTCGACCAATCGGTTGACCCACGGGATCCCGTCCGGGTCGGCCCCGGTGATCCCCGCCAGCCGCAGCACCGCCCGCTCCACCGACACCGTCGTATGGGTACGGGCCAGATCCACCACCGGCTGACCGGCCCGGCGCGCCAACTCCCGCGCCCGGGCCGCCAGCACCGGATCCAGCGCCAGCTTCCCGCTCACGACGCCATTCCTTCCTCGAAGATCACTTCACCGCGCAACACCGTCCGCCGGCACACCGGCAGCGGCGTCGGATCGTGCGGGCCGCCCTCGTGCCGGTCGTTCGACATCAGCACCGGAAGCCCGCCGGCCACACCGGCCGGCGTCGACCAGACCGCGAACGTCGCCGGCGCACCCGGAGCGAGCACCCCGTCCTCGTCCCGATGCACCGCATGCCAGCCGCCGCGGGTGTGCGCGGCGAACGCCGCCCGCACCGTCAACCGCTGCATCGGGTTGAAATGCGCCGCGGCGGCCCGCACCGAACCCCACGGATCCAGCGGAGTGACCGGCGAGTCCGACCCGAACGCCAACGTCACCCCGACTCCGTGCATCGCGGCGAACGGGTTGGCCGCGAGCGCCCGCGCCACCCCCAGCCGCCGCGCGTACATCTGCTCGGCACCGCCCCACAGCCGGTCGAACGCCGGCTGCACGCTCGCCACCACCCCGAACTCGACGAACCCCGCGATCGACTTCTTGTTCACGATCTCGGCGTGCTCGACCCGATGCCGTCCGGCCCGCAGCCGTTCGACGCCGAGGACGCGGGCAGCCGCGGCGAACCCGGCCAACACGGTCTCGACGGCGCGGTCGCCGATCGCGTGGAACCCGCCCTGCATGCCGTGCTCGGCGCAGTCCAACAGGTGGTCGCGTACCTGGTCGGCGGTCAGGTAGCCGAATCCGCAGCCGTCCCCGTCCAGGTACGGCTCGGACAGGTGGGCGGTACGCGCGCCCAACGCCCCGTCGACGAACAGGTCGCCGCCGGCGGCGAAGGCCCCCAACTGCCGGGCTTTCGCCGCGGCCGTGAGCTCGCCCCAGTAGCCGAAGACCTCCGGCAGGCCGTCACCGGACAACGCCAGCACGGCGGTGAAGTCGTCCTCGTCCGAGATGCCCGGGCCGCCGCACTCGTGCACCGCCGCGATGCCCAACGACGCCGCGTGTCGCAGCGCCGCCCGCTGCAGCGCCGCCCGCTGCACCGGGGTGATCGACCGGCGTGCGATCTCCCGTACCACGTGGTGCGCCTCGCGGCGCAGCCAACCCGACGGGTCGTACCCGGACGCCTGCCTCACCCGCGGTTCGGCGGCCAGCAGCGCCGCCGAGCACAGCGCCGAATGCATCGACGCCTGCGACAGGTAGACCGGCCGGCCGCCGGCCGCCCGATCCAGCTCCGCCGCGGTCGGCAACTGGCGCTGCGCCCACCCCGATTCGTCCCAGCCGTGCCCGAGCACCACCGCGTCCGGCGGGAGCCCGGCCGCGTGGGCCGCGACCGCGTCGAGCACCTCGCCCGCCCCCCGAGCCGCGGACAGGTCCAGCCCGGACAGGGCGATCCCGGTGTCGGTGGTGTGCACGTGTGCGTCCACGAACGCGGGCGTGACCAGTGCGCCGTCCAGGTCCACGGTCCGATCCGCGCGGGGCGCGTCGGTGTCGGCGCCGACCCAGGCGATCCGCCCGTCGCGCACCAGCAACGCGGTGGCCTGCGGCTCGGCGGGGCAGTAGAGGCGGCCGCCGCGGTAGAGGGTTGAGGGGCTCGTCATGTGTTCAGTCTGCCGCCAGCCGGGATTCGAACAACGCGCGGACCGCCGCCTGCTCGCGGATCAGCGACAGGGCGAAGTCGGCGTGCCCGGGCACGTAGCCGTTGCCGATCAGCATGGTGACGTCGGCGGCCAGGCCCTCGGCGCCCAGCGCGGCGGCGGAGAAACTGGTGGCCATCGAGAAGAAGACGACGGTGCCGCCGTCGGCGGTGGACAGGATCGCCCCGTGTTCGCAGCCGGGCACGTCGACGCAGACGACCGTCACGTCCGCCGGACCGCCGAGCGCCTCGGTGACGGCCGCCGACAGCGCCACCGGGTCGCGGGCGTCGGCCAACGCCACCCGGTCGGCCAGCCCGGTGGCCGTCAGCCGGTCACGTTCGGCTGCCACGGGTACCACGCCGAGGGTGCGGCTCGCGCCGGCCCGCCGTGCCGCGGCCAGTGACAGGGATCCGCTCTTGCCCGCGCCGCCGATGACCGCCACCGTGGGGGTCCGCCCGTCGGTCAGGTAGCGGCGCACCACCCGGTCGGTCAACGCCGGGGCGCCGCAGACGTCGAGCACCGCGAGGGCCAGTTGGGCGTCGAGGTCGTCGGGCAGCACCGCAGCGATCGACCGGGCGAACAGGATCGCGTGTCCGTCGCATGGCACCTGCTCGCTGCGCCCGTCCCAGCGTCGCAGTCCGTCGGTGACGGCCAGCGGGGTGAGGGTCAGCGAGACCAGGGTGGCCACCCGGTCGCCGGGGCGGAGCGGAAGCGGTGACGCCGGGCCCACCTCGTCGACCGTGCCGATCAGCATGCCGCCCGAGCCGGTGACCGGGTTGTGCATCTTGCCGCGGGTGCCGATGATCTCCAGTACCTCGGCGCGGATCGCGTCGCCGTCCCCGCCGTGCTTGTCGAAAAGCTGCCGGAAGCTCGCCGCGTCGAGGTTGAGCCGTTCGACGCGGATGCGCACCTCGTCCACACCGATCCGCGGGCTGCTGTCCAGGCGCAGCGCGGCTTGGGGGAGTACGCCCGCGGGTTCGAGCACACGGTGCAGACCGACCGGCGACGTCATCGAGCCCTCCTTGTCCGCATTTCGCGCCGCACCCGAGACGATCCCGGCGACTCCGGGTCGCGTTACGGGAAGACTTTCGGCAGAATACTTTTTCAACGGGAACTTTTCCAATACCCTGCCGCTGCAACAGGATATCGACCCGTGCTGCCACGTCAGTCGGGGAACACCAGGAGGAGCCGTGACCCAGACTGCACAGGTTGAGGCCGTGCCCCGCCCTCGCCACACCTCGCCGACCGCGCTCCCGGCCGGGGGGCAACCGTACGAGTACCGCCGCCGAACCCTGGTCGAGCCCGACTGGACCCGCTTCCCGGGGTGGCGCGACGTGACCCGGGAGCAGTGGGAGTCGGCGCAGTGGCAGCGCGCCAACTGCGTCAAGAACGTCAAGCAGCTGCGCGCCGTGCTGGGCGACCTGGTCGACGAACGCTTCTACGCCGATCTCACCGAGGACCAGACGACCTCCGCCACCATGTCCATGCTGGTCCCACCGCAGATGCTCAACACCATGGTGCCGCAGGGCCCGGTGACCACCGACGCCTTCTACGCCGACCCGATCCGGCGCTACATGATCCCGGTCGCCTCGGACCGGCGCGACGACTGGCCGTCGCACCCGCACGCCAGCCGGGACTCGCTGCACGAGCACGACATGTGGGTCGCCGAGGGCCTGACCCACCGCTACCCAACCAAGGTCCTCGCCGAACTGCTCTCCACCTGTCCGCAGTACTGCGGACACTGCACCCGCATGGACCTGGTCGGCAACTCGACGCCGACGGTGCAGAAACTGAAGCTGACCCTCAAACCGGTCGACCGCTACGACGCCCACATCGAGTACCTGCGGACCCATCCCGGCGTGCGCGACGTGGTCGTCTCCGGCGGCGACGTGGCCAACGTGCCGTGGCGGCATCTGGAGTCGTACCTGATGCGGCTGCTGGACATCGAGACGGTCCGCGACATCCGGTTGGCCAGCAAGGCGCTGATGGGGTTGCCGCAGCACTGGCTGCAGCCGGAGGTCGTGGAAGGGCTGGAACGGGTCGCCCGCACGGCCGCGCGCCGCGGCGTCAACCTCGCCATCCACACCCACGTCAACCACGTCCAGTCGCTCACCCCGCTGGTCGCCCGGGCCGCGCAGACCGCGCTCGACGTCGGCGTACGCGACGTGCGCAACCAAGGGGTGCTGATGCGCGGGGTCAACGCGACCGCCGGCGACCTGCTCGACCTCTGCTTCGCGCTGCAGGGCGAGGCCGGGATCCTGCCGTACTACTTCTACATGTGCGACATGATCCCCAACGCCGAGCACTGGCGGGTGCCCGTGTGGTACGCCCAGCAGTTGCAGCACGACATCATGGGCTACCTGCCCGGGTACGCCACCCCGCGGATCGTGTGCGACGTGCCGTTCGTCGGCAAGCGGTGGGTGCACATGGTGGCCGAGTACGACCGCGAGCGGGGCATCTCGTACTGGACCAAGAACTACCGCACCTCGCTGGAGTCGGACGACCCGCAGGCGTTGACCCGCCGCTACCCGTACTACGACCCGATCGACACCCTGCCCGAGTCCGGGCAGCAGTGGTGGGCGCAGCACGCCGCTGAATGATCGAGAACCAGAGGAGCGGGGCCGCACGGCCCCGCCCCTCTGGTTGCTTGTGCGGCGGTCAGCGTTGGTCGGACGCCGAGCGGACGGTGATCCCCGGCGGGCGGCCCTCGTACGGTGTGGAGAGCACGACCGTGGTCCGGGTCGTGACGTTCGCCGCGGTTCGGATCTCCTGAAGCAGCCGCTCCAGGTCCGCCGGGCCGGCCACCCGAACCAGCAGCAGGTAGAAGTCCTCCCCCGCCACCGAGTAACAGGAGTCGATCTCCGGCAGGTGCGCGAGCCGCTCCGGCGCGTCGTCGGGCTGGGACGGATCAAAGGGCCGGATCGCCACGAACGCGGTCAGCGGCAGCCCGATCT
>DASVCA010000180.1:0-2514 GCA_036381835.1 Micromonosporaceae bacterium
GGGACGCGAATCTACCGCCTCTGCCTGGATCTGTAGAGCATGAACGAAGCAGTTCGTCCCATCGAGGTGATAGCGAACGAATTTCTCTGCGGCGCTTTCTCGGATGATATTGTGACCTCCTTTCGCGCTAACAGCCTCGGCAAGAGACTCGACACCAAGGGTGGTGGCAAACACACTGCATCGATCAGCCAGTACGGAAGGAACAGAGTCAGGACCTACGTCAAACAGCCGATGAACCTGAATCGTACAGCCAACGCAAATCCAAGCCTGTTCTACGCGCTCAAAGTAGAACTCCACCAGTCCGTAATCACGACGCATCCGTTGCTTCCGCGCGTCATCAACGAACTCCCTGCCCAGCGCGCTCTCGATCTCATCAGCGGTGGAACCTGGACCCACACCACAGACCAGCCAGACAGGAGCGCATCCACGTAGAAGTCGATGCCCAGCATCCCATCCTTTCCAGAGCTTTGAGCCATCCTCATCGTGATCGTGCTGGCGATGCTCCAGGTAGGACGGCAGTTGACCATGATTCGAAGTCCCGACCGGGAGCCTCGCCCGTGCTGTCCCACCCCGCCACCCCGCCGCTCGACCGCGACTGAAGCCGGACCAACACGCTGTGGTCGAGGCCACAACTTAGCTGTTATAGATATCACAACCCTTCGGGTTCGAGCACGCTGATGTGCGGCTGCGCGGACAAGGGCGGCCGGGGGCCACGGCTGCGTTGCGGGTCGGGCTGCCCGATGTAGAGCCAGCCGAGCAGCCGCTCATCCTCGGCCACCCCCATCGCCCGGCGCACCGGCTCGGCCTCCACCACCCGGCCGCTGCGCCAGATCGCCCCCCAGCCGCGCCCGTGGAGCAGCAGCTCGAGCAGGGTGACCATCGCGGCGGTCGCCGCGACCTGTTCCCACTCGGGAACCTTCGGGTGAACCTGCGGACGAAACACGATGCCGAGCAGCAGCGGCGCGCGCAGTGGTTTGGCCGCCGCCTTCGCCGCAGCCTCCGGGTCCTCCTCGGTTGCGGCCAGCGCCGCGCCCAGCGTGATCCGGGCCGTACCACGCAGCACCACCAACCGCCAGGGCCGCAACGCCGCGTGGTCCGGTGCCGTCATGGCCAACTCGACGAGTTCGGTGAGCTCGGCGTCGTCCGGTGCGGCATCGAGCAGCCCGGAGGCGCTGCGCCGGGTCCGCACCGCCTCGAACAGATCCATGCAAAAACTCCTCTCTCCCCCGCGGATCTTGCAGCTCCGGTGGGGCATATTTCGAGCAAAGGTCGCAGGTGGTTAAGCCAAACCTCAAGATCGCAGAGGTTAAGCGGCGCGGTGCTCCTGGATCGCGCGACGCCGGGCCAGGCGGTGTCTCCGGCGGATCTCCGCCTCCCGGTAGCGCCGCTCGTCCTCCGGTGTCTCGGGCAGGACCGGGCGCACCGGACGCGGGGTTCCGTCGACTTCCACACCGACGAAGACGAGGTAGGCGGTGGCCACCTCGATCGGCCGCTCCTCCGCGTTGTCCCACCGCTCCGCGACCAACCGCACCCCGATCTCCATCGAGGTGTAGCCGGTCCAGTTGACCTGCGCATGTGCGTGCACCAGGTCGCCCACCCGCACCGGCTCGGAGAAGACGATCTCGTCGATGGCTGCGGTGACGGCGGTGCCTCCGCTGTGCCGTGCCGCGACCGCTCCGGCAACGTCGTCGATGAATTTCATCAGCACGCCACCGTGCACCGTGCCGTACAGATTTACATCGACCGCAGTCATGATCCTACTCAGCGTCACTCGTGAGTATGAGGTGGGCTTTCCGTCCCCTGCCGCTTTTCCGTTGGTCATGCCAAGACGGTACGGTGCGTCGATGCGACATCTCTGGAGCCTCCTCGCCGGTGTGGTCGCCGCCCCGCTGACCTGGATCCTGATAGCGGCCGGTCAGGGCGGATCGCGACGAACGATCGAGAGTTGGACCACCACCGACAGCTGGAACTGGGCGAATCTGATCGAACCCGCGGTCTACCTGCTGGTGGCCGGCATCGTGCTCGGCTTGCTCGGCACGCTCCGGTTCTCGCCGGCCGGTCCGATGATCGCCGGCCTGCTACTGATGATCCCGTACGCGCTGTTGTTCGTCGATCCGTTCGCGGTCCGTGACGCGGTGCCCGGCAGCTGGCGGATCGCCGACGACGAGCTGTCACTGCACCTGCCGCTGGACAACGGGACGCTGGCGCTGATCGGGCTGCTGCTGTTCACGGCCACGTTCAGCGTGCAGCGCTGGCGAAGCTGGCCGGTGCCGGCGACCACCGAACCGCAGGCCGCGGAGCCGCAAGCCGAGGCCGATGCCGGCTCCCCGCCGAGCGACAGCGGCAGCGACAGCGCCTTCGACGACTGGCCGCCGAAGGATCCGGGCAAGACACCGGCGCAACAGCCGGCGAAGGACGAGACCTCGACACCGGCGTACGCCGGCCACGGATCGACGTCTCAGCGACCGGGCCGGGGCACCGGCTCGCCCTGGTCGTCGCCGCCCCGCCCCGCGA
>DASVCA010000181.1:0-2741 GCA_036381835.1 Micromonosporaceae bacterium
GGCGGTGCTGGTGGATGACTTCCACACCACCACCGACCTGGTGGTGGCCACTGACACGGGCGACGACGGCACGTACGCGACCGCGTGGGCGGCGTCTGACTACGAGCTGGAGCCGGTCAACGGGATGGTGTCGGGGCAGTCGGATTGGCCGTACTACCGGATTCGGGCGGTCGGCTCCCACGACTTCCCGCAGTGTGGCAGGCGGCGGAACACGGTTCAGGTGACCGCGCAGTGGGGGTGGGCGGCCGTGCCTGGCCCGGTGAAGGAAGCGTGCCTGATCGTGGCCGAGGAGCTGTTCAAACTCAGCGACGCGCCGTTCGGGGTGGCCGGGTTCGGCGAGTTCGGGCCGGTCAGGGTGCGCATGAACAGCAGGGCTCAGTCGCTGCTCGCCCCGTACCGCCGCAACCCGGTGCTGGTGGCCTGATGGCGTCCGTATCGGCCATCCGCGACGGCCTGAAGACGCGGCTCAAGACCATCGCCGGTCTGCGGGTGTCCGACACCGTGCCCGGCCAGGTGAACCCGCCAGCGGCGGTCATCGCACCGGATTCCATCAGCTTCGACTCGACGATGGCCCGCGGCTCGGACGACTTCGTGTTCATCGTCTACCTGATCGTCGGTACTGCGGTCGACCGGATCGGTCAGGACAAGCTGGACGGCTACCTGGCTGGCTCGGGTGCGTCCTCGGTCAAGGCTGCGATCGAGGCTGACGAGTCGCTGGGCGGGGTTGCGAACTTCGCGCGGGTGTCCGGGGTCCGGCAGTACGGGCTGATCGAGTACGCCGGGGTGCAGTACATCGGCGCCGAGTTCGTGGTGGAGGTGAACGCCAGTGGCAGTTAGGTACCGGGTGCTGACCGGCATGAACTACGAGGTCAAGGGCGTCGAGAAGCGGGCTGAGCCCGGCGACACCGTCACCGACCTGCCCGCGAAGAGCATCCCGTGGCTGCTGGAGCAGGGCCACATCGAGCAGGTCAAGGACGGTGAGCGGTGAGCTTCGTCCACGCGAAGAACTCGCGGGTGCTCGTCAACGACGCGCACCTGTCCGGCACGATCAACGGCTACACCCTCGGCCACACGCGGCAACTGTCGGACGTGACGACGGTGCTGGACGACGGGCACCGGTGGGTGCCCGGCCTGCTGGGCGGGTCGATGGCGCTGCGGGGCCTGTTCGACTCGGCGGCCGGCAGCGTCCACGAGACGGTGTCAGCCGCCGCTGGCGTCGATGACGGGCTGCTGGTCACAGTGATGCCGGACGCATTCACCATCGGCCGGCCGGCGTTTATCGCTGTCACCGACCTGGAGGGCTACTCGGTTGACGCGTCGGTGTCCGAGGCGGTCACCGTGCAGATCGATGCGCAGCCGGACGACGGCGTCGACTGGGGTGTCAGCCTTCACGCGCACGGCGCAGAAACCGCCACCGGCAACTCGGCCAGCGTCGACAACGCTGAGTCAACCAGTGGTGGTGGGGTGGCGAGCCTGCACGTCACCGCCGTGTCGGGGACGACACCGAGCCTGACGGTGAAGGTTCAGCACTCGACCGACAACAGCGTGTGGGTCGATTTGATCACCTTCACGGCGGCGACGGCCGCCAGCTCCGAGCGGAAGACCGTCACCGGCACGGTCAACCGGTACACCCGGGAAACGCACACGATCTCCGGCACGACGCCGTCTTTCACCTACGCGGTGGCGTTCGCCCGCCGCTGACCCTGACCTGATCCACCAACCCGGGCTTCCACCGGGTGGTTACGCATGCCCGGAGGCACCCATGAGCTTCGTCCACGGCAAGAACGCGGCCTTCGCGATCGACGACAGCGGCGGGACGCTGCGCACGATCAGCCAGTACGTCGACAACGTGCAGGGTCTGCCCGGCGGGCGGAACCTGTCCGAGGTGACGGCGTTCGGTGACAGCGGCACCCGGAGCATCCCTGGGCTTCCGAACGTCAGCTTCTCGATCTCGGGGCACTTCGACTCGACGGCGACGACCGGCCCGCACGCGGTGCTTAACTCGCTGCGCACCGCCACGTCGACCGCCTCGTTCGAGTACGGGCCGGAGGGCGACACCAGCGGCAAGACGAAGTTCTCCGGCGAGTGCTGGCTGACCGAGTACACCGTCGACGCGTCGGTGGTGGACAAGGTGTCGTTCTCGGCCAGCTTCCAGGTCGACGGCGACGTCACCACCGGCACGTACTCCTGACCCGATGGGCATGCAGGTTCGGGTGCAGGGTGGCCGGGACCTCGCCAGCGTGCGCCGCAGCCTGCGGACCCTCGGCGACCAGAACCTGTCCCGGCAACTGTCCAAGGGCCTGCAGCGGGCAGCGAAGCCGTTGAAGCCGGCCATCCAGAAGTCGGCCCTGCAGCTGCTGCCGAAGTCGGGCGGCTACGCGGAGCTGATGTCCAAGTCGGTGCGGGTCCGCACTGCTGTGCGTGGCCGGAGCGGGTCGGCGTCGGTGACGCTTACCGTGTTCGGTGACGGCAAGACCGAGAAGCGGGACGTGCCCCGCATCAACAAGGGCATCCTGCGGCACCCCGTCTACGGGCGGTCCCGGCCGTTGAAGAACCACGCCCGCTACAAGGCCACCAGCAAGACGAACCCGTGGGTCGCGCAGCGGGTGCGCCGCGGGTTCGTGGACCGGCCCATTGACCGGCTTGCCCCGGAGGTGCGGCGGGAGATGCACGCGGTCGTCGACTGGATCGCCGACCAGATCACGAAAGGCTGACCGGTCTGTCAGTCGAACATGCCGACG
>DASVCA010000182.1:0-7356 GCA_036381835.1 Micromonosporaceae bacterium
ACCGGCGGGCGAGGTCCACCGCGGCGTGCAGCTCGTCAACGGTGGTGACCCCGACCGTGATGCCGTTGCCCTGTTCTCCCCGGGCCGGCTTCACCACCACCGCACCGGCCTGGTGTAGGAAGGCGATGTCTTCGGCGTCGCCGG
Organism: Micromonosporaceae bacterium; assembly: GCA_036381835.1. Taxonomy (GTDB): domain Bacteria; phylum Actinomycetota; class Actinomycetes; order Mycobacteriales; family Micromonosporaceae; genus DASULK01. The sequence continues at coordinate 145 of DASVCA010000182.1, forward strand.
TCGCGGTGCGGCCGGGCGGCACGTTCAGGCCGGCTTCGGCGAGGATCCGGCGGGTGACCCGCTTGTCGTCGCAGCGGCTCATCGCGACCGCGGAGGTCAGTTCCGACAGCGATTCCCGGGTGACGATGCTGCGTCCGCCGTTCGTCAGCCGCATCTCCCCCCAGGCCGGATCGATCACCTCCACCCGGATACCGCGGCGCATCGCCTCGTCGGCGATGATCTTGGCGTACGGGTTCAGCTCGTCGTAGCCGTCCGGTGTGCCGGGCAGGAACAGCGGCTCGTTGATGGGGTTCTTGCGCTTCACGCAGAGCGTCGGCGTGCGATAGAAGCCGAGCCGCTCGTACAGCCGGATGGCGCCCTCGTTGTCGGCGAGCACCGACAGGTCCACGAATGCCCGGCCGCGCGCGGAGAGTCGGGCGGCCAGTTCCAACAGCAACGCTTTGCCGGTGCCGGGCGGGGCCAGGTTGGGATCGACGGTGAGACACCACAGGCTGGCACCGTTCTCCGGATCGTCGAACACCTCGACGTGGTCGACCCCGGTGATGGTCCCGACGACGTCGCCGGTAACGGACTCGGCCACCAGGTGCAGGAAGCGGTCGGTGGCGGCGTTGGCGACCAGGACGTCCACGGGAGCGGTGACCATGCCGTTGCCGGCGTAGATCCGGTTGACCGCTTCGGCGTCCGCGGCGTCCGCGAGCCGACGGATCCGCAGGCCGGGGGTCTCGTTCGCATCACGTGGTGCGGCCGGCAGCGGCAGCCGGTAGGTCAGGGATGGGTCGATGAACAACTCGTCCGGCAGGCGGGAGACCAGTACGTGCGGGTCCTGCAGGTAGATGCAGATGTCCCGGGAGCCTTCCGCCTCGGAGCGCAGCACGTCCGCCACGGTGGCCGGATCCGCGAAGGTCTGCCCGAACACCAGTCGGCCCCAGCCACAGTCGAGCACCACATCGTCACCCTTGCCGGGTGGACGACGGATCTCACCGATCGCGACGGGATCGCCGCCCGGACCGACGCGTTCGACTCGGGGCGCGGTGTGGGGTACGCGGTTGCCAGGAAGAACGTTACTTACTGCCATCAATCTATCCCGTGACTCTGCAACCACATCTCCAGGAGTCCGAGCTGCCATAGCTTGTTGCCGCGCAACGGGGTGAGCTCGGCGTTCGGATCCTTGAGCAGCGCTGCGACGTAATCGGGCTGGAACAGCCCGCGGGCGCGGGCCTCGGGTGCGTGCAGCGCGTCGCGCACCCGGTCCAGCAGCTTCCCTTCGAGATGGGTCAGACCGGGCACCGGGAAGTAACCCTTCGGCCGGTCGATCACCTCCCACGGCAGCAGCCGGCGGCCGATGTCCTTGAGGACGCCCTTGCCGCCCTGGGCGAGCTTCAGTTCCGGCGGGCAGGTCGCGGCCAACTCGACGAACTCGTGGTCGAGGAACGGCACCCGGGCCTCCAACCCGTGCGCCATGGTCATGTTGTCCACCCGCTTGACCGGGTCGTCGGTGAGCATCACGGTCGTGTCGATCCGCAGGCCGGCGTCGACGGCAGTCTCGGCGCCGGGGCGGGTCAGGTGAGCGTGGACGAACTCGCCGGCCGGATCCCCTTCGGCGAGGTACTCCCGGTTGAGCACACGGGCGAGTCCGGCGGCGTCACGGTCGAAGAAGGCCGCCGCGTACGTCTCGACCGCCCGCTCACGGTCTACGCCGGCCAGCGGCGGATACCAGTGGTAGCCGCCCAGCACCTCATCCGCGCCCTGGCCGGACTGCACCACCTTGACGTGTTGGGCGACGAACCTGCTGAGCAGGTAGAACGCCACGCAGTCGTGGCTGACCATCGGCTCGGACATGGCGGCCACCGCGCCCTCAAGCGGCGCCACCAGTTCGTCCGACGCCACCCTGATCCGGTGGTGGTCGGTGTCGAACGTCTTCGCCACCAGGTCCGAGTAGACGAACTCGTCGCCGCTGCGTCCCCCGACGGCGTCGAACCCGATGGAGAAGGTCGTCAGGTCCCGCTGGCCGGCCTCGGCGAGCAGGGCCACCACCAGGCTGGAGTCCAATCCCCCGGAGAGCAGCACACCCACCGGAACATCCGCCACCATTCGCCGTCGGACGGCCGTCGACAGCGACTCCAGCAGCGCATCCTGCCAGTCCCGCGGTGTCCAGTCGGCTCGTTCGGGGGAGCGGGCGAACGGCGGATCCCAGTAGACCCGGTCGTGGACCCGCCCGTCCGGTTCGTAGACCCGCACCGTGGCCGGGGGCAGCTTGCGTACCCCGCGCAGGATGGTCCGGGGCGGTGGGACCACACTGTGGAAGGTCAGGTAGTGGGCGAGCGCGACGGGGTCGATGGCGGTGTCCACCCCACCGCCGGCGAGCAGCGCGGGCAGCGTGCTGGCGAAGCGCACCGCATGCGGGCCTTCGGCCAGGTAGAGGGGTTTGATGCCGAGCCGGTCCCGGGCCAGCACGAGCCTTCCGGTGTCCCGTTCGACGATGGCCACGGCGAACATGCCGATCAGGTGGTCGACGAAGTCGTCGCCCCATTCGGCGTACGCCTTGAGCACCACCTCGCTGTCGCCCGAGGAGAAGAAGCGGTGGCCCTTCGCCTGCAACTGCGCCCGCAGTTCCCGGTAGTTGTAGATGCATCCGTTGAAGACGCCGATGAGTCCGGTCGACGGGTCCACCATGGGCTGGCCACTGGCCGGCGATAGGTCGATGATTCTCAATCGCCGGTGACCGAGCGCGATCGGACCCTGTGACCACACACCGCCGCCGTCCGGGCCCCGGTCGCACATCGTCGCTGCCATGCGTTCGACCGCAGCGACGTCGGCGGTCGCACCGTCCCGGCGGAATTCCCCAGCCAGTCCACACATACGCCCCCATGCTGCCAGAGGCCAGGTCGGTACGCCCGGATCGAGCGGTGCCACTCCCGTGACTATTTGCTAAGATGCCCAACCCTTTGGCGATATGCGCTGGCCAAGGGGGTTGTCATCGGATCGAAACCGGCTGGCGGACCGGATCCAACCCCACGAATCGGTGTGACTTATCTCTCAATATCGGTCGCCGGATCGCTCCCGGCGAGGTACTGATGCCGCTGCGGTAGCCTCGACGGGTGGGAAGACACGACCAGACGTTGGAGGACTTCCTACTTCGGCTTCCGCTGTTCTCCGGACTCACCCGCGAGCAGTTCGGACTGATCCGGGCCGGCTCATATCCGGTCGGCCTGGGCAAGGGTGAGATCCTGTTCCATCAGGGGGACCCGGTCCGCGGGTTCTTCGTCGTTCGGCGCGGCCAGATGCAACTGTCGATATCAACGGCCGAGGGCGCCGAGAAGGTCGTGGAAATCGTCACCACGGGGGAGAGTTTCGGCGAGGCCGTCGTCTTCGACGGGCTGCGCTATCCGGTCACCGCGACAGCCCTGGTCGCCACCGACCTGGTGGCCGTGTCCAGCACCGTGGTCCACGACCTGCTCGACCGGGATCCGGCCTTCGCCCGGCGGATGCTCGCCAATATGGCGGTCCGTCTGCGTCGCTTGATCCGGGACGTGGAGGCCTATTCGCTGCGGTCCGGAATCCAACGCGTCGTCGGTTTCCTGCTGCACGAGGCGGGTGGAGAGTCGGCGGGTACGGTCACATTGACCCTGCCCACGACGAAACATGTGCTCGCCTCCCGGCTCAACATCGCACCCGAGACCCTTTCCCGCATTCTGCGCGATCTTTCCGCCGAGGGCCTGATCAGCGTCGAGGGACGGCGCATCACCCTGCGCGACATCCCCCGACTGGAGGCGCGGTTGGAATTTACCGTGAGCCCTGCCACACCTTGCCCGTTCGGGAACGTGATTTGACCTAGGTCAAGGAAAGCGCCGTGCGCCGTTGATTCCATCTCGCCTGACAGGGCGACAACGAGCCATGGGAGAACGGCGTGTTTTGCTACCAGTGTGAGCAGACTGACCGCTCCGGCGTCATCGCCGGCTGCACGGTGCTAGGCAACTGCGGTAAGAATGCGGCCACCTCCGATCTGCAGGACCTGCTGATCCACGCGGTGAAGGGCATCGCGCAGTATGCGGCGAAGGCCCGCGCCCTGGGCGCGCCCGACGACGAAGCGGCGGAGTTCATCCTCTACGCGGTCTTCACCACGCTGACCAACGTCAACTTCAACCCGACCCGCTTCAGCGCGCTGCTCGCCGAAGCCGCAGCGGTCCGCGACCGGGTGCGCGTCCGGTACGAGGAGGCCGCGCGCGCCCGGGGACAGCAGCCTGAGCAGTTGTCGGGGCCGGCCGCCTGGGAGCCCGCAGCCGATCTGGACGGGCTGATCAAGCAGGCGGCGGCGGTGGGTGTCAACGCGGGCATCGACGTGTTCGGTGCGGACATCGTCGGGCTGCGGGCCCTGCACCTGTATGCGCTCAAGGGCATCTGCGCCTACGCCCACCACGCGTACGTGCTCGGCCGGCACAGCACCGAGGTGTTCGCGGGCGTCGAGGACGCGCTGGCCTATCTGGCGAGTGAGCCGACCGACGCCGAGGCCCTGCTGGCCGGTGCGTTGGAGCTGGGACGGCTGAACTACCGGGTCATGGAACTCCTCGACGCGGCGAACACCGGCACCTTCGGCGCCCAGCAGCCGACCGCGGTCCGGGTGACCCCGGTGGCGGGCAAGGCGATCCTCGTCAGCGGCCACGACCTGCGGGACCTGGCCGCCGTACTGGAGCAGACCAAGGACAGCGGCATCAACGTCTACACCCACGGCGAGCTGCTGCCCGCCCACGCCTACCCGCTGCTCAAGGCGTATCCGCACCTGGTGGGCAACTACGGTGGCGCCTGGCACGACCAGCAGCAGGAGTTCGCCGCCTTCCCCGGTCCGATCCTGATGACCTCCAACTGCATCATCGAGCCCCACGTCAGCTACCGCCGGCGGATCTTCACCACGGGACCGGTGGGCTGGCCGGGCGTCCGGCACATCACGGACCGCGACTTCTCTCCGCTGATCCAGGCCGCCAAGGCGCTGCCCGGGTTCACCGAGGACGGGCCCGAGCAGTACATCACCGTCGGTTTCGGACGCGACGCGGTGCTCGCCGTGTCGGACCAGGTCGTCAACGCGGTCAAGCAGGGTGCCATCCGGCACTTCTTCCTGATCGGCGGCTGCGACGGCCCCACCACCGGACGGGACTACTACCGCGAGCTTGCGCTGGCCGCGCCGTCCGACACCGTCATCCTCACCCTCGGCTGCGCCAAGTACCGCTTCAATCAGCACGACTTCGGGGACATCGGGGGCATTCCGCGGCTGCTCGACGTCGGGCAGTGCAACGACTCCTACTCGGCGATCCGCATCGCGACCGCGCTGGCCGACGCCTTCGGCTGCGGCGTCAACGATCTGCCGTTGACGCTGGCACTGGCCTGGACCGAGCAGAAGGCCGTGGCGGTGCTGGTCACCCTACTCGCCCTGGGGGTGCGAAACATCCACCTCGGCCCCAGCCTGCCCGCCTTCCTCACCCCGACCCTGGTCGACACCCTCGTCGAGCGGTTCGGCCTGCGCCCGATCGGCGACGCCCACACGGATCTGGCCGCGGCTCTGGAAGGCGCCCGGTCATGACGACCGTGGTCGAGCCCACGCAGCAGAGCGCCCGGACGCATCCGGTGACCTTGGTGACCTCCGACGGGCAGCGCCTGGAGTTCGACTGCGCGTCCGGGCAGAGCGTGCTGGAGGCCGCGGCGGCGGCCGGCGCCACCCTGCCGGCCTCCTGCCGGCAGGGCACGTGCGGGTCCTGCCATGCCTCCGTCATCGAGGGCGAGTACGAGCTCGGTGCGTACAGCTCCCTGGCCCTGCCGCCGGCCCGGCGGGACCGCGGTGAGGTGCTGCTGTGCCGCACCTACCCGCACGGCTGTCTCTCCCTCGCGGTCCCGTACGGCGAATCGCGGATCCTCTACGGGGGCGTGCCGGTTCGCGACGGTGTGATCACCGCGCTGGAGACCGTCGCCCGGGACACGGTGCGGCTGGAGCTGCGGCTGGACTCCGAAGCGGGGCTCGACTGCCAGTTCGACCCCGGGCAGTTCGTGGAGCTGCAGATCCCGGGCAGTGACGTGAAGCGGGCCTACTCCCTGGCCAACACGGGGAACTGGGACGGTCGGATGGAGTTCTACATCCGGTTGCGCCCCGGCGGTGCCTTCTCCACCTACCTGCGTACCGCGGCCCGGGCCGGTGCGCGGCTCACGGTGCACGGGCCACAGGGCGCGTTCGGGCTGCGGGAGACCGGGCTAAAGCCCCGTTGGTTCGTCGCCGGCGGCACCGGCCTGGCGCCGCTGTTGTCGATGGTGCGGCACATGGCCGAGTGGCAGGAACCCCACCCGGCCCGGCTGCTGCTCGGCGTGAACGAGGAGGACGACGTCTTCGGCGTCAAGGAGCTCGATGCGGTGGCGGCCGAGCTGCCCGGCTTCACCTACGACGTCTGCGTGTGGCGGCCGGGCCCGGACTGGCCGAACGGTCCGGCCACCCCGGTGCACCTGTTGGCGGCCGCACTGCCCGCCGCCCCGGTCAAGCCGGACATCTACGTGTGCGGCCCGCCGCCCCTGGTAGACGCCGTCGCACGGGTCGCGACCGAGGCCGGGCTGCCGTCCGATCACCTCTACTGGGAACGGTTCCTGGCCACCTGAGCCGCCGTCGGTGAAACTCCGCGACCTGCCCGGTCATTCGCTACGGACGATGCCGACCGGGCAGGTCAACCCGGTCGGGCCGTGGGTGCAGTAGCCGTCCGGGTTCTTGGACTCTCGCCGACGGTGCGGTACGACGGGGGCCGGCTACAGGCCATAGAGGGCACGAAGCCCTGCCTCGATGTCAGCGACCTCCCTCAACTCGCCGCGCGCTACCGAGAACATGAACCTCTCGGCTGCGTCGACGTCGATCTCGGGGACCGGATGGCCGTTGAGGGCCAGGAACGTGACCGTCGCCGCCCAGGCCAGCCTCTTGTTGCCATCGATCAGCGCGTGATTTTGGCAGACTGACTGGAGCAGCGCCGCCGCCTTGCCGAACAGGGTTGGATAAGCCGTCTCCCCGAACACCACTGTGGACGGACGCGCAGCGGCCGCCGCCAATAAGCCAGGATCACGGATCAAGGGCTCTCGGCCGAGGATGATCTCAGCAAGAACGGTCAGATCCTCGGCCGTGAGGTAATCAACCGGGTCAGGGGTCACTGAGCGAGCCGTCGCAGGAGTTCCCCGTGCCGGTCAGCGATCTCA
>DASVCA010000183.1:0-32590 GCA_036381835.1 Micromonosporaceae bacterium
AAGGGGGGGGCCGCCCGAGGTCGACCCCGCACTCGTCCGCCGGTCGGCGTGGCAGCTCGCTCGAGCCGCCCGTGGTGTCGGGCGCCGACCGGCTGGTCAGCGTGCCAGAGTAAGGCTGATGCCACCCACCACCTCCGATCAGTCGCCATATCGGCGGGGCCAGCGCGACGCCGAGTCCCCGGCGGTGGGCTCACCCGATGCCGCGGGGCCCATCGGGTCGCGGCCCGGTGCCAGGCGCCCGCGTCGGGGGGCTCCGCTGCCGATAGCGGCCGCGGTGGCGGCTGCGATCGCGGCCACGCTCTCGTACCTTCCCGTCGCGCTCACCCTCGGCCTGCTCCAGTTCGCGGAGGCGTCCGGGAGCGTCATGGACGCCGCGCGGCTCGGGCTGGCCGGATGGCTCCTCGGGCACGGCGTACCGCTCGGTACCGCCGAGGGTCCGATCGCCCTCTCGCCACTGGCGCTGGGCATGCTCTCCGCCTGGCGGGTGACTCGTGCCGGGGTGCACACCAGTCGAGCCATCGGCGCCCGCGGTAGCGGGTCGCTGCTGCGGGCACTCGCCGCGGCCGCAGCCGTTGGTGTCGTGTACGGGTTGTTCGGCGCGGCCGCTGCGCTCGGCGCGACCGGTCGAGGGTTGACCCTGTCACCGGTACGTGCCGGGGCCACCCTGGCCGTGTTCGGCGCGGTCGCCGCCCTGATCGGCGCGGTGCGCACCACGGGTGCGCTGTGGACGCTGTCCCACCGGGCGCCGGCCGCGCTGTGGGAAGGGCTACGAATCGGGGTCATCGCCGCGGCGTTGCTCTTGGCGACGGGTGCCGCGGTCTCCGGTCTCGCGGTGGCGACCGCCGGTGGCGCGGCCAGCGAGATGATCGCCGCATACCGTACCGGGGTCGCGGGGCAGGCCGGCATAACCGTGATCAGCGCGGCCTACGTGCCCAACGCGGCGATCTGGGCGACGGCGTACCTACTCGGGCCCGGGTTCGCCGTCGGAACCGACTCGGTGGTGCGGACCACCGAGGTGACCGTCGGGGCACTGCCCGCCCTGCCGTTGCTCGCCGCCCTGCCGCACGGGCCGGTGGGTGGGGTCGGCGCCGCGCTGCTCGCCATGCCGCTGATCATCGGGATGATCGCCGGCTGGCTGCTCGTTCGTCGAGTCGGCGGTGGTGGCAACCGGGGGCCGGACGGCTGGGCGCTCCTGCTCACCTCGGCTGCGACAGCCGGGCCGGTCGCCGGCATGTTGCTCGGGGCGGCCGCAGAGGCGTCGGGTGGCGCGCTCGGCGACGGGCGACTGGCCCAACTCGGTCCGGTGGGCTGGCAGGTGGCCGCTGCCGCCACCGTCCTGGTCACGGTCGGTGCCCTGTTGGGCGTCGTCGCCGGCCGCGTGTTCGCCCCGGTGACGCCGTCCCCGCGGGGTGTGTCGGAGAAGAACACACCTCGCGGCCGGGATAGGTGACGTCAGAGGTTGTAGCCGTAGTCGAGGTTCATCACCGCACGAAGATCATGTTGATGATGCCGAGGGCCACGGCGATGATCCCGCAGATCAGGGCGGTCTTCGCCTGACCCCGGTTGTCGGCCAGGCCTTGGTCCACCTTCTTGCCGCCCATCGAGCCGAGGACGATCGCGGCGATGCCCAACAGGACGCCGAGCGCGGCCCAGCAGATGCTGAGTGGCAGGGCGACGATTCCGAGGATCATGCCGACCAGGCCCATGGTGTTCTGCCGACCCTGGCCGGGCACCGGCCCCGGGTAGGCCGGCTGCCCGTAGGGCTGGCCCTGGGCGGGCTGCCCGTAGGGCTGTTGCGCGTACGGGTCCTGGTACTGGGGGGCGTTGGGGTCCGGCGGTGGCTGTTGGCCGGACGGGTTCTGGCCGTACGGGTCCTGACCGGGGTAACCGGGCTGCATCGTCACTCCTCGCTGTGAAGCATCGGGTAGCCGTTGGCGCCACCCACGCGAGCGGCAGCGTACCGGCTGAAGACCGCTCAGGCGGGTACGAAATGCCGGGTTGCTTCGGTCGGATGACGCGCCGGACGGGGCTGGTGGTCGAGTGGCCGGCCCAACCGCCGTCCTTGTGAAACCCGCGCGCGGCCCGCCCGTTAGGGTGCTGGGGTGACTGTCCCCGAGCCGGCTCGCATCGTGGTTCTCGTCTCCGGATCCGGAAGCAATCTGCAGGCGCTGCTCGACGCCTGTACCGATCCCGATTACGGCGCACGCGTGATTGCGGTCGGCGCGGACCGGGACGGGATCGCCGGGCTGGAGCGGGCCCGTGCGGCGGGGGTGCCGACATTCGTCGAACGGGTCGGCGACCACCCGGACCGAGAGGCCTGGGATCGGGCGTTGACCGCCCAGGTCCAGAAGCACCGGCCCGATCTGGTGGTCTCGGCGGGCTTTCTCAAGCTGGTCGGCGCGCACTTCCTGGCTGCCTTCGGCGGGCGGTACATCAACACCCACAACTCGCTGTTGCCCGCGTTTCCCGGGATGCACGGGCCCCGTGACGCCCTCGCCTACGGGGTCAAGCTCACCGGGGCCACGCTCTTCTTCGTCGACTCCGGGGTCGACACCGGGCCGATCATCGCCCAGGTGGCGGTGCCGGTGCTGCCCGACGACGACGAGGAGACGTTGACCGAGCGCATCAAGCAGGCCGAGCGGCGGCAACTGGTCGAGCAGGTGGGCCGCCTGGTGCGGGAAGGCTGGACCATCTCCGGGAGAAAGGTGACGATTCCATGAGCGACACGGCCGATGGCCGGCGTCCGATCAAGCGGGCCCTGGTCAGCGTGTACGACAAGTCCGGGCTGGTCGATCTTGCCGGGGCGCTGCACCGAGCGGGTGTGGAGATCGTTTCCACCGGTTCCACCGCCGCCGTCATCGAGGGCGCCGGCGTTCCGGTGACCCGGGTCGAGGCGCTCACCGGCTTCCCCGAGTGCCTGGACGGTCGGGTGAAGACCCTGCACCCGAAGGTGCATGCCGGACTCCTCGCCGACCTGCGTCGGGACAGCCACGTCGAGCAGCTCGTGGAGTTGGGCGTGCAGCCGTTCGACCTGCTGGTGGCGAACCTGTACCCGTTCACCCAGACGGTGGCGTCCGGGGCGGGCCCGGAGGAGTGCATCGAGCAGATCGACATCGGCGGGCCGGCGATGGTCCGGGCCGCGGCCAAGAACCACGCTTCGGTGGCCGTGGTGACCGACGTCTCGGCGTACCCGCTGGTGGTGGCCGCCCTCGACGCCGGCGGGTTCACCCTGGCGCAGCGGCAGAGCCTCGCCGCGCGGGCGTTCGCGGACATCGCCGAGTACGACGTGGCGGTGGCCAACTGGTTCGCGACGCGGCTGGCCCCGGGTGATCAGGAATGGCCGGCGGACTCCGGGTTCGCGCTGCGGTTGGCGGCCGGTCTGCGTTACGGGGAGAACCCGCATCAGGCGGCGGCGCTCTACACCGACCCAGGCGCGGCGCCCGGGCTGGCCCAGGCCGAGCAGCTGCACGGCAAGGAGATGTCCTACAACAACTATGTCGACGCCGACGCCGCGTGGCGTGCGGTCCACGACTTCGCCGAGCCGGCCGTGGCGATCATCAAGCACGCGAATCCCTGTGGGATCGCGATCGGCGTGGACGTCGCGCAGGCGCATCGTAAGGCGCACGCCTGTGATCCGGTGTCCGCTTTCGGCGGGGTGATCGCGGTCAACCGTCCGGTGTCGGTGGCGTTGGCCGAGCAGATCGCCGAGATCTTCACCGAGGTGGTGGTGGCGCCCGACTACGCGGACGGTGCGGTCGAGGTGCTCGCGGGGAAGAAGAACATCCGGCTGCTGCGCGCGCCGGCCTGGTCACCGGCGGCGGTGGAGTGGCGGCAGATCAGCGGTGGTGTGCTCATGCAGACCCCCGACCGGGTGGACGCCCCCGGCGACGACCCGGCCGCCTGGCGGCTGGTGTCCGGGGATCCGGCGACCGATGCGATGCTGCGGGATCTCGTGTTCGCCTGGCGAGCGGTGCGGGCGGTCAAGTCGAATGCCATCCTGCTGGCCCGCGATGGTGCCACCGTCGGGGTCGGGATGGGGCAGGTCAACCGGGTGGATTCGGCTCGACTCGCGGTGTCCCGGGCCGGCGCGGAGCGGGCCGAGGGCGCGGTCGCGGCGTCCGATGCCTTCTTCCCGTTCCCCGACGGGTTGCAGGTGCTCATCGATGCGGGCGTGCGGGCGGTGGTCCAGCCGGGTGGGTCGGTGCGTGACGAGGAAGTGATCGCCGCCGCCCGCTCCGCCGGCGTGACCATGTATCTCACCGGCACCCGCCACTTCTTCCACTGATCCGCGTGAGACGATCAGGGCGTGACGGCGAGAGTTCTGGACGGCAAGGCGACCGCGACCCGGATCAAGGAGGAGTTGCGGGAGCGGGTGAAGGCCCTGACGGAGCGGGGCGTCACGCCCGGCCTGGCGACGGTGCTGGTGGGTGACGACCCGGGTTCCCAGGCGTACGTGAACGGGAAGCACCGCGACTGCGCCGAGGTCGGCATCGCGTCGATCCGTCGCGAGTTGCCGGCCGACGCCACCCAGGAGCAGGTCGAGGAGGTGCTCGCCGAGCTTAACGCGGACCCGGCGGTGCACGGCTACATCGTGCAGCTTCCGCTCCCCGCCCACCTGGACACCCAGCGGGTGCTGGAGCGGATCGACCCGGACAAGGACGCGGACGGCCTGCACCCGGTGAACCTGGGTCGGCTGGTGCTGGGCTACCCGGGCCCGCTGCCGTGCACCCCGCGCGGCATCGTCGAGTTGCTGCGCCGCTACGACATCCCCCTGGCCGGGGCGGAGGTGGTGGTCGTGGGCCGGGGGAACACGGTCGGCCGGCCGCTGGGTCTGTTGCTGACCAGGCGGGCGGAGAACGCCACCGTCACCCTGTGTCACACCGGGACGCTCGACCTGGCCGCCCACACCCGCAGCGCCGAGATCGTCGTCGTCGCGGCGGGTGTGCCGAACCTGGTGACGGCGGACATGATCTCGCCGGGCGCGGTGGTGGTCGATGTCGGCATCACCAGGGTGGTGGGCCCCGACGGTAAGGGCCGGTACACCGGTGACGTCGCGCCCGAGGTGGCCGAGGTGGCCGGGGCTGTCGCCCCGATGCCGGGCGGCGTCGGGCCGATGACCAGGGCGATGCTGCTGACGAACGTGGTGGAGCGCGCGGAGCGCGCCTGATGCGTGCCCGAATCGTGTGCGGGGCAACTGATTCGATCCCCTGCCCGATCCGTGCCGCCACGGCTGATACGGTCCGGAGATAACCCGCTCGGTAACGGAGAGTGAGACGATCATGGGCAAGAAGGTCACTGTCGTAGGTGCCGGTTTCTACGGCTCGACGACCGCGCAGCGTCTGGCGGAGTACGACATCTTCGACACCGTCGTGCTCACCGACATCGTGGAGGGCAAGCCGGAGGGTCTCGCGCTCGACATGAACCAGTCCCGGCCGATCGAGGGCTTCGAGACCCGGGTCGTCGGTGTCACGACGGGGCCGAACGGTGAGGGCTACGAGGCCATCGAGGGCTCGGACATCGTGATCATCACGGCGGGCATGCCGCGCAAGCCCGGCATGAGCCGGATGGACCTCCTCGAGGTCAACGCCAAGATCGTCCGCGGCGTGTCGGAGAACGTCGCCAAGTACGCCCCGAACGCGGTGGTCATCGTGGTCTCCAACCCGCTCGACGAGATGACCGCGCTGGCGCAGCGGGCCACCGGTTTCCCGCGTAACCGGGTGATGGGGCAGGCGGGCATGCTCGACACCGCCCGCTTCACGCACTTCGTCGCCGAGGCCCTCAACGTGCCGGTCCGGTCGGTGCGGACGCTCACCCTCGGCTCGCACGGCGACACGATGGTGCCGGTTCCGTCGAAGTGCACCGTGGACGGCAAGCCGCTCACCGAGCTGTTGCCGGCCGACAAGATCGAGGAGTTGGTGGAGCGGACCCGTAACGGGGGCGCGGAGGTCGTCTCGCTGCTCAAGACCGGCTCCGCCTACTACGCCCCGTCCGCCGCGGCGGCGCGGATGGCGAAGGCGGTGGCGGAGGACGCCGGCGTGATCATGCCGGTCTGCGCCTGGGTCGACGGCGAGTACGGGATCTCCGGGGTCTACCTCGGGGTGGAGGCCGAGATCGGCGCGACCGGGGTCAAGCGGGTGGTGCCGACCGAGTTGACCGAGCAGGAGCTGGCCAACCTGAAGACCGCCGCGGAGGCGGTGCGCGCCAAGCAGCAGGACATCTGCGACATGTGAGTCGCCTGACGTGGGGCGCCCCGGCGGTACCGCCGGGGCGCCCTTCTTGTGGTGGGAGCTTCCACCGATTGGGCGTACGGCGGGCCCGTCCGGGCCCGCCGAACGCCTCCAGTACGCACGTACTGCTGAGCAGCACGTTTCGGAGAGGAGCGCCCCGACCGATGGCGAAGATCAAGGTAACCAACCCGGTCGTAGAGCTCGACGGCGACGAGATGACCCGGATCATCTGGCAGCAGATCCGGGAGCAGTTGATCCTGCCCTACCTCGACGTCGACCTGCGCTACTACGACCTGTCGATTCAGCACCGCGACGCCACCGACGACCAGGTCACGATCGACGCGGCCAACGCCATCAAGGAGTACGGCGTCGGCGTCAAGTGCGCCACCATCACCCCGGACGAGGCCCGGGTCGAGGAGTTCGGCCTCAAGAAGATGTGGCGCTCGCCCAACGGCACCATCCGCAACATCCTCGGCGGCGTGGTCTTCCGCGAGCCGATCATCATCTCCAACGTGCCGCGCCTGGTGCCCGGGTGGACCAAGCCGATCGTGATCGGCCGGCACGCGCACGGTGACCAGTACAAGGCCACCGATTTCGTGGTGCCCGGCCCCGGCAAGCTGACCATCGCCTTCCAGCCGGCCGACGGCGGGGAGCCGATGGAGTTCACCGTGGCCGACTTCCCCGGCGGCGGTGTCGCCATGGGCATGTACAACTTCGACGAGTCGATCCGTGACTTCGCGCGGGCGTCGTTCCGTTACGGCCTGGACCGCGGCTACCCGGTCTACCTGTCGACGAAGAACACCATCCTCAAGGCGTACGACGGCCGGTTCAAGGACATCTTCGCCGAGGTGTTCGAAGCCGAGTTCAAGGAGGAGTTCGAGAAGGCCGGCCTCACCTACGAGCACCGGCTGATCGACGACATGGTGGCCGCCGCGCTCAAGTGGGAGGGCGGATTCGTCTGGGCCTGCAAGAACTACGACGGCGACGTGCAGTCCGACACCGTCGCGCAGGGCTTCGGGTCGCTCGGCCTGATGACCTCGGTGCTGATGACCCCGGACGGCAAGACCGTGGAGGCGGAAGCGGCGCACGGCACCGTCACCCGGCACTACCGGCAGTGGCAGAAGGGTGAGAAGACGTCGACCAACCCCATCGCGTCGATCTTCGCCTGGACCCGTGGCCTCGCCCACCGGGGCAAGCTCGACGGTACGCCGGCGGTCACCGAGTTCGCCAACGCGCTGGAGCAGGTGTGCATCGAGACCGTCGAGAGCGGAAAGATGACCAAGGACCTCGCCCTGCTCATCGACCGCAACGCGCCCTGGTTGACCACCGATGAGTTCATGGCCGCGCTGCAGGAGAACCTGGCGAAGAAGCTGGCCGCCTGATCGGACATCGACGCCGAACGTACCCGGGGGTGGCGTCACCTACGTCGATCGGCGTCGTTTGTCAAGGTGGACGTGTTGCCCAGTCACGTCCAGGGAGATCGACCGGTCGCAGTCGCCTCCGGGTGCTCGGCACCGATCGGCAATCTTCCCGGCTGTGGTGAACAGCCTGCCGTCCCTTCCCAGCGGGGGGCCCGTTCCGAGGCCCCCCGCACTCCTGTCCGGTCGGTCCCGAGCGGTCGTCGCCCGGCGGTCGCGGGTCCGCTAGGCCATCGGTGCCGACGGCACCACCCAGCCGTTCTCGATCAGGTGGTGCAGGACGATCCGGGCGCCCTCCCCGACACTCAATTGACTGGTATCGATCACCAGATCCGCGTCGGTCGGCACCTCGTACGGGTCGTCGATGCCGGTCATCCCGGTCAGCTGGCCGGCCCGCGCCCGGGCGTAGAGGCCCTTGCGGTCCCGCTGTTCACAGACCTCGAGCGGCGTCGAGACGTGGATGAGTACGAAGTCGGCACCGGCGGCGTGCGCCATGTCCCGCGCGGCGGCGCGAGCCCTCGCATACGGCGCGATGGGACAGCACAGCGCCAACCCGCCGTGCCGGGCCACCTCGGCCGCCACCCAGCCGATCCGTCGGACGTTGCGGTCGCGGTCGGCCGCGTTGAAGCCGAGTTCGGCGGACAGCTCGCGCCGAACGATGTCCCCGTCGAGCAGGGTGACGCTTCGGTCGCCGCTCTCGTTGAGCTGATCCGCGACCCCCCGCGCAATGGTGGACTTGCCCGACCCGGACAGACCGGTGAAGAAGACCACCAGGCCGCGATGGCGCCGCGGCGGACGAGCCCTGGCCAGTTCCTTCGCGACCGCTGGCGGAGTGTGCCACTCCGGAAGCGGGAAGCCACGGTCGAGCAGATCCTGGATCTCGTCGGGGCGCAGGGCGAGGCGCTGGTTGCGGGGCGGGATGTCCTCACGCCAACGCCACTGGCCGTCCCGATTGTCGTAGGCGAGCTCCCGGGGAACCATCACGTGCGGCCCACCGCCGCTGAGCATCCCGGGGGTGGCGAGCATGTGGGTGACCCCGTACGCGGCGGCCACCCGAGCCCGCAGCAGCGCTTCGCGAATCTCGTCCCGCCGCCCGACCATGGGTACCGCGACCACGGTGACCGGTGGCATCCGGTCACGGGCGGCGAGGACGGCCCGGACGAGCGCCGCGGGCGGCAGCCCATCCGGTCCGGCGTCGCCGACCGGAATGAGGATGAGCAGGTGCGCGTCCAGGGTACGGACGGCCAGGGCGAGCTCC
The DNA here is from genome assembly GCA_036381835.1 of Micromonosporaceae bacterium. Taxonomy (GTDB): domain Bacteria; phylum Actinomycetota; class Actinomycetes; order Mycobacteriales; family Micromonosporaceae; genus DASULK01. The sequence goes on from DASVCA010000183.1 coordinate 8,904, forward strand.
GCCAGTTGAGGTCGGTGCAGGGGGCGGTCGGCGAAGACGCCCAGCACTCGCCCCGGCGGAAGCAGCTGCCTGACCTCGGCGGGGGTAAGGCGCAGTTGCTGGAACGGGCCGCGCGGGCCGTCGCCGACCCGGCGCACGACGCCACCGACGCCGAAGAAGCCCTCCGGCACCGGCCAGACATCGATGACGTCGAGCAACGCCGACGGTGCCCCCTCCGGATCGGTGAGGACGAGCGCGCGGCGCAGCGGGTTGGTGACGTCGATGCGGTCGACGACGGCGGCCGGCACGGTGAGCGTCACCGGCACCTGCCACGGGATGCCGTTCACCAGCCGGCCCCGCCGAGCCACCGAGGCCAGATCGGCACGGGTCAGGAAACCGTTCAGCGGAGCGTACGCTCCGGAGAGGAGCAACTCGAGGTCGGCGAGCTCATGCGGCTGTGGCGTGTAGGACGGTGCCACATGCAGCACGTCGTCGGGTAACACCCACTCCCTGGTCATCCACACTCCCAACAGCGGACCGGCCCCTAGTCTGTCAGCCGACCGCTGCTTGGTCGAGAGCGCCACGAGCCTCGAACCGAAGACCCCGCCGACCTACGACACCCGCCTTGACCGGCCGATCGGTTAACCGAACCCGTAGGCCGGGCCCGTTCGAGGTGTTCAGGCCACCGGCGGATCAGCCGGTGTTCCGCATCCCGGCCGCGATGCCGTTGATCGTGGTGAGCAGGGCCCGCTCCAGCGCGACCTCCGCGCCGTCCGGGCGACGATCGCCCAAAACGGTGGTGATGGAACGGCCCGCCGCCCCAGACTGCCGGTAGCGTCGCAGCAGCGCCACCTGCAGGTGGTGCAGCGGTACCAGGTAGGTGTCCCGCACGTCGAGGGTGCGCTTCAGCGCGGGCGCCTTCTCCAGCAGGGTGCGCGACCCGGTGACCGCCAGCACCTCGCGCCGAGTCAGGTCGTACTCCTGCTCGATCCGCTCGAAGATCGACTGGAGTCGATCGGGTACCAGAGTGCGCACGTAGCGCCGTGCGATGTCGAGATCCGTCTTGGCGAGCATCATCTCCACGTTGGACAGGAACGTCCGGAAGAAATGCCAGTCGGCGTACATCTCGGTGAGCACGTCCGTCAGTCCCGCCTCCCGGGCCGCAGCCAGCCCCGACCCGACGCCGTACCAGCCCGGCACGATCTGCCGAGACTGGGTCCAGCCGAACACCCACGGGATGGCGCGCAGCCCGGCCAGCCCGGCACCGGTGTTGGGCCGCTTCGCCGGCCGCGAACCGATGTTGAGCGCACCGAGCAGCTCCGTGGGGGTGGCCGCCCAGAAGTACGCCGGCAGGTCCGGATCCTCGACCAACGCCCGATAGCGGCGGTAGGCGGCGTCGGAGACCACATCCATCGTGGCGTCCCACCGACGCAGCGCCTCGGCCGACTGCCGGGGCGCGGTGTGCAGCAGGGTGCTGCGCAGGACCGCCGCCAACGTCAGTTCGAGATTCTCCCGGGCCAGTGACGGCAGCGTGTACTTGTCGGAGATGACCTCGCCCTGCTCGGTCACCTTCATCGCACCGTCGAGGGTGCCCCACGGCTGGGCCAGGATCGCCTCGTGGGTCGGACCCCCACCGCGACCGACCGTGCCCCCGCGGCCGTGGAAGAGCCGCAGTCGCACACCGTGGCGGGCGGCCACGTCCCGCAGCGCCCGCTGGGCCCGGTGGATCGACCACTGGGAGGTCGTGATGCCCGCCTCCTTGTTCGAATCGGAGTAGCCGAGCATCACCTCCTGCACATCGCCACGCGCCGCCACCAAGGCCCGGTACGGCGGCGTCGACAGCAGCCGGTCGAGCAGCTCACCGCCCGCGCGCAACTCGTCGAGCGTCTCCAGCAGGGGTACGAACCCGATCCGCGCCCGCCCGTTGTGCACGTCGACGAGGCCGGCTTCCCGGGCCAGCACGACAGCGGCCAGCACGTCGTCGACCCCGAGCGTCATGGAGATGATGTACGACTCGATGACCCCGGCGCCGAAACGCTCCTGCGCCTCACGGATCGTGGTGAACACTTCGAAGGTCTTGCGCGCCGATTCGGTCAGCGGCGTGTCGACGGTGGACAGCGGGCGGCGGCCGGCCAGCTCGTCGGCGAGCAGCCGGGTCCGTTCGGCCCGGCTGAGCTTGGCGTAGTTGCGCACCTCGCCGACCCGCGCGTACAACTGGGCGAGCACCGCGTGGTGGGCTTCGGCGTGCTCCCGGATATCCATCGTCGCCAGGTGCAGACCGAACGCGGACACGGTGCGGATCGTCGAGGCGAGCCGGCCGAGCGCGGCGAGCTGGCCGGCGTTGCGGGCCAGCGAGGCGCGCATCAACTCGAGATCGGTGATCAGATCCTCGGTGCCCCGGTAGTCCCGGCCGGGGACGTGGGCGGTGCCGGCGGCGAGCCGGGCCCGGGTGTTGGCGAGTTTGGCCTTGATGCAACGCGCCTTGAGCCGGTACGGCTCTTCGGCGTTGATCCGCCGGTACCGGGGGGCGACCTCGGGGAGCGCTTCCAGGTCTTTGGCGAGACTGGCCGCCAGATCGAGCGAGACGGGACGCAGCCGCCGGGACACCGACAGCTCGCTGATCAGCGCGTCCATCGCCGCCTCGGTCGCCTGCAGGCCGTGCTCGTGCTGGATGAGCAGCACCTCCCGGGTCACCTGCGGTGTCACGTACGGGTTGCCGTCCCGGTCGCCGCCGATCCAGGTGCCGAAGGTCAGCGGGTGGGCGGTGGGGGAGGTTTCCACGCCGAGGCTGCGCAAGGTGTCGGTGAAGTCGGCGAGCACCTGCGGTGCCGCATCGGCGTACAGGTCGCGCAGGTAGTAGACCGCGTTGCGGGCCTCGTCGCGTGGATCGGGCCGGTCCCCCCGCAGTTCGTCGGTCTGCCAGAGCAGGTCGAGCAGCTCGGCGAGGCGTCGGTTCACCCGTTCCGGGTCCGCCGCCCCGTACAACGTGGTCTCCGCCAGCTCCGCATCGAGTTCGTCGGCGACCGCGCGCAGCTTGGTGAGGATCGAACGGCGGGCGGCTTCGGTCGGGTGGGCGGTGAAGACCGGGCGGACCGCGAGCCGGTGGACGACCGCCGCGATCTCGTCCGCCGGTACGCCGCGCTCCGCGATCAGCTTGGCCGCCTGGTCCAGCCAGCCGCCCTCCCGGACGCGCCGGCGGCGCAGATCCCGGCCGCGGTGCACCTGTTCGGTGATGTTCGCCAGGTGGAAGTACGTGGAGAAGGCGCGGGCCAACCGGGTGCCGGTAGCGAGATCCAGCTCGGCGAGCCGCCGGGCGGCTGCGTCGGCGTCGGTGCGGACCAGCGCCCGCACCTCCTCGACCAGGTCCAGCAGCGGCTGGCCTTCCTGCCGGGCGAGGGTCTGTCCGAGCAGCGTGCCGAGCCGGCGGATGTCCGCCCGCAGCGCCGCCTCGGGGGCTTCCTCGTCGGCCGGATCGCGTTCAGGATCGTCGGTCACCGTGCGCTCCTCACGTCGATACGGAAGGACCGCGCTGTCCGACACCGTCAATCGAATCGTATCCGGGCCGAACCGCCGGTGCCGAGGTTCGTACCCGCCGACCCTCTCAACGCGTTCGACAGATGAAACCCGGTGCGGGAAAGATCGGGAGTCGTGGCGCAGCGATCGGAACGCGAGATCAGTTACCCGCCGAAGCCGAAGCCGGGCGACCGGGTCGCCGTGGTGTCGCCCTCCGCCGGGCTGCCGGAGGTCTTCCCGAAGGTGTACGAGCTGGGCCTGCGTCGGCTCCGCGACGAGTTGGGCCTGGAGCCGGTGGAGTATCCGACCACCCGGGTGTTGGGCGCGGATCCGCGGGACCGGGCCCGGGATCTGACCGCTGCCTTCGCCGACCCGTCGATCAAGGCGGTGCTCGCCGTGATCGGGGGAGACGACCAGATCAGAGTCGTCCCGCATCTCGACGACGACGTGCTGCGTGCCAATCCGAAGCCGTTCTTCGGCTCCTCCGACAACACGAATCTGCTCAACCACCTGTTCAACCTGGGCGTCGTCGGCTACCACGGCGGGTCGGTGATGGTGCATCTCGGGCGCTCCGGCGCGCTGCACCCGATGTCCACCGACTCGCTGCGGGCGGCGCTGTTCACCTCGGGCCGGTATCCGCTGGCGGCCGCCGAAAGGTACAGCGACGAACCGAACGACTGGAACGATCCCGCGTCCCTGGACCGGGAGCCGTCGACGTTCCCGGCGCCGGACTGGTCCTGGTACGGCCCGGCGACCGTGGTGGAGGGACCGGTCTGGGGCGGCTGCCTGGAGGTGGTGAACTGGCTGCTGGCCGCGGGGCGGGTCGGCTCGGACACGGCCTTGGCCGGCTGCATTCTCCTGATCGAGACCTCGGAGGAGCTGCCGTCGGACGTGGAGGTGTACCGGATCCTGCGCAACATGGGGGAACGGGGCCTGCTCGCCGGGTTTCCGGCGGCGCTGGTGGGCCGGCCGAAGGCCTGGGACTTCGGCCGGCGCAACACGCCGGAGCAGAAGCGGGCGTACGCCGAGGCGCAGCGGGCCGCGGTGCGGCGGGCGTTCGCCGAGTACAACCCGGATGCGGTGCTCGTCTTCGACCTGGACGTCGGGCACACCGACCCGCAGCTGATCGTCCCGTACGGCGGGCTCGCCCGGGTCGACGCGGTCGAGCGCCGCATCTGCGTCCGCTACTGACCCGGGCTCCCGCTCTCCCTTCCACCCACCTCTGTCCTCGTCGATCTCGGACGAGGTCCCGGCTGGCAGGGAAAGCGGGATAGGCTGGCTGAGCCACCCCCCGTCCGGCCGGACGAGGGGCTCTTGTCGTGTGCCCACCCAAAGGTTGTGATCATGACAACGCTCGCCGGCCTGCTCACCGTCGCCCTGGCGGATCCCGCGCTAGCCCGCGCCCGTGATCTGGCCAGAGCCGGGTTCGCGTCGGCCGACGGGGCCGACGTGACCGCGCCGCCGGCGCTGCGCCCGTTCGTGGTGGCCGCCGTCGCCGCCGAGGCCGAACAAGGCGGCGCGGGACGACCGGTGCTGGCGGTCACCGCGACCAGCCGGGAAGCCGACGACCTGGCCGCCGCGCTGCGCAGCTTGCTGCCGCCACAGCAGGTGGCCGTCTTCCCCGCTTGGGAGACGCTGCCGCACGAGCGCCTGTCCCCCCGCTCCGACACCGTCGGCCGCCGGCTCGCCGTGCTGCGTCGACTCGCCCATCCGACGGCACCCGGCCCCGGCGGTCAGGACGCGGCCGGGCCGCTGCGGGTCGTCGTCGCCCCGGTCCGTTCGGTCCTGCAACCGCAGTTGAAGGGCCTCGGCGACCTGGAGCCGGTGCAGTTGCGCCCGGGCACCGAGGCGTCGCTGGACGACCTCGCCCGCCGACTGACCGATCTGGCGTACGCGCGGGTGGATCTGGTCACCAAGCGCGGCGAGTTCGCCGTCCGCGGCGGGATCCTGGACGTCTTCCCGCCCACCGACGAGCATCCGTCACGGGTGGAGTTCTGGGGCGACGAGGTCGAGGAGATCCGTACCTTCGCCGTCGCCGACCAGCGGACCATCGAGGCGGTCGACTCGCTGTGGGCGCCACCCTGCCGGGAGCTGCTGCTCACCCCGGCCGTGCAGGCCCGGGCCCGGGAACTGGCCGAGCAGCATCCCGAGCTGACGGAGATCCTCGACAAACTCGCCGAGGGCATCCCGGTCGAGGGCATGGAGTCACTCGCCCCGGCGCTGGTCGGCCCCGACTTCCTCGAACTGCTCCTGCACTGCCTGCCCGAGGGCACCCATGTGCTGCTGTGCGACCCGGAGCGGATTCGCAGCCGGGCCCACGACCTGGTTCGTACCTCTCACGAGTTCCTGGAGGCCGGCTGGGCGGCCGCCGCGGCCGGCGGGCAGGCCCCGATCGATGTCGGCGCCGCCGCGTTCCGCACCCTGGCCGAGGTGCGTGCGGCCGCCGAGGCGCTGCGGCAGCCGTGGTGGTCGGTGTCCCCGTTCGGCCTCGCCGGGGGTGAACCGGTGCGGGACGACGAGCCGTGGCGGGACGAGCCGGAGTCGGTGAGCGTCGCCCCGGACGCGGGCCCGTCGGTGACGCTCGCCGCCCAACCGGCCCCCCGCTACCACGGCGAGACCGGGCGGTTGGTGGACGATCTCAAGCGGCTGACCGGGGACGGCTGGACGACCGTACTGGTCTTCGAGGCGGCCGGGCCCGCGAAGCGGGCGATCGAGGTGCTGCGGGAGGCCGGTGTCGGCGCGGCGCGGGTCGAGACGATCCAGGCCCCGCCCGCACCCGGGGAGCTGATCGTCGCCTGCGCCACGCTCGACAGCGGCTTCCTTGACGAGGCGTGCCGGCTGGCCGTGATCACCGGCAGCGACATCACCGGTGCGCGAGGTGCCGCCACCCGGGACCTGCGCCGCATGCCGGCCCGCCGGCGCAACACCATCGACCCGCTGGAGTTGAAGGCCGGTGACCACGTCGTGCACGAGCAGCACGGCATCGGCCGGTACGTCGAACTGGTGCAGCGCACGGTCAACGGTGCCGAACGGGAATACCTGGTCATCGAGTACGCGCCCAGCAAGCGCGGTCAGCCCGGTGACCGGCTGTTCGTACCGACCGATCAACTCGACCAGCTGTCCCGGTACGTGGGCGGGGAGCAGCCGACCCTGCACAAGCTGGGCGGCTCGGACTGGCAGAAGGCCAAGGCCCGGGCCCGCAAGGCGGTGCGGGAGATCGCGGCGCAGCTCATTCAGCTGTACGCGGCGCGCAAGGCCAGCAAGGGGCATGCGTTCGGGTCCGACACGCCGTGGCAGCGCGAGTTGGAGGACGCTTTCCCCTACACCGAGACGCCGGACCAGCTCGCGGCGATCGAAGAGGTCAAGCGGGACATGGAGCAGCCGTACCCGATGGACCGGCTGATCTGCGGCGACGTCGGCTACGGCAAGACCGAGATCGCGGTCCGCGCGGCGTTCAAGGCGGTGCAGGACGGCCGGCAGGTGGCGGTGCTGGTGCCGACCACCCTGCTCGCCCAGCAGCACTACAACACCTTCACCGAGCGGATGGCGCAGTTCCCGGTGGAGATCCGCCAGCTGTCGCGGTTTCAGACGCCGAAGGAGGCGGAGCAGACGCTGGCGATGTTGGCCGACGGCACCGTGGACATCGTCATCGGCACCCACCGGCTGCTTCAGTCGACGACCAGGTTCAAGCGGCTCGGTCTGGTGATCGTCGACGAGGAGCAGCGGTTCGGTGTCGAGCACAAGGAGTACCTCAAGCAGTTGCGTACCTCCGTCGACGTGCTCACCATGTCGGCCACGCCGATCCCGCGGACCCTGGAGATGGCGATCACCGGCATCCGGGAGATGTCCACCATCACCACCCCGCCGGAGGAACGGCATCCGGTGCTCACCTATGTCGGCGGGTACGACGACAAGCAGGTGGCCGCCGCGATCCGGCGGGAGCTGCTGCGTGACGGTCAGGTGTTCTACGTGCACAACCGGGTGGAGTCGATCGAGCGGGCGGCCCGCCGGTTGCGTGAGCTGGTGCCCGAGGCGCGTATCGCGGTGGCGCACGGCCAGATGGGCGAGGACGCGCTGGAGAAGGTGATGGTCGCGTTCTGGCAGAAGGAGTACGACGTGCTCGTCTGCACCACCATCATCGAGTCCGGCATCGACATCGCGAGTGCGAACACGCTGATCGTGGAACGGGCGGACCTGCTCGGCCTGGCCCAGTTGCATCAGATCCGCGGCCGGGTCGGCCGGGGCCGGGAGCGCGGGTACGCGTACTTCCTGTTCCCGAAGGACCGCCCGCTCACCGAGCAGGCGCACGAACGGCTGGCGACCATCGCCCAGCACACCGAGTTGGGCGCGGGCATGTACGTGGCGATGAAGGATCTGGAGATCCGGGGCGCGGGCAACCTGCTCGGCGGGGAGCAGTCCGGCCACATCGAGGGGGTCGGGTTCGACCTCTACGTGCGGATGGTCGGCGAGGCGGTGCAGAACTACAAGGGCGAACGGCCGGAGGAGCAGATCGAGGTCAAGATCGACCTGCCGGTGGACGCGCATCTGCCGCACGACTACGTCGGCGTGGAGCGGCTGCGGCTGGAGATGTACCGCAAGCTCGCCGAGGCCCGGGACGAGACGCAGTTGCGTGAGGTCGTCGCGGAGATGACCGACCGCTACGGCGAGCCGCCGGTCCCGGTGCAGAACCTGGTGGCGGTGGCCCGGTTCCGGCTGCTGGCCCGCGGGTACGGCCTGACCGACGTGTCGGTGCAGGGCCGGCATGTGCGGTTCAGCCCGCTGGTCTTGCCGGATTCCAAGCAGTTGCGCCTGAAGCGCTACCACCCGGACGCGGTCTACAAGCAGGCCGTCGAACAGGTGAGCGTGCCCCGGCCGTTGACCCGCCGGGTGGGTGGCGAGCCGCTGCGGGACCAGGCGTTGCTCGACTGGTGTGCCCAGCTGCTCCGCGACGTCCTGGGCGACCCTTCCCCCGTTCGCGTTGATCATGAGGTTGCCGCCGGGCAGAAGTGACGAGTCGCACCTTCGCCCTCGTGGTCAACAGGATTGCGGGGCGGGGTGGAAGTGTCGGAACGAATCCTGCGTGAGAGAGTGAGCGCCATGCGTGCACGTCGTCTGGTGTCGGTCGCGGCCATCGCCGCGGTCGGCGTTCTCGCCACCGCCTGCCGGTCCCACCCCGAGGTGGCCGCCTACATCGGGGACCAGGAGGTCACCGAGGCGCAGGTGAGCGAGGTCGTCGAAGACCTGCGGCAGAAGCTGGGGGAGGACCCGACGGTGCCACTGCCCCCGCGGTCGCAGGTGGTCACCGTCCTCGTCCTGAACAACGTCTGCGAGCAGGTTTCCGCGGAGAAGGGCTACCGGCCGCAGGCCGAGTACCCGGTGGAGTTCATCGTCGAGCAGTCCGGGCTGCCCGCGGATTCCGCCTACGTGCGGCACAGCGCCGACCTGCAGACCTGCCTGTCCGGCTTCCCGGCGGCGCAGGCCGTGGCACCCACCGAGGACGAGCTGACCGATCTCGTCGCGCGGGCCAAGGCCGCCGGTGCGGTGCCCGCCGAAGTGACCTTCAACGAGGCCGTGGCGCAGCTCGACGGTGAGCAGCTGCGTCGGGCGCTGGGCCAGCGGCAGGCGTTCACCGAGGCCATGGCCGGCTATGACATCACCGTCAATCCGCGCTACCGCCCGCTGGAGCTGCCGCTGCTGGTGTTCCAGGACCGCAGCACCGCGGTCGGGGTGCCGATCGGCGAACACGGCTCGGAGGCCGTGATCGACCAGCGGTGACATGGCCCGCGTCGTCCTGCTGGTCACCTCGCCCCGACTCCCCGCCGGCCTGCTGACCGCGGCCGCCTGGGACGCGGTGCGCGCCCATCCCGTTCTCGCCGAGGACGAGAGCGAGCTGACCGCTGCGATCCGGGCGGCCGGCGGCAACGTCCGGATCGCAGCGGCCGACGCGCGGACGCTGCTGGACGCGGCCGCCGAGCACGGCACGGTGGTCTGGCTGGCGGGGCCCGGCGGCGACGCGGCGCTGGCCCGCGACCTCGGGCTGCGGCTCGCCCGGGAGCCCGGTCTGGCCGACCTGGAGCTGATGTACGGGTCGTGGGACCCGCCCGGGGCGCGACTGCTCGACGCGGTCGCGGTGATGGATCGCCTCGTCTCACCCGGCGGTGACCCGTGGAAGCGGGCGCAGACCCATGCCACGCTCGCCAAGTACCTCCTGGAGGAGTGCTATGAGGCGTACGACGCGATCGAGGCCGGGGATCTGACCGCGCTTCGCGAGGAACTGGGCGACGTCCTGCTCCAGGTGGTACTGCACGCCCGACTGGCCGAGGAGCGGCCCGCAGGCGAGCGGTGGAGCATCGACGACGTGGCCGGCGGCCTGGTCGAGAAGATGATCCGGCGCAACCCGCACGTCTTCGCCGGTGCCCGGGTCGAAGGTGTCGACGAGATCGTCGACAACTGGGAGGAGATCAAGCGGGCGGAGAAGGGCCGCGCCTCGGCGATGGACGGCATCGCGCTCGCCCAGCCGGCGCTGGCCCTCGCGGCGAAGATCCTGGAGCGGGCGGAGCGGGCCGGGGTGACGGTGCCGCTGCCGACCGGCCCGAGCCGTCCGGAGAGCGCAGCGGCGCTCGGCGCGACCCTGCTGGTGCTGGTCGCCCGGGCGCGTGCGGCCGGGCTGGACGCGGAGGCGGCGCTGCGGCGCGCCGCACTGGCCTACGCCGATGCGGTACGGGCCGCGGAAAAACTAGGTTGAGCGGATGGACTTCGTTCCGCTTGCCGAACGTATCGTTGACGACCTACTGGGAACCGAGCCGGCGCTCGCCGCCACCGCGGGCGACCATCGTCTCGACGACCGGCTGCCCGACTTCTCGGCGGAGGCCGTGTCGAGCCGGGTCCGTATGCTGCGCGACGCGCAGGACGCCCTTGCCCGGGTTGACGCGGCCGGGTTGGACCGGCAGGAGCGGGTCGATCACGCGATGCTGTCCGCGCTGATCGAGCGGCGTATCTTCGAGCTGACCGAGGTTCGCGAGTACGAGTGGAACCCGCTCGCCTACAACCCGGGCATGCTGTTGCATGCGCTGCTGAGCCGCCCGTTCGCGCCCGCCGAGGTCCGGTTGCACAGCCTGGCCGGGCGTCTCGCCGCGGTGCCGGACTCGCTCGCCACCGCACGGGCCCGGCTCGGCGACGTACCTCGGATCCATGCCGAGACGGCCATCGGGCAGTTCGCCGGGACGGCGGCGCTGATCCGCGACGGGCTGCCCGCCCTACTCGCCGAGGCTCCCGCGCTGCGGGACACGGTGGAGCCGGTCGCCGCAGCCGCTGTGGCGGCGCTGCGCGAGTTCACCGGATGGCTGCGTACCGAGGTCCTGGCAAGGCCCGGACCCGGCCGCGATCCGCGGCTGGGTCGGCGGCTGTGGGAGACCAGGTTGCGGCACACGCTGGACACCGACCTGTCCGCCGGCCAGGTGCTGGCGCGGGCGGAGGCCAATCTGGCGCGGATCACCGAGGAGATCCGCGAGGTGGCCGCCGAGCTGATCGGTGCGGCGGCCACGGACGAGACGGTCCGCCGGGCGCTGGACCAGCTCGCCGCACAGCACCCGGACGATTCCTCGATCGTCCCGTTGGCGCGGACCACGTTGGCCGAGACCACGGAGTTCGTTCGGGAGCACGACCTGGTGTCACTGGTCGACGATCCCTGTCTGATTCAGGAGATGCCGGAGTTCGCTCGCGGGGTGGCGGTGGCGTACTGCGATCCGCCCGGCCCACTGGAGACCGCCGACGTGCCCACCTTCTACTGCATCGCCCCGACCCCGGCGGATTGGTCGGCGGAACGGATCGAGTCCTTCTACCGCGAGTACAACGACCACATGATCCGCAACCTGACCGTGCACGAGGCGATGCCCGGTCACTTCCTGCAGCTCGCCCACGCTCGACGGTTCCGCGCCAGCACCCGGGTCCGGGCGTTGACCTACTCGGGGCCGTTCGTGGAGGGCTGGGCGGTCTACGCCGAAGAACTGATGGTCCGTTCCGGCTTCGGTGGGCTGCCGCTGCGGATGCAGCAGCTCAAGATGCAGCTGCGTATGACCATCAACGCCATCCTCGACCAGCTCGTGCACTGCGACGAGCTGTCCGAGGCCGAGGGGATGGCGCTGATGACCGGCCGCGGTTTCCAGGAGGAGGGTGAGGCAGCTGGCAAGTGGCGTCGATCACTGCTCACCGCGACGCAGCTTTCGACCTACTTCGTCGGCTACTGCGAAGTGGCGGAGATCGCTGCCGCCCGTCCCTCCGGCACCGGGTTGCGGGACTGGCACGACGCCATGCTCGCTCACGGCTCGCCGTCGCCGCGTCACCTGCGGGTGTTGCTCGGCCTGACCGGTTGAAAAGGGTAGGCGCTGGTCAGCCGGCCGGCTGACCAGCGCTTCGTCACTTGGCCGTGGGCCGCCGGTCGATCACCTGCGCCTCTTGGGGCAGTTCGAAGACCTGCTCGTCGACCGCGGCCTGGTAGCCGTGCAGGGTGAGATCGACGAGGTTGCCGTCGACGGCGCCCTTGAAACTGCCCAGCACCCCGTCCGCGGTGATGCAGGCGTCGAAGCTGGACGCTGCGGCGTCGGTCACGCCGCTGACCGTGACGCAGGTGGCGTGCAACCCGGCGATGGTGGTGTCGTGCTGGTCGATGACGGCGTTCGCGTCGAGGGCGGCGGCGGTCAACAACCCCATGACGACGGGCGGGGTGACCAGGCCGCGCTCGTTAGCCTTCGCGAAGACCGCGAGCGCCGGCCGACTGCTCGGCGACGGCGTCGAGGTGAGCGTGCAGGTGGGCCGATCGCCGAGGTCGCACTCGGCGGTCGCCTCGGAGGTCACCACGACCTTTCCATCCGGGTACGCGTAGGCGGCGCGGCGCGGCTGCTGGGACTGATAGATCGCTGCGGTCTTCCCGTCCGGTAGCCGGTACTCGGCGGTGTAGGTCAGTTCGTGGGCGCGGTCGAGCCGGGCGGCCAGTTCGTTGACCAGGTCGGCCCTGCTGGTCAGTCGGCTGCCGCTCCCGGCGGTTTGGCACCCGGCCGTCAACAGGACCGCGATGGCGATCGTTCCCGTCAGGACGCGCGATGAGGACGAGCGGGCTGGCATGGCCGTCAGCCTTGCCCATCGGCTGAGTAGACGCAAACTCGCCACCATCTTTCGGACAAAATTCACCATAGCTGTCCGATCGAACGATGGCTCCGAGGAATCCGGACGGCCAACCGCGAGGCTCCCGCCCGTCGCACCGGCCCGGACCGATACGCTGCCGTTAGCGATCTCCGGCCGAATCGTGGGGCCGGACGAGGGGCAGCGGCCTGCGGCGGGACGCCGACGGGGCCGACCCATCATCGACAACAAGGAGCGACCCAGTGGCCACCATCGAGGGAATCGTCGCGCGGGAGATACTCGACTCGCGGGGCAATCCGACCGTCGAGGTCGAGATCGGGCTGGATGACGGCACGATCGCTCGCGCCGCGGTGCCGTCCGGCGCGTCGACCGGCGCGTTCGAGGCGCTTGAGCTGCGCGACGGCGATGCGGACCGCTACAACGGCAAGGGCGTGGAGAAGGCCGTCGCCAACATCGAGGACGAGATCGTCGAGGAGCTGGTGGGCTACGACGCGGCCGAGCAGCGCCTCATCGACCAGAAGATGATCGACATCGACGGCACCGACGACAAGTCCAATCTGGGCGCGAACGCGATGCTGGGCGTCTCCCTGGCGGTCGCCAAGGCCGCCGCGGAGAGCGCGCAGCTGCCGCTGTTCCGCTACCTGGGCGGGCCGAACGCGCACCTGCTGCCGGTGCCGATGATGAACATCCTCAACGGGGGTGCTCACGCCGACTCCAACGTCGACATCCAGGAGTTCATGATCGCTCCGATCGGCGCGCCGACCTTCCGGGAGGCGGTGCGCGCCGGTGCCGAGGTCTACCACGCGTTGAAGGCGGTACTGAAGAAGAAGGGCCTGGCCACCGGCCTGGGCGATGAAGGCGGGTTCGCGCCCGACCTGCCCGCCAACGCGGCCGCGCTCGACCTGTTGGCCGAAGCCGTCGAGAAGGCCGGCTACCAGCTCGGCACCGACATCGTCTTCGCACTCGACGTGGCGGCCACCGAGTTCTACGCCAAGGGCGAGGGCTACCGTTTCGAGGGTGCGGTCAAGTCGGCGGACGACATGGCCGCCTACTACCACAAGCTGCTCGACGCGTACCCGATCGTGTCCATCGAGGACCCGCTCGCCGAAGAGGACTGGGACGGGTGGAAGACGCTGACCGCGTCGCTCGGCGAGCGGCTGCAGCTCGTCGGCGACGATCTGTTCGTCACCAACCCGCAGCGGATCGCCCGCGGGATCGCCGAAGGGGTGGCCAACGCGGTGCTGGTGAAGGTCAACCAGATCGGTACGCTGACCGAGACGTTCGATGCGGTCGACATGGCGCACCGCGCCGGTTACCGCTGCATGATGAGCCACCGCTCCGGTGAGACCGAGGACACCACGATCGCCGACCTGGCCGTCGCCACCGGCTGCGGGCAGATCAAGACCGGTGCCCCGGCCCGTTCGGAGCGGGTGGCCAAGTACAACCAGCTGTTGCGGATCGAGGAGGAGCTGGCCGACGCGGCCCGGTACGCCGGGGCCGGTGCCTTCCCGCGCTACCGCGCCGGTAGCTGAGCGGACCGGTCGGCGGCGCCGCACCTTCGATGACGGACGGCCGGACCGGGAGGGGATGGCGATGACACGACGCACACCCGGCGGGCAGCGTCCTGCCCGCCGCCCGGATCTGCCTGCCCGGGCCGGTGTCCGGGGGCGCGAGGTGGGTGCGCGCGGCGGTAGCCGCTACGCGCCCCGGGGCGTGGTGGGTTCCCGGCCTGCCAGCAGGCCGGCGGCGGCGCGCCGCGCCGCCGCCGGCGGTACCGCCAAACGCGTCGCCGCGCCTCAGCCCCGCTGGCTGACCGGCCGGGTCACCACGGTGGTCGCGGTGCTGGTCACTCTGGCGTTGGCCTATACCTATCCGGTGCGCAACTACCTCAACCAGCAGTCCGAGATCGCCCGGATGGAGGCCGAGCAGGCCGCGCAGCGAGCGCACATCGACGCGCTGTCACAGCAGGCGGAGCTCTGGAAGGACCCGGAGTACATCAAGATCAAGGCGAAGGAACGGTTCTACATGGTCGAGGAGGGCGAGAAGGTCCTGCTCGTCGTCTACGACCCGGAGGGCGCCGCCCGGGATGCGGGGGCGCGCTCCGACGCCGCGAGCAGATCCGGTGGTCCCTGGTACGACCGGCTCTGGACCAGCGTGCAGGCCGCGGACGGAGCCGCGCGGTGACCACGGTGCCCCCGGCCAGGAGAGCCGCCGACGAGGTGCCGCCGCCGGTGCGGGAACCGGCGACTGAGGCGGATCGAGTCGCGGTGGCCGCCCAGCTCGGTCGCCCGCCGCGCGGCACCCGGGCCGTCGCCCACCGTTGCCCGTGCGGGCTGCCGGACACGGTGGAGACCCATCCGCGGCTCGCCGACGGCACGCCCTTCCCGACCCTGTTCTATCTCACCTGCCCACGCGCCGCCGCCGCCTGCGGTCGGCTGGAGTCGGGCGGGCTGATGCGGGAGATGACCGCCCGCCTGCAACAGGACCCGGAGTTGGCCGCGCGCTACCGTGCGGCCCACGAGGACTATCTGGCCCGCCGGGAGGCGATCGCCGCCGTCCCGGAGATCGCCGGTGTGTCGGCGGGCGGCATGCCGGGGCGAGTGAAATGTCTGCACGTGCATCTGGCGCACGCCCTGGCCGCCGGCCCGGGCGTCAACCCGTTCGGTGACGAGGTGCTCGAACTCATCGAGCCCTGGTGGCTGGACGGTCCGTGTGTCGTACCGTCCGAGCAGCCGTAGGCTGGCGTCGTGGACACCGCAGACGTCGTCGTCCGTCGGGCCCGCACCGCAGACGTACGCGGAATCCGTCGCCTCATCGACACCTACAGCGACGACCGTCGCCTGCTGAGCAAGGCCACCGTCACCCTCTACGAGGATGTGCAGGAGTTCCGGGTGGCGGTCCGCCCATCCGACGGGTCCGTGGTCGGCTGCGGCGCGCTGCACGTGATGTGGGAGGACCTGGCGGAGATCCGCACCGTGGCGGTCGACCCGGACTGGCGCGGCCACAAGATCGGCCGCCGGATCGTGACCGAGCTGCTCGGGGTGGCCCGGGAGCTGGGGGTGCGCAAGGTCTTCGTGTTGACCTTCGAGACCAGGTTCTTCGCCTCGTTCGGCTTCGTCGAGATCGACGGCGCGCCGGTGCCGCCGTCCGTGTACGAACAGTTGCTGCGCTCGTACGACGAGGGCGTCGCGGAGTTCCTCGACCTCGAACGGGTCAAGCCGAACACGTTGGGCAACACCCGGATGCTGCTGCACCTGTGACCGTCGTGCCCCCTAGGGTTGACGCGTGATGAGAGTGGCGGCGATCGACTGCGGCACGAACTCCATTCGGCTTCTGGTGGCGGACCTGCCGGACCCGTCGGCGGGTGGGCAGGCGCCGCTGATCGACGTGGTCCGACGGATGGAGATCGTCCGGCTCGGTGCGGGCGTCGACCGGACCGGACGACTGGCTCCGGCGGCCATCGAACGCACCCGGCGGGCGTTGGCGGGGTTCGCGGCCGAGATCGCCGAGTTCGGCGCGCAACGAATCCGGATGGTGGCCACCTCGGCCAGCCGGGACGCGGAGAACGCCGACGAGTTCCGGGCCATGGTGGTGGACACACTCGGCGTCGAGCCGGAGGTGGTCAGCGGCGAGGAAGAGGCCCGGCTGTCGTTCGCCGGGGCGGTGCGGGGCCTGCCCGCTGCCGCCCGCCCGCCGTACCTGGTGGTCGACATCGGCGGCGGCTCCACCGAGTTCATCGTCGGTACCGGTGCCCCGGATGCCGCGGTCTCCGTCGACATCGGGTGTGTACGGATGACCGAGCGGCACCTGGCCGGGGACCCCCCGACCGCAGAGCAGATCGCCGCCGCCGAGGCGGACATCGCGGCTGCGGTCGATCGGGCGCTGGCCGCCGTGCCCGGGCGGGATGCGGCGACGCTGGTCGGGCTGGCCGGCTCGGTCACCACGGTCACCGCGATCGCGCTCGGGCTGCCCGCGTACGACTCGGCGCGGATTCATCACGCCGGCTTGTCGTACGAGGAGGTGGCGAAGGTGACCGGCGACCTGCTCGCCATGCCGGTCGCCAGGCGGTTGGCGATCCCGGTGATGCACCCCGGTCGCGCGGACGTGATCGGCGCCGGCGCGCTGGTGCTTCGAGTGATCATGGAAAGGGCCGGCATGATCTCCATGATCGCCAGCGAGCACGACATTCTCGACGGCATCGCATACAGCCTGCTGGGTTGACGGCCGGGATCGACGGCACGGTCCGCAACGGCACCGGCCCGGCCTGGTGAGGTGTGGGGCAGCGAGTGCGACCAGTGGATGCTGAGCAAACTCAGTGAGTATGCTCAGTGATGTGGAAGTCGAACCTACCCAAGAGCCCCGCGGGCGTCAGGCACGTAAGGAACAGACCCGGCGAGCGCTGCTGGCCGCCGCGCGTCGGGTGATCGAGCAACGCGGACTGGCGAACCTGACCACCCGTGAAGTGGCCCAGGAAGCCGGGGTCGCGGTCGGTACCTTCTTCGTTCACTTCCCGAACGTGGACGTCCTGGTGGAGACCCTGCTCGACGAGCGGATCGCCGGACCCCTCGACGAGGCACTCCGTACCGTGCCGACCTCCGGTGACCTGGTGACCCGACTCGTGCACGTCGCGCGGGTGCTGTATGCGTCGTTCGACGCCGAGCCGGAACTCGCCCGGCAGTACCTCGCCGCGTCGCTGTTCAACACCGACCCCCAAGGTCCGACCGATCGGCGACTGGCCGAGTTCCAGCACTGGGTGACCCGGCAGATCGATCTTGCCGTGGCCGCGGGCGCGGTTGCCCCCATCGATCCGACGGTGGCCTTCACCGGCTACTTCTCGCTCTACTTCGGCATCCTGCTGGCCGGCCTGCGCGGCCAGTTCAGCCGAGCCGAGCAGTTGGCCCTGTTGGAAACCCTGCTGCGCAGGATGTTCAAGACGGAGAAACAGCTATGAGAATCCTCATCGTCGGCGCCGGGATCGGCGGTCTGACCGCGGCCGTTGCGATGGCCCGGGCCGGTCATCGGGTGACCCTGGCCGAGAAGCACAGCACCTTCACCGCGGCGGGGGCGGGCATCATCCTGGCCCCGAACGCCACCCGCGTGCTCGACGCGCTCGGCATCGACCTTTCGGCGGACGGACATGAGCTGACGGCACTCGATGTAGTGGCCGCCGACGGCTCGCTGTTGCAGCGGATCGCGACGGGGAGGTACAGGGAACGGTACGGCCCGACGTGGGCGCTGTCCCGCCCGGCGCTGCACCAGGCCCTGGCAGCCGCACTGCCCGCCGAGGTGGACCTGGTCTTCGGGCGTACGCTCACCGACCTGTCCGACCGCGGCGACTCCGTTGACGTGCGCTTCGCCGACGGTCCGGGCGTGCACACCTTCGACCTCGTCGTGGGTGCCGACGGCATCCACTCCACGACTCGGGAGCTGGCCCTCGGCGCCCGGCCGCTGCGATACAGCGGTGTCACCTGTTGGCGGGGACTGACCCGCAACCCCGGGTACTCGCACGCCATCGAATCGTGGGCCGGGCGTACGCGGATCGGCGTGGTGCCGCTGCGGGACCAGCAGCTCTACTACTACCTGGTGATGTCGGCACCTCGTCGGGCACCGGCACCCGCATGGCCGGACGGATTCGAGCAGACGTTCAGCGGGCACCCCGCGGAACTGACCCGGATCTTCGAAGCGCTCCCCGAAGCCCCGCCGCTGCACCACGATCTGGAGGAGCTGGACGCCCCGGTGTGGGGACGCGACCGGGTGATCCTGCTCGGCGACGCGGCCCACGCGATGACCCCGAACCAGGGCCAGGGCGCCGCCATGGCCATCGAGGACGCCTACGCCCTCACCCGGGTGCTCGACGCCGGCGTGGAGGGCGCAGCCCGCCGCTACCGGGCGGCTCGGCACCGCCGGGTGCGCAGGGTCCAGCTGACGTCTCGACGGCTCGGTGCCGTCTCGCACTGGGGCAGTCCGGCGGCCCGTGCGCTGCGGGACAGGCTGCTGCGCTCGATACCGCAGGCGATCGCCGACCGGCAGTACCGCGGACTGGTCGAGCCGGGGATTCGACTGGCGATGGCGGCCTGAGGTGCCATAGGCGGCCCCTCGGTCACCCACGACCCGATTGCAGCTATTTCGTAATGCGCGGTAGTGTGGGTCGGTGGACACCACCCAGCTGCTCAAAGGTGTGCTCGACCTCGCGGTGCTGGCCGTCCTGCGGGATGAGGACGGCTACGGCTACGACATCATGCGCCGCCTGCGAGCCGCCGGCCTCGAGGAGGTGGGGGACGCCTCGGTCTACGGCACGTTGCGTCGCCTGTTCCAGGCCGGGCTGCTGACCACGTACATGCTGCCGAGCGAGGAAGGGCCGCCCCGCAAGTACTACTCGCTGAACGCGGCGGGCCGGGACCGGCTGCAACGGTCCAGCGAGCTCTGGCGGTCCTTCGTGTCCACCATGGATGAGCTGCTCAAGGAGAGCCAGAGGTGAACACCACGTCGCCTGCGCCTTTCGTGCGGGTGTCCCGGCGTGGGAGGCTACCCCGGATCCCGGTACCACTGTTGGATTGGCCAACGGCGACTGACCGGCAGGAGGACGGCCGATGGGTGAGATGGTGACCTTCGACGGTGACGGCGGGACCGGCCACGGCTATCTGTCCCTGCCGACGGACGGCACGAGCCGTCCCGCGGTGATCGTGATCCAGGAGTGGTGGGCACTGGTCCCACACATCAAGACCGTGGCCGACCGCCTAGCGGCCGCCGGCTACGTCGCATTCGTCCCCGACCTGTACGGCGGTGTCGCCGCCGCCGAGCCGGATGAGGCCCGGCGACTGCTCATGGGGCTCGCCATGGACGCGGCCGCCGAATGTGTCGCCGACGCGGTCGGGTATCTGAGCAGCCGACCCGAGGTCAGCGGCAGGATCGGTTGCGTCGGGTTCCGTGCCGGCGGCAGCCTGGCGCTGTGGGCGGCGACCCGCTCGCCGCGGATCGTCGCGGCGGCAGGGTTCTACCCGGCCCTGCCCTGGGCGCGAATGCGCTCCGAATGGTCCGACTATTCCGGGAAGGCCGCCGTCATCCACTGCGCGGAGCAGGACGACCAGGCCACACCGGAAGGCGTGGCGGCGGCGCTACAGGCGATCAAGGCGGCCGGAGGCGAATGCACCCGCTACGAATATCCGGGCACCCGCCACGCCTTCTTCAACGACGATCGGCCCGACTGCTACCACCCGCAGGCCGCGGCCAGCGCCTGGGCGCGCACCCTCGAACTGTTCCGGGCGAGGCTCGGCTGACCGTGACCGCGACCCGCACCCCGGCCGAGGTGGCCGAACACGCCCGCCGCGCCGCCGACCTGGCCGACCTCGATACCGCCATCGCCGACTGCTTCGCCTGCCCACGCCTGGTCGACTGGCGGCAACATGTGGCCGCGGTACGCCGCGCCGCCTACCGCGACCAGGTGTACTGGGGACGGCCGGTGCCGGGGTTCGGGGTTCCCGACGCCCGAATCGGCATCATCGGGCTCGCGCCGGCCGCACACGGCGGAAACCGCACCGGACGGATCTTCACCGGTGACCGCTCCGGAGACGTGCTGTTCGCCGCACTGCACCGGGCCGGGCTGGCCAATCAGCCGACGAGTGTGTCGCGCGACGACGGGCTGGCGCTGCGAGAGACCCGGGTCTTCGCCGCCGTCCGCTGCGCCCCGCCGGACAACAAGCCGACGCCGGCGGAGCGGGACACCTGCGCGCCCTGGCTGCACCGCGAGGTCGCACTGGTCCGGCCGACGCTGCGCGTGGTGGTCGCGCTCGGCGCGTTCGCCTGGTCGGCATGGTGGCCCGTGCTGCGCCAGGTGTACGGGATTCGGCCGCCGATGCCACGTCCGACCTTCGGGCACGGCGTCGAGTGGGATCCGTCCGGCGCATCCGGTACGGTCGATCCGGGCGAGGACGGCTCTCCGGTGCCCTATCTGCTGGGCTGCTACCACGTCAGCCAGCAGAACACCTTCACCGGTCGTCTCACGCCCGCGATGCTGGACGACATATTCGCGCGGGCGAAACAGCTCGCCGGAGTGGACTGACGAGGCCGGCAGGCGGCACCGCCTCCTGCCGGCGGAGAGCGAGCGCAGTCAGTGAGGGCCGCCGTACGCCGATGGGCACCCCTGGCGGCCGTGGCGAGCCTGCTGACGGTGGCCGCGATCGCGGCCAGCCGATCGTCGTTGCAAGTCCGCGAGGTCCAGCCGATCGGTGGCAGCCCCGAGCCGATGGACCGGCTGCCGCCGCAGCACTACGAGACGTCCGCCCCACCGCAGCTGCCCACGTCGGACGCCGGTAACCTGCCCCTTCCCGGCTGGGCGGGGACCCTGCTCGCCATCGCCTGCGGCGCCCTGGCCGCGGCCGTGATCGGGCTGCTGTTGATCGTCCTGTTTCGCGACCGGGCCTCCCGCCGTCGCCGACTGCCGCAGGAGGTGGGGGCCGAAGTCAGACGGACGCGTACCGCGGACGAGGTGGTCGCCGCGCTCGACGCCGGCCTGGCCGACCTCTCGGACAGCGACACCGACCCGCGCCGTGCCGTCATCGCCTGCTGGGTGCGGCTGGAACGGGCCGCTGCCGATGCCGGCGTACCCCGACAGGTCGGGGACACCCCGACCGATCTGGTCACCCGGCTGCTCACCGGCCGGTCGGCGAGTACGGGCGACCGGCCGGCGGTCGTCAGCGCCGACGTGCTCGAGGCGTTCGCCCAGACGTACCGGGAGGCGCGGTACGCCTCCCACACGGTGGACGAGCGGATGCGGGCACAGGCCCGCGCCGCGTTGGCGCGACTGCGCGTCGAGTTGAGTGGATCGGCATGACCGAAGCGAGCCTCGACGATCTCCTCCGACACGAGACCGAGCCGCCGCGCCGGGCTGCGACGGGCTTCGGGATCGGATGGTGGCTTCGCAACCTCGCGGTCGCCGCCGGGCTCACCGCGTCGAGCGTCGTCGGGTTGCGGTTCTACGGCCTCGGGGTGTCCGCCGTCGCCGTGTTCGCGGCGGTGCTCGCCCTGCTGCTTCTGCGTCGGGTGAGCGCGCAGCTCGCGCCGCCTGCTGCGGCACGTCAACCCCTGCGGTTGCCGCAGGCGGACGATGGCAGCTATCGCTTCGGCGAACAGGACGGACTACGTCGTGAGCTACGCCGCTGGGAGCGCCGGCTCCAATGGGCGCACCGGGAGCCGGAGCGGTTCCGTCGCGCGTTGCGGCCGGTACTCATCGAACTGGTGGATGAGCGGCTGCGCCAGCGGCGCGGCATCACCCTCGCCGGAGATCCGGCCCGAGCCCGCGCGCTGCTCGGCGAGCCGCTGTGGGCGCTGCTGCACGGACAGCTCCACCGCACCCCGACGCAACGCGAGTACGCCGAGATTCTCGCCAGACTGGAGAACCTATGAATCATGTGGAGCCGATTTCCACCGCCGAGGTGGGCCGGCTGGGCGGGGCCGTGCTCGACGCGGTCGGCACCGTGGTGGTCGGCAAACGCCACGCCCTGAAGCTGGTGCTGGCCGGTATCCTGGCCGGCGGCCACGTGCTGCTCGAGGACCTGCCCGGCCTGGGAAAGACGCTGACCGCCCGGTCGCTGGCCCAAGCGCTCGGACTGGACTTCCGCCGGCTTCAGTTCACTCCCGACCTGCTGCCCGCCGACGTCACCGGTTCCTACCTGTACGACCAGCGCACCGGTGACTTCGCCTTCCGCCCCGGGCCGGTCTTCACCAATCTGCTGCTCGCCGACGAGATCAACCGGACGCCCCCGAAGACGCAGGCGGCACTGCTGGAGGCGATGCAGGAGAAGCAGGTCTCGGTGGAGGGGGTCACCTACCGGTTGGAGGCACCGTTCCACGTGCTCGCCACCGCGAACCCCATCGAGTACGAGGGCACCTACCCGTTGCCCGAGGCGCAACTCGACCGGTTCCTGCTGCGCATCTCGTTCGGCTACCCAGACCGAGAGGAGGAGTGGGACGTGCTACGGCGGCGGATGGACCGTCGCCGGGAGGAGGCGGAACTCGAGCCGATCGTCGATGCCAAGACGCTGCGGGCGATGCAGGCGGCACTGGAGACGGTGGTGGTGGAGGACTCGCTGGGGCGGTACATCGTGGACCTGACCGCAGCCACCCGCAGCCACCCCTCGGTGCTGGTCGGCGCCTCGCCACGCGGCTCCCTGGCCCTGCTGCTGCTCGCCCGGGCGGTCGCCGCACTGGCGGGTCGGGACTACGTGATCCCCGAGGACGTCAAGGCGGTGGCGGTGCCCGCCCTCGCCCACCGCATCACCCTGCGGCCGGAGATGTGGTTGCGACAGGTCGACCCGTCCTCGGTGGTGTGGGAGGTCCTGGAGCAGACGCCGGCACCGAAGAGCGGTGCGGTGCCCAGCTACGCCGGCGGTTCGGCGCACCTGCGATGACCGCCTCGCGCGCCGCCGCATCGGAGGCCGTCCGCGAGCCCGACGTAGCGCCTCCCAGGGACCCGGGGTGGCACCCGACCCGGGCGCTCGGGCGCGCCGTGTTGATCACTGGATTGTTTCTCGTCGCCGCGGCCCTGCTGGGGCGGGTGGACTTCGTGATCCTCGCCGCGCCGTTCGCCGTCGGCAGCGCGCTGGCACTGCGCCGACGGCCCACCCGCGTTCCCCGGCTCGACCTGCAGATCGACGGCGGGAACCCGGCCGAGGGCGAGGAGGTGTCCGCCACGATCGCGGTGGGCAACGCGGACGCGGTCCGATACGACCTGGCGCTCGTCCGCATCGCCACGCCTACCTGGCTGCGCTTCCCGGACAGCGACCGGTCGTTCGCGGTCGACGTGCCGCCCGGCGCGGTCACCGACATCGAGTTGCGTGGCACCGCGTTGCGCTGGGGCCGCCACTCGCTCGGCCCGGCCGCGGTTCAGGTGCTCGCCTGTGACGGTCTGTACGCCGGTCAGCCCATGGTCAGCGATACGCGACGGGTGCCGGTATACCCGGTGACCGAGCCTTTCCGGGCCGACGACACGATGCCCCGGGCGGCCGGACTGGTCGGTGCCCACCGGTCCCGCAAGCCGGGGGAGGGCGGCGAGTTGGCCG
>DASVCA010000184.1:0-39684 GCA_036381835.1 Micromonosporaceae bacterium
GCCGAAGCGCTCGGGCGGCCCGGCAGTCATCGGGTACGCACCGCCATCGCGTCGATCGTGGCCCGCAACGCCTCGTCCAGCGGAGTCGGCTGGATTCCGAAGGTGTTGGTGGCGGCCGAGGAGTCGACGATGAAGGGTCGCCGGTACTGATAGTCCGCCTCCCGCTGGGCGCGGACCGTCGGATCGAGCACGCTGCCGGCCCAGACCCGGAAGGGGGATCGGCTCGCCAACGGCGGCAGCGGGATCCCGGCGAGGCCGGCGACCCGCTGCGCGACCTCGCGAATCGATGCCGGCGCAGCGGTCGGCACGTTCCAGGGTCGGCCCCACGCCCGCTCCTCGGCGGCCGCGGCCACCAGGGTGCGGGCCACGTCGCCGACGTACGTCCAACTGTGCGGCGCGTCGAGATCGGCCGGTACGACGATCCGCTCCCCCGCCAGCACCTTCGGGATCACCTGGCGGGTGAGGAACGAATCGGCGCCGGCCCCCACGTAGTCCGAGCCGCGCACCTCGGTGACGCGCAGCCGCCCGGCCCGGTGCGCTTCCAGCGCGTCGTGCCAGATCCGGGTGCGCACCGCGCCTTCGGTGGTGCGCGGCCGCAGCGGCATCGACTCGGTCATCGGGCTGTCCACCGGCCCGTACCCGTGCAGGCTGCTGGTGATGGCCAACACGGCACCGCTGCTTTCGGCGGCGTGCAGCAGCGACCCCGCCAGGGGCGGCCAGTCGGCGGGCCATCGTTGGTAGGCGGGCCGGGCGCAGTTGTAGATCGCCGTCGCCCCCTCGGCCAGATCCTGCATCCGCGGTGCCTGCGCGGCATCGGCCCGGATTCGTTCGATACCCGGCTCGTCGGGTCCCCTCCCGCTCCGACTGACGATCCGCACCCGCTCGCCTCGGCCGGCGAGCAGGCGGGCGACGGACGAGCCGACCGGGCCGGCCCCCACGATCACGTGCAGCGACATATCACCACCCCAGGTTAGGGACGTTAGTCGGTGGTGCTGCGGCGCACAGCGAAACGGCCGCTTCGGCTGGATTCAGCCGGACTCGGAGGAGTGCCCGGGGAAGAGATGGGCGCTCGGGTCGATCGTGACGGCGGCGTTGTTCACCGCGGTGGCCGCCTCGCCGAACCCGGTGGCGATCAGCCGGACCTTCCCCGGGTAGTCGGCGATGTCGCCGGCGGCGAACACCCGCGGCAGGTTCGTCGCCATGGTGCTGTCCACGTGGATGTGTCGACGGTGCAACCGCAGGCCCCAGGTGGCGAGCGGCCCGAGATCGGCGGTGAAGCCGAGCGCCGCGACCACCGAGTCGGCGGGCAGGGTCTCGGTTCCCCCGTCGCCGAGGGTGATGTCGATCGCGGTGACCCGGCCGTCCCCGTGGATTCCGGTCACCTCGGCGTTCACGAGGATGCGCACCGGAAGCTGCCGTACCCGGGCCACCGTCGCCGCGTGCGCCCGGAATCGCTCGCGACGGTGTACGAGGGTGACCGAGCGGGCCACCGGCTGCAGGGCGAGCGCCCAGTCGAACGCGGAGTCCCCGCCGCCGACGATGACGACGTCCTGCCCGGCGAGGTCGGCGAGTCGCGGCACGAAGTGAACGATGCCCGCGCCGGGGTAGGTGGCGGCGGCCGGTAGTGGGCGCGGTCGGAAGCTGCCGAGCCCGGCGGTGACGATGACCGCGCCGCAGCGCAACGCGGTGCCGTCGGCCATGCCGAGCACCGGCTGCTGTGCGTCGAACGTCAGCTGCTGCGCCACCGTGCCGAGCAGGTACTCGGGCGCGTACGGGGCGGCTTGGGCGACGAGGTTGGCGACGAGGTCGCGGCCTTTGATCGACGGGAACCCGGGCACATCGAAGATGTCCTTCTCGGGATACATCGCGGTGATCTGACCGCCGGGTTCGGGAAGCGCGTCGATCACCGCGGTGGACAGGCCCCGGAACCCGGCGTAGTAGGCCGCGAAGAGGCCGGTCGGTCCTGCGCCGACGATGGCGATGTCGACCTCGCGCATCTGCTCAGCGTAGCCCGGCGGCGCGGGTCAGCGACGGCGCGCGCGGGCGCGGCGGAAGACGATGGCGGCCACGACACCTCCGGCGAGCCCGAACAGGTGGCCCTGCCAGGAGACGGGCGCGTCGGTGGGTAGCACGCCGAGCAGTTGCCAGCCGTAGAGGAGCGCGACGAGGACCACCACGCCCAGGTTCCACCAACTGCGTTCCACGACCGCGCGGGTGAGGAGCACCCCGAAGTAGCCGAAGATGACGCCGCTCGCGCCGACCACCACCGTGCCGGGGGAGCCGGTGAACCACACGCCGAGGCCGCTGACCAGTGCGATGAGCAGCGTGGAGTAGAGGAACCGTTGCACGCCGCCGGCGAGCACGAAGGTGCCGAGCAGGATCAGCGGCACGCTGTTGCTGTAGAGGTGGGCGAAGCCGTGGTGCAGGAACGGGCCGAAGAAGACGCCGTCCAACCCGTCGACCTGTCGGGGCAGGATGCCGTACTCGACATCGAACCAGCTGCCCAGCCAGAGGTCGAGCGCTTCGATGGCGAACAGCACGGGGATGACCGCGCACATCCCGACGAACGCCCGCCCCAGCGCCGCGTAGAAGGCCTGGGTGCCGAACCGGAACCGATTCCCGTCGCTGGAGGGCACGGAGGTCATTCTCTACGGACTACCAGCCCGGCGCGCGATCCGCCAACGCGCCGTCGCGGCTAATACCAACCCCTGCTCTGTGAGTGCGCCCACGCGTCGCAGGGTGTGCCGTAGCGGCTCGTGATGTAGTTCAGCCCCCACTTGATCTGGGTCGCCGGGTTGTACTCCCAGTCGTCCCCTGCGGTTGCCATCTTGCTGCCGGGCAGCGCCTGGGGAATCCCGTACGCGCCGCTGGCCGCGTTGCGGGCCCGGTGGTTCCAGCCGCTCTCCTTGGTCCACAGCCGGTCGAGGCAGGGCATCTCTTCGAGTCCGAAGCCTCGTTCGAGGAGCAGCGCGCAGCCGATGGCGCGGTTGCCGCTGTATTCCGAGCAGGACTCCGGGATGGGCCCGGCGTAGCGTGCCTGCGCCTCGCGACGCTTGCGGGTGGCCGTTGCCTTGGCCGCGTCGGCTCGCGCCGCCTCCGCCTTGGCGGCTGCGGCGGCCTTCACCGACGCCTCGTACTGGGCGGCCCGGATGCCGGCGGTAGCGATCAGGTGGGCGCCGTGCCGATGCCTGAGGTATTCAGCTTCGGCCTGCTCGAACTCGGCGATGCGTTGCGCCTCGATGCTCTTCTGCTGGATCTGCCGGATGTCGCTGAGGAAGTAGCCGCCGCCGAGCCCAGCGAGGAGCAACCCGACGGCGACCGTCCGCATTCCGAACCGGCTCCACGGCCGACTCACGAGGTGGTCCCTTCGATGGGGGCATGCACATGCACACCCTTACGCACCACGCTGCGGCATGGGCGACAGGAAACATGTTTGTGACCTCAGTCACACCATGACAGCAGCGTGGTGCGGGGCGACTCCGCCGGCCCGGGCCGGCCTAGTCGGCGTCCCGGCCGACCACGGCGGCGTGCGATCCGCTCTGACCGGCGGTTCCCACGAAGGTTCCGGCCCGGTAGGTCGTGCCCTGCCGGACACCGGTCCGGGCGGGCGCGCTCGGAACCGCCAGCATCGGCCCGAAGCCGGGCCGCATCTCCCGCCGACGACGGTTCCACGCCCCCCGGTCACCGTCGAAATAGCCCTGCCGGTAGCCGAAGCGGTACCCGAGCCGATAGCTGAGTTGTCCGTGAAGCCTCCCGGCCGCGTAGGCCGACGAGCCCAACAGCAATACCAGGAAGACTGCGAAGAATGGGCTCATGCGGTCTCCTCGACTGCAACCCCCGACCGCTTTGCACCCCCGAGCCTGAGCGGCCGCCCATTTTGCCTGATCATCTCTCCTCCGACTCGAACGACGATCGTCGATCGCCAGTCGGGCTCGGCCGAATCCCGCTCACTTCCCCCCTGAACCGGATCAGGTCAACTCCTGCGCTGGCGGGCTTCGGCCGCCGAATCCCCCCGATCACCGGGATGCGATCCCGCGTCTGCCGACCGTGTCCTCGACGTTACACATCCGACAGCGTCCCATACGCGTGACGGCATCACCTTTTCGTCCAATTAGCAACGAGTCTGCGTCGCCTATTATTTGCCCGTGACCCCCCTCGACACAAGCGGTGACGCGGAACGCGAGCACCGAGATATACAGTCACGTGCACGAGACAACCAGGACGCTGGGAAGGACGAACCGCCAGGCTGGTCGTACCGTCGCCCGGTGACCAAGACCGCCGGCCGGAAGGTCGCCTTCGCGGCCTTCGTGCGCAAGGCCCTCGACGACGCGCGGACCACGCGGGCCTGGACCGCCACCGAGGTGTCCCGTCGTACCGGCATCTCCCGCCAGACCCTCAACCGCTGGGTACGCGGCGACTGGTCCAGCGACCCTGCAGCCGAACGGGTGGTCGCCTTCTGCAACGGGCTCGGCATCAACCCTTCGCACGCGTTCGCCGCGCTCGGTTGGACCCGCCCGCCGACGGCCCGCCCCACCCCGCCGACGCCCCCGCCGATGGATCCCGACGTCGAGGCGCTGCTGCGCCGCCTCGCGGATCCCAACGTCTCCGCCGCCGAGAAGTTCCACATCAGAGAGACCGTCCGCTACCTCGCCTATCGGCCGCCGTTGCCGGCCGACCCGCCCAGGCAGCGCAAACGGGCGGGGTAGGTTGCGCAAATAGCGAAAGAAGACTTAGACAGATGTGCGGATATCGCGCAAGCGGCGGCAACGCGCGCTAGCGTCCAAACTCGTACTGCTTGGGCTCGTCGTAACGGCGGGGGGACGGGACAAGGCCGGACACAGCCCTGCGGGACAGTGAGGAGGGGGTGCGGCAGATGCCCCTGAAATGGGTTGCCATCGTGGTCGCCGCCGTGTCGGCGACCCTGTGCGTCACCGTCAACGTGCTGCTGATGTCACTCGGGAACGGCGAGGTCCCGGATGTGATCAACATGGCGGCGATCGCGACCACGGCGGTCGCCGTGACGGTGGCCGTCGTGGCTCATCTCTACGAGCTGACCAACGCTCGAATCACCGCGCTGACCGAGTTCCTGATCGCCCGACTCAACGAGATCGACCAATACGTCGCCGAACACCGCCCCGACTTCGTCGGAGGCTATCCGCTCGGGCAGGACCGGGACGAATCGGTGATCCCGATCGGCGCACGCGGCAGCCGTAGAACGATGACCGCGACCGAGGACTGAGCCACGCGTACGGGCCGTTTCCCGCCGACCGGCCCTGGGTACGCTGGCCCGTGTGGGCGAGATCAACACTGCTGGCCGGCCGGCGCTTCCCAAGGTGGCGCAGGCCCGGCAGTTGACCAGGGAACGGGCCGACCAGTGCGCGCTCTTCTTCGACTTCGACGGCACGCTCGCGCCCGTCCAGGTCGACCCCGACGCGGTACGCCCCGCTCCCGGTGTCGTTCCCGCGCTCACCGCCCTGGCCGACCGGGTCCAGCGCGTCGCCATCGTCTCGGCCCGGCCGGTGGAGTTCCTCCGCGATCGATTCGCCGGGCTGCACACCCTGGACCTCTACGGTCTCTACGGCCTGGAGCAGTGCCGTCGCGGCGGCGAGGCGGTGACCGATCCGGCGGCGCTGCCCTGGATCCCGGTGATGGCGGACCTGGCCGAGCGGGCTCGCACCGAGCTGCCCGGTGAGGTGCTGGTGGAGTACAAGCGGCTCTCGGTCGCCCTGCACTACCGGACCGCCCGGCACCTGGCGGAGCGGGTGGCGGCCTGGGGGCAGACCGTGGTCGACCAGCTGGGACTGCGGGTACAGGTCGGCCGGATGGTGGTCGAGCTCAAACCGCCCGTGGACCGGGACAAGGGCATGGTGATCGGCGAGGCGCTCGGAGCCGCCCGGTGCGCCTGGTACTTCGGGGACGACGTCTCCGACCTGAAGGCGTTCGCGGCGCTACGCGCCCGGGCCGCCGCCGATCCGGACTTCTTCGGCGTCTGCGTGGCCGTCGACAATCCGGAGACCGGCGCGGAGCTGGCTTCGGCGGCCGACCTCACCCTCGCCTCCCCCACCGCCGTCGGCGAATTCCTCGCCACCCTGCGGTAGACCGTTTGGCTCAGATGCCGAACCGACGCTGCCGGTGGGCGTACGACCGCAGGGCGCGCAGGAAGTCGATACGCCGGAAGTCGGGCCAGTTCAGCTCGCAGAAGTAGAACTCGGAGTGGGCCGACTGCCACAGCAGGAAGCCGGACAACCGCTGCTCGCCGCTGGTACGGATGACCAGGTCCGGGTCGGGTTGACCACGGGTGTAGAGATGCCTGGCGATGAGGTCGACGTCGAGGATCTCGGCGAGCTCCTCGAGCGTTCCGCCCGCGGCCGCATGCTCTTGCAGCAGGGACCGCACCGCGTCGGCGATCTCCCGTCGCCCGCCGTAGCCGACGGCGATATTGACCTGCGCGCCGCCGGTCCGATCGAGGGTCCGCTCCTCGGCCGCCTTCAGCACCGTCGCGGTCTGCGCCGGCAACAGATCCAGGGCGCCCACCATCCGCAGGCGCCACGGATTGCCCTCCTGCGCCAACTCCACGACCAGGTCCTCGATGATGCGCAGCAGTCCTTCGAGCTCGCTAGCCGGGCGGCGGAGGTTCTCGGTGGCGAGCAGATAGAGCGTGATGTGCCCGATGCCGGCCTCATCGCACCAGACGAGCACATCCTTGATCTTGGCGGCCCCCACCCGATGCCCGTCGTTGGGGTCCACGAAGCCCATGTCCCGAGCCCACCGGCGGTTCCCGTCGCACATCACGCCGACATGCCGCGGCACCGGCTTGCCGACCAGGTCGGCCTTCAACCGCCGCTCGTAAAGGGAATAAACGAGTTTGCGCAGATTCATCAAGGTCAAGACTAACGAGTTGCGCCTGACGTCGAGCGCGCGGTCGCCCGCCTGCGAAATGGGAGGCCCGATGACATTACGCCGGTTCGGCGTCATATCCGTTGCGGCGGGGGCCGAGATCTCGGCCCCCGCCGCAGGGAGTGCTTCTACCGCTCGCTCGCCGCGTCGATCCGCGCCCGCAGCGCGTCCAACTCGGCCCAGAGGACGCCCGGCACCTTGTCACCGATCTTCTCGAACCACTCGGTGATCAGCGGCAGCTCGCTGCGCCATTCCTCGGGGTCGACCTTGAGCGCGATCTCCAGTTCCTCGCGGGTCATGTCGAGCCCTTCGACGTCGATCGCGTCGGGGGTCGGCACCAGTCCGATCGGCGTCTCCACCGCCTCGGCGCGCCCCTCGATGCGCTCGATGATCCACTTCAGGACTCGGGAATTCTCGCCGAAGCCCGGCCACACGAATTTGCCGTCCGCGTCCCGGCGGAACCAGTTCACGTAGAAGATCTTCGGCAGCTTGCCGGCGTCGCCGTCGACGCCCTTGCCGACGTTGATCCAGTGCCGGAAGTAGTCACCGGCGTGGTAGCCGATGAACGGCAACATGGCCATGGGGTCCCGGCGGACCACGCCGACCTTCCCGGCGGCCGCGGCGGTCGTCTCGGACGAGAGCGTCGCACCCATGAAGACCCCGTGCACCCAGTCACGGGCCTCGGTCACCAGCGGGATCGTGTCCTTGCGCCGGCCGCCGAAGAGGATCGCGTCGATCGGCACACCCTTCGGGTCGTCGTACTCGGGCGCGATGATCGGGCACTGCTTGATCGGCGTGCAGAACCGGCTGTTCGGGTGGGACGACAGCTCGCCGCTGTCCGGCGTCCAGTCGCGGCCCTTCCAGTCGATCAGGTGGGCCGGCGGCTCGCCCATGCCCTCCCACCAGATGTCGCCGTCATCGGTCAGCGCCACGTTGGTGAAGATGGAGTTACCCCGCTCCATCGTCCGCATGGCGTTCGGGTTGGTCTTCCAGTCGGTGCCGGGGGCCACGCCGAACAGGCCGTACTCCGGGTTGAGGGCGTACAGGCGGCCGTCCTCCCCGAAGCGCATCCAGGCGATGTCGTCACCGATCGTCTCGACCTTCCAGCCCGGAACCGTCGGCTCCAACATGGCCAGGTTGGTCTTCCCGCACGCCGACGGGAACGCACCGGCCACGTAGTGGACCCGCCCCTCCGGGGAGGTCAGCTTGAGGATCAGCATGTGCTCGGCGAGCCAACCCTCGTCGCGGGCCATCACACTGGCGATCCGCAGCGAGTAGCACTTCTTGCCGAGCAGCGAGTTGCCGCCGTACCCGGAGCCGTAGGACCAGATCTCCCGGGTCTCCGGGAAGTGCGAGATGTACTTGGTCTCGTTGCAGGGCCACGGCACGTCCTTCTGGCCGGGCTCGAGCGGGGCGCCGACCGAGTGCAGCGCCTTGACGAAGGGGGCGTTGTCCCCCATGCCCTGCAGCACCTTGGCGCCCATCCGGGTCATGATGCGCATGGAGGCGACCACGTACGCGCTGTCGGTGATCTCCACACCGAACATGGGCTGCTCGGCCTCGAGCGGACCCATGCAGAACGGGATGACGTACATGGTCCGCCCGCGCATGCTCCCCCGGTACAGGTCGGTCATGACGCGCTTCATCTCGTCCGGCGCCATCCAGTTGTTGGTGGGTCCGGCATCGGCCTCGTCCACCGAGCAGATGAAGGTCCGCTCCTCCACCCGCGCCACATCGCCCGGGTCGGTGCGCGCCCAGAAGGAATTGGGCTTGCGCTCGGGGTTCAGGCGCACCAGCGTGCCGGCCTCGACGAGTTCGTCGGTCAGTCGCCGCCACTCCTCATCCGACCCGTCCACCCAGACCACCCGGTCGGGGGTGGTCAGTTCCGCGACATCCCTGACCCAGGCGATCAGCTCGGCGTGATTCGTCGGGGGATTGTCCAGACCCGGGATGCGCGTAGTCGTCGGAGCACTCATGATCCATCTCCTCGTGGTCGACGGTGACCCTGCGTGGGAATGCCCGTACCTGCGGGCGCGTAACCGCCGCGCTCGTTTCTAAAGTCTCTTGTTCGGAAGTCTTTGGAGTATCGCTCAGCGTAGAGCGTCGACCAGCAGCCCGGTGGGCGGTTGTGAAGAACGGCACAAGGTATCACGAATCGTGTCAGTTTGCGACGCAATTATGGTCGCCATGCGCATGTTCGATCAACAGCCGGATGATCGACGCCAAACCTCGCGTTCCGGCCCAGTCGGCCGGAGGCGGCGGGTGGACGCATCCCGGCCGGTACGCTCAGGCTCGTGCCAGTGACCGCTACCGGCAGCCAGCCCTCACCATCCGGGACACGACGTGGGCTGATCGGCAGTCTCCTCGACCGCTTCGGCCATCTCATGCACGAGATGGGCAAATTCGGCGCGGTCGGCGGGGTGGCGTTCGTGGTCGATCTGGCGTTGTTCAACATCGCCGCGCACAGCCTGCGCATGGAGAGCCTGGCCGCGAAGACCTTGTCGACGGTGGCCGCGGCGACGGTTGCGTTCATCGGCAACCGCTTCTGGACCTGGCGCCACCGCCCACGCTCCAGCCTCGGCCGCGAATACGTGCTCTACTTCTTCTTCAACGCGGTCGGCCTGGGCATCGGGCTGGCCTGTCTGGCGATCAGCCACTACGGACTGGGCAGCATCTGGCCTCGGGTGTTCCGCACCCTGCTCGCGGACAACATCGCGGCGAACATCGTCGGCACCGCCCTCGGCACCCTGTTCCGGTTCTGGTCCTACCGTCGCTTCGTCTTCGTCAGCCCCACCCCGGCCCGGGCGATGACAGAGCGCGACCGCCGGTGAGCCGCACCGCACGTCCACGATCGGCACACCGCGACCAGGCGGCTCCCGTACGCTGAGCGAATGCGCGTACTCCGCTTCCTGCCCGCCCGCTGGCAGAAGCTCACTCAGGAGGTGCTGAAGTTCGGGGCGGTCGGCGGCATCAACACCCTGCTGAACTACGCGGTGTTCAACGTCCTCGTACTGACCGTCTTCGTCGGCGGAGAGCTGAAGGCGACCGTCATCGCCGCCCTCGTCGCCACCTGCTCCTCGTACCTGATGAACCGGTACTGGACGTACCGGGACCGGCCACGGCGGGCGATGCGGCACGAGTCCATACTGTTCTTCCTGCTGAACACGGTAGGGCTGGTCATCGAGCTCGGGGTGCTGGGCCTGGTCAAGTACGGCTTCGGCATCACGAATCTGCTGATGCTCAACGTGGCCAAGACCGCGGGCCTGACGCTGGCCACCGCCTTCCGGTTCTGGTCCTACCGAACCTGGGTGTTCAAGCCGGCCGAGCCCGACACCGCGCCGGCGACCGTGCCGCAGGCGGAGTACGCGCGAGCCGACGAGCCACCCCGGCCCGCCGACAAGATCGACACGACGGTGGGCGCCGGGTGGGCCATCGGGTTGGAGATCGGCGAACGGCCGGTCGCCACCCGCTGACCGAGCAGGCGCTCAGGATCGGGTTCCCGTGGCGATCGGTGGTCGCGAGCGCGGCCACCGATCGCCACGTTGTCACTTCTCGCTGGGCTGCTTCGGGTCGCCCTCCCTCAGTTCGGTGATGATCTCGCGCATCTCGTCGTCGCCGAGCGAGTGCTTGTCATGATGCGCATCGATCAGTTCATAGAGCGTGGTCTGCACCCGTTGCACCCGCGGAATGTCGACGAGCACGGTCTGGCCGCGCTCCCCGGCCGACTCGATGGTCAGCGTTCCGCAACCGAGCAGCCGTTCGACGAACCGCTGGCTCATCGAGTGGTCGTTGACCCGGGTCAGCGGAATGTCCCGGCGTTCCCGGGCGAAGACCCCGTGCTGCAAGACCACCCGCTCGTTGGTGAACACGTAATGGGTCGTCCGCCAGACCAGCAGCGGCCAGATGGTGAGCCAGACCACCAGCACCGCGGCGACCGCCGCGACCGCGTAACGCCCGATCGTGCCGCCGGTGTCGTCCGGCAGCAGAACCAGGGCGGCCACCACCGCGGCGACGGCCAGGATCAGAACCAGCACCGGCCGGATCAGAGTCTTCCAGTGTGGATGCAGGTGTAGTACGACATGCTCGTCCTTCGTCAGCATGTCCTCGGGAAACGCCACCCGTACCTCCTCGCGACGCGAATGTTCGCGCTGACCGTAGCCGGTCCACCCGCGCCGCGGGCTCAACCGATCGTCGCGTGTCGAGCTCAGCGCAGGTGCAACACGTCGCCGGCCGCGACCGTGTGCTCCCCGTCCACGGCACGCACCACCAGTCGCCCGCTGTCGTCGACGGTGACCGCGGTGCCGATCAGCTCGACACCGCCCGGAATGAGCACCCGCACCTCGCGGCCGAGGGTCCGGCACCACCGCAGGTACGCCTCGTGCAACCCGCTCGCCCGCGGGTTGCCGGCCGCGCGCCGCCAACGGTCGTACCAGTCGGCCAGGCCGCGCAACAAGCCCCGCAACAGCGGGTCCCGATCGGTGAGCTTCGCCCCGGCCAGTTGTAGGGAGGTGGCGGGCAGGCCGGTCGGGTTGGCGGGCAGCTCCTCGGCGCGCAGTGTGACGTTCAGACCGATGCCGATCACGACCGCCGGCGGACGGGGGTCGGTGGGGACCGCCTCGGCGAGGATGCCGGCGCATTTCGCGTCGCCCACGAGCAGATCGTTGGGCCACTTCAGCCCCGCGTCGACCGCCGCCAGCCGGGCGACGGTCTCGGCGAGCGCGACCCCGGCCAGCAGCGGCAGCCAGCCGTAGGTGGTGGCGGGCGCGGGCAGCCATCCCCGCTCCGGATCGGACTCACCGGGACGCAGCAGAACGCTGGTGGCGATGCCGGCGCGCGGCGGCGACTGCCAGGTCCGCCCGTGCCGGCCGCGGCCCGCCGTCTGCCGTTCGGCGACGATCACCAGCCCGGCCGGTTCACCGGCCTGCGCCGCTCGGATCGCGTCGGCGTTGGTGGATCCCGTCTCGGTCCGCAGCTCCAACCGTCGCCACGGCCCGTACGGGGCGGTCAGCGCCCGCTGCAGGGCCTGCGCGCGCAGCGGCGGGCGGTCCAGATCGGTGTACGGTGAGCCGGCCACCCGGACAGCCTAAGCGGGGTGCCCGGGCTCGTCAGCCGCCTGGGACGACGGTGTGCCCGACCCGCCGACCACCGCCACAAGATCGACATCGCGGATCGGGCACCGGGTTACCATCCTGACCGTGACTGGTCATGTGGGTGAGCGGCAGAGCCCGACGGAGATCGATATCCACACCACCGCCGGGAAGATCGCCGACCTGAAGCGGCGCATCGACGAGGCGGTGCACGCCGGCTCGGCGCGCGCGGTGGAACGCCAACACGCGCGGGGGAAGAAGACCGCTCGGGAGCGGATCGAGCTGCTGCTCGATCCCGGCTCGTTCGTCGAACTGGACGAGTTGGCACGGCACCGGTCGACCAACTTCGGACTGGACCGCACCCGCCCGTACGGCGACGGTGTGGTCACCGGATACGGCACCATCGACGGCCGCCAGGTCTGCGTGTTCGCCCAGGACTTCACCGTCTTCGGCGGCTCCCTCGGCGAGGTCTTCGGCGAGAAGATCGTCAAGGTGATGGACCTGGCCATGAAGCTCGGCTGCCCGGTGATCGGCATCAACGACTCCGGGGGCGCACGCATCCAGGAGGGCGTGGTCAGCCTCGGCCTCTACGGCGAGATCTTCTTCCGCAACGTCCGAGCCAGCGGCGTGATCCCACAGATATCGCTGATCATGGGTCCCTGCGCCGGCGGCGCGGTCTACTCCCCCGCGGTCACCGACTTCACCGTCATGGTGGACCAGACCTCTCACATGTTCATCACCGGCCCGGACGTGATCAAGACGGTGACCGGGGAGGACGTCGGCATGGAGGAGCTGGGCGGGGCCCGCACCCACAACACCCGCAGCGGCAACGCCCACTACCTGGCCGCGGACGAGGAAGACGCCATCGAATACGTGCGGGCGCTGCTGTCCTACCTGCCGAGCAACAACATGGAGGAGCCGCCGGCCTTCGACGTCACCGCCGACCTGGGGGCGGATCCGGAGCTGGACACGCTGATCCCGGACTCACCGAACCAGCCCTACGACATGCACCGGGTCATCGAGCATGTGCTGGACGACGGCGAGTTCCTCGAGGTGCAGCCGCTGTACGCGCAGAACATCATCGTCGGCTTCGGCCGGGTGGAGGGCCGCCCGGTGGGCGTGGTCGCCAACCAGCCGATGCACTTCGCCGGCACCCTGGACATCGCCGCATCGGAGAAGGCCGCCCGGTTCGTCCGCACCTGCGACGCCTTCAACATCCCGATCCTGACCTTCGTGGACGTGCCCGGATTCCTGCCCGGCACCAGCCAGGAATGGGACGGCATCATCCGGCGGGGAGCCAAGCTGATCTACGCCTACGCCGAGGCCACCGTGCCGAAGGTCACCGTGATCACCCGAAAGGCCTACGGCGGGGCCTACGACGTGATGGGCTCCAAGCACCTCGGCGCCGACCTCAACTTCGCCTGGCCCACCGCGCAGATCGCGGTGATGGGGGCGCAGGGCGCGGTGAACATCCTCTACCGCTCCGAGCTCGCCGAAACCGAGAACCCGGAGGCGCTGCGCGCGCAGCTGATCCAGGAGTACGAGGACACCCTCGCCAACCCGTACATCGCCGCCGAGCGCGGCTACGTGGACGCGGTCATCGTGCCATCCGAGACCCGGGCGCACATCGTCCGCGGCCTTCGGCTGCTACGCACCAAGCGCGAGACCTTGCCGCCGAAGAAGCACGGCAACATCCCCTTGTAGCCGCGCACGGCGCGACGCCCGCGCGCGTACCCGCGTCGCGGCCGCCGGGCACAACCGTCAGGGTCGCGACGCGGGGACCGGTTCGCCGACCACGCCCGGCGCGCCCTCGACGCTGCCGCCGCCGACGCCGACGTGGGCCGGCGGCCGGGCCGGCGGCTCGTCGGGGCCGCCGCGCTCCAGCGTGGTCGCCAACGGCTTCTCCACGATGAAGGCGAGCAGCAGCGCCGCGACGACGACCAGCGGGGCGAGGACGACGAAGATCGGCATCAGCGCGTCGTTGTACGAGGCGATGATCGGTTCCTTCAGCGGGTCGGGCAACGCGTTGACCGCCGCCGGGGTGAACGAGTCGGCGGCCCCCGCGCCCGCGCCAGCCGGGTTCGCCGGCAGTCGCTCGGCGAGCAGACCGGTCAACCGGGTGGCGAACACGCTTCCCACCATCCCGGACCCCAGGGTGGCGCCGATCTGGCGGAAGTAGTTGTTGGCCGCCGTCGCCGTGCCGACCTCCCGCAGCGGGAACGAGTTCTGCACGATCAGCACGAGCAGCTGCATGCTCGGGCCGAGACCGGCGCCCATCACCGCGATGTAGCCGCAGATCAGCCAGATCGAGGTGTCCGGTTCCATCGTCGACAGCGCCACCGTCGCCCCACCCACGACGATCGGGCCGGCGACGGTCAGCCACTTGTACCGGCCGGTGCGGCTCACGTACTGCCCGGAGACGATCGCGGTCAACAGCAGCGCACCCATCATCGGAACCATGAGCAGCCCGGAGACGGCGGCGCTGGCTCCGGTCACCATCTGCAGGTAGGTCGGCAGGTACGCGATGGTGCCGAACATCGCGACCCCGATGATCAGGCCGGCCGTGGTGGTCAGGTTGAAGTTGCGGTCTCGGAACAGATGCAGCGGCATGATCGGTTCCGCCGCCCGCCGCTCGACGTACACGAACGCGAAACCGGTCACCACGGTCAACGCGATCATTCCGAGGATGAGCGGGGAGGTCCAGGCGTACTCGCTGCCGCCCCAGGTGCTCACCAGCACGAGGCAGGTGGTGCCGACGCTGAGCAGGGCCATGCCCGGATAGTCGATGCGCGGCCGGATCCCGGCGGTGCGGGGCAGGCGGAGCAGGAAGACCGCGGCGAGCAGGGCGAGCGCACCGAGCGGCAGGTTGATCCAGAACGCCCAGCGCCAGCCGGGGCCTTCGGTGAACCAGCCGCCGAGCAGCGGCCCGGCCACCGAGGAGAAGGCGAACACCCCGCCCATGACGCCCATGTAGCGGCCGCGCTCCCGGGCCGGCACAACGTCGGCGACGATCGCCTGCGCCAGGATGATCAAACCACCGCCGCCGAGTCCCTGGATCGCTCGTCCGACGATGAGCCAGGTCATGTTTTCGGCGAGTCCGCCGACCACGGACCCGGCCATGAACAGGATGATCGCGATGATCAGCAGACCCTTGCGTCCGACGAGGTCGCCCATCTTGCCGTAGACCGGCATCGCGATGGTCGAGGCCAGGATGAACGCGGTGATCACCCACAGCATCTGGTCGACGCCGTGCAACTCACCGACCATCGTCGGCAGCGCGGTGCCGAGCACCGTCTGATTCAGCGACGACAGCAGCATCGTGAGCATCAGCCCGGAGAACAGCAGCATGAGACTGCGCTTGGCGTCCGTCGTCCGCGCCGCCGGCACCGCCGTGTTGTCTGCCATCACACCTTCCGTGCAATCTGCTTGACCAGGGAGATCGCCCGGTCGAGGGGAGCCCGTTCGCGCAGTGAGTCCGCCCACAGCGGCGGCCGGTCGCGGCCGACGCCGGGTCCGACCGCGCGCGGTGCCACATCGTACGCTCGTCCCATGTCCGACCGTCTCGACGAACCCGCCTTCCGTGTGGTGCGCGGCGTGCCGACCGCGGAGGAACTGGCCGCACTCGTCGGCGTCATCACCAGGCTGCGAGCGCCCTCGTCCACGGCGCCCGCGACGGAACCGACCTGGGTACGTCTCGCCCGCCCCGGCGCGGTGACCTCGACCGGACTGCCGGCCTGGGTCGGCCGGGGCGCGTGGCGGGCCTCCGCACTGCCCCGCTGAACGGCGCCAAAGCGGGCACGAACGAATGTCCGACAGCCGGTAGCGTGATCCGACGTGCGAAGACTGGTACTCGCCTCGGCCAGCCCGGCGCGACGCAAACTGCTGCAGGCCGCCGGCATCGACCCGCAGGTCGTGGTCAGCGGCATCGACGAGTCCACGACGGCCGCCACGAGCGCCGAGGAACTGTGCCTGCTGCTGGCCCGACGCAAGGCACGGGCGGTGGCCGAGCTGCTCCGAACGGACCTCACCGCCGGGTCCCTCGTACTCGGCTGCGACTCGGTGTTGGCGTTCGACGGCGAGGTTCTCGGTAAGCCGGCGGACGCCGCCGACGCGGTCGCCCGGTGGCGACGGATGCGCGGCCGCAGCGGCGTACTGCACACCGGGCACTGTCTGATCGAGGTCGGCGGGCCGGGCGGAACGGACCGGGAGGAAGCCGCGGTCGCCTCGACGACCGTGCACTTCGCACCGCTCGACGAGACGGAGATCCAGGATTACGTGGCGACCGGCGAGCCGCTGCAGGTGGCCGGCGCCTTCACCATCGACGGGCTGGGCGGACCGTTCGTCGAACGAATCGAAGGCGACCACGGCACGGTGGTCGGGCTGTCCCTGCCGTTGCTGCGCCGGATGCTGGCCGACCTCGGCGTGCGGATGAGTGAGTTGTGGTCCGTCCGAGAGCCCAAGGTGGACTAGCGTTCGCAGGGTGAGCCAACGATCTCTGACCCTCACCGACGAATTGCACACCTACCTCGTGGCGCACGGCACGCCACCAGACCGTCTCGCCCGGGAGCTGATCGCCGAGACGGTCGCGGTGCTACCGGGCGAAGCGAGGATGCAGATCGCACCAGAGCAGGCGAGCCTGTTGACCTTCCTCGCCCGGCTGCTCAGGGCCCGGCATGCCGTCGAGGTCGGCACCTTCACCGGCCTGTCGTCGCTGGCCATCGCCCGCGGCCTGGCCGACGACGGGAAGCTCATCTGCTTCGACGTCTCCGAGGAGTACACGGCGGTGGCCCGCCGCTACTGGGAGCGGGCCGGGGTCGACGACCGGGTCGAGCTGCGCATCGGCCCGGCCGCCGAACTGCTCCGCACGCTGCCCACCGAACCGCACCTCGACCTCGCGTTCATCGACGCGGACAAGGTCGAGTACCCCGTCTACTGGGCGGAACTGGTGCCGCGGATGCGACCGGGCGGAGTCATCGCGGTCGACAACGTGCTCTGGAGCGGGCAGGTGCTGGCCCCGGAGGACGACGAGGCCCGGGCGATCGCCGCATTCAACGACCAGGTCGCACGCGACGACCGGGTCGACGTGGTGATGTTGCCGATCGGCGACGGCCTGACACTCGCCCGCCGCCGGTGAGGTGACCGAGAGGTAGCCGCTGCGCGGTGCCCTGCCGGCACCGACCACGCTCGACGCACCGTCCGCGTCATCGCACGCTGGTGGCGAACCTCCGGCCCGCCCACATCACGGCGAGCACGGTGAGCACCGCCATGATG
The DNA here is from genome assembly GCA_036381835.1 of Micromonosporaceae bacterium. Classification (GTDB taxonomy): domain Bacteria; phylum Actinomycetota; class Actinomycetes; order Mycobacteriales; family Micromonosporaceae; genus DASULK01. Next base: position 17,256 of record DASVCA010000184.1, read on the forward strand.
AGCATGCCCTGCCAGACCACGTCCGCGCCGAGATCGCCGGCGAAGAGCCGCCGCGCACCCTCGACGGCCCAGTAGAACGGGTTCCAGTCGGCGATGGCCTGAAGCCACTTCGGGGCGAGCGACATCGGCAGCAGGATGCCGGACAGCAGCAGCACCGGCTGGGCCACCGTGTTCATCAGCGGGGCCAGCGCGTCCTCGCTCTTGACCACCAGCGCCACCCCGTACGAGACGGACGAGGTGGCCAACGAGATGAGCGCGAGCAGCAGATACGTGAGCAGGATGTGGCCGAGGTGGACGCGCAGCCCGAAGAACAGGGCGAGCACGGTGATGATGACGCCCTGCAGGAGCAGGGAGACCACGTCGCGCAGTGATCGGCCGAGCAGCAGGGCCAGGCGGCTGATCGGGGTCACCCGCGAGCGCTCGATCACCCCGGCGCGCAGTTCGGCGATCAGGCCGAAGCCCTGGAACAGGCCACCGAAGATGGCCAGCAGGACGAGCAGGCCGGGGACGAAGATGCGGTACGCCTCCGCGGTGGTCGTCGCACCCAACGCCGGTCTGAGCAGCGGCGCGAAGAGCAGCAGGTACATGACCGGCTGGAAAACGCCGACGAAGACCCAGACCGGATTGCGCATCAGCAGCAGCATCTGCCGCTGGAAGATCAGCCAGGTGTCACGGACGAGTTTCATGGTCACTCCGGATCGGGTCAGGACTCGCGCAGAGAGCGGCCGGTCTTGGTGAGGAACACATCGTCGAGGCTGGGACGGTGCAGCTCGATGGAGCGCAGATCGAGATCGGCGGAATCGAGCGCGCGCAGGATCTGCGGAATCGCGGTCGGCCCCTCGGCGACGTACAGGCGCAGCATCCCCTCGTCGAGGGTCTCCAGCTTGGTCACATAGGACTTGGTGCCCAGTAGGTCCGCGGCCTTGGGTACGGAGCCGTTCAACCCGAGCAGCACGACGTCGCCGGAGATCTCCCGCTTCAGCTCGTCCGGGGTACCCTCCGCGACGATCCGACCATGATCCATGATCGCGATCCGGTCGCAGAGCGCGTCGGCCTCGTCCAGGTAGTGCGTGGTGATGAAGACGGTCATACCCTCCGTCCGCAGCCTGCGGATCTCATCCCACATGTGCGCCCGGCTCTGCGGGTCGAGCCCGGTCGTCGGCTCGTCGAGGAACACGATGCGCGGCTCGTGAATGATGCCGAGCGCGATGTCCACCCGGCGACGCTGGCCGCCGGAGTAGGTCTTGCACTTGCGGTCGGCGAATTCGGTCAGCTGGAACGCGTCGAGCGCCCGCGCCGCCCGCCGCCGCGCTTCCGCCTTGCCGAAGCCGTACAGCCGGGCCTGCAGCACCAGCTCCTCGCGGGCGGTGGAGTCGTCCCAGGTGCTGCCGCCCTGGGCGACGTACCCGATCCGCCGGCGCACCTCGCCCGGCTCCCGGCGCAGGTCCGCGCCGGCGATGATGGCCTCACCGCCGTCCGGCTCGATGAGCGTGGCGAGCATCCGCAGGGTGGTCGTCTTCCCGGCGCCGTTCGGTCCGAGGAAACCGAAGATCTCCCCGTCGGCCACGGTGAGGTCCACGCCGCGTACGGCCTCCACCACTTTGGTCTCGCGGCCCTGTCGGGATCGAAACGACTTCCGCAGACCCCTCGTCTTGATCATTTCCGCTCCTGGTCGGCTCGGCCGTGAATCCCCCCGGTGCCGCGCCAGAACGCGTCACCCCCGATAGTCGGTCTTCCGCACGTTAACGCGACATGGCGTGTCGATGCGATGTCAATTCGTGTCACCGTCGCCCACCGGACTGCGCAACGACTCTCCGAGTCACTGTCATGTTGATCAACTCTGCCGATAAACTCGCCCGCAGTCACCTCCCGGGAGGAGCCACAACGTGCGTAAGGTACTCATCGCCAACCGGGGCGAGATCGCCGTTCGCGTCATTCGCGCCTGCCGCGACGCCGGCCTGGCCAGTGTCGCCGTCTACGCCAACTCAGACCGCGACGCGCTGCACGTCACCCTCGCCGACGAGGCGTACGCCCTGGGCGGGGACACCGCCGGCGAGACGTACCTGCGTATTGACAAGCTGATCGACATCGCACGCAAGTCCGACGCGGACGCCGTGCACCCGGGATACGGCTTCCTTTCCGAGAACGCCGACTTCGCCGAGGCGGTCATCGACGCGGGCCTCACCTGGATCGGCCCGACGCCGCAGGCCATCCGCGCCCTCGGTGACAAGGTCACCGCCCGCCACATCGCGCAACGGGCCGGCGCACCACTCGTACCCGGCACCCCGGACCCGGTCGGCGGCCCGGACGAGGTGATCGCGTTCGCGGTCGACCACGGTCTCCCCATCGCCATCAAAGCCGCCTTCGGCGGTGGCGGACGCGGCCTGAAGGTCGCCCGCACCATGGAGGAGATCCCGGAGCTGTTCGAGTCGGCCACCCGCGAGGCGGTCGCGGCGTTCGGGCGCGGCGAGTGCTTCGTCGAGCGCTACCTGGACCGGCCACGGCACGTCGAGGCCCAGGTGCTCGCCGACCAGTACGGCAACGTCATCGTCGTCGGCACCCGGGACTGCACGCTGCAGCGGCGGCACCAGAAGCTGGTGGAGGAGGCGCCCGCGCCGTTCTTGACCGACGAGCAGCGGGCGACGATCCACCAGAGCGCGAAGGCGATCTGCCGGGAGGCCGGGTACCACGGGGCCGGCACCGTCGAATACCTGGTCGGCGCGGACGGCACGATCTCCTTCCTGGAGGTCAACACCCGGCTGCAGGTCGAGCACCCGGTCACCGAGGAGACCACCGGCATCGACCTGGTCCGGGAGCAGTTCCGCATCGCGGCCGGGGAGAGGCTTCGGTTCACCGAGGACCCGACGCCGCGCGGGCACGCGATCGAGTTCCGGATCAACGGCGAGGACGCGGGCCGCAACTTCCTACCCGCCCCCGGCACGGTGACCGAACTGCGGCTGCCGACCGGGCCGGGTGTGCGGGTAGACACCGGGATCCGCAGCGGCGACGTGATCGGCGGGAACTTCGACTCCCTGCTCGCCAAGGTCATCATCACCGGGGAGACCCGGACCCAGGCGCTGGAGCGGGCGCGGCGCGCGCTGGACGAGATGGTCGTCGAGGGCATGGCCACCGTGCTGCCGTTCCACCGCCTGATCGTGCGCGACCCGGCGTTCACCGGCGAGCCGTTCACCGTGCACACCCGGTGGATCGAGACCGAGTTCGACAACACCATCACCCCGTTCGACGCGGCCACCGCCGCCATAAGCGGCCCCGAAGAGCGCGAGACCATCGTGGTCGAGGTGGGCGGCAAGCGCCTGGAGGTCACCCTTCCCGCCGGACTCGCCCAGAGTGCGTCGGCGAATCCCGGCCCAGGGCGCAACGGTGCGGCGACGCGCCGCTCCGGCGCGGGCCGGCGACAGTCCGCCGGAGCGGTCAGCGGCGACGCGCTCACCTGTCCGATGCAGGGCACGATCGTGAAGATCGCGGTCGCGGACGGCGACACCGTCGCCGAGGGCGACCTGATCGTCGTGCTCGAGGCGATGAAGATGGAGCAGCCCATCACCGCCCACAAGGCGGGGGTGGTCAGCGGGCTCACCGCCAAGGTGGGCGAGGTGCTCGCGGCCGGCACGACCATCTGCACCATCGCCTAGCGCGAGCCGGTCGTCGAAGTCGCCTGACGTCGGGAAGCCGGCCGGTCATGATGATCGGATGCGGTTCCTTGCTCGCACATCGCCGACGCATGAGCTGACCTACAACGACGTGTTCATGGTGCCGGCCAGGTCGGCCGTCGGCTCGCGGCTCGACGTCGACCTGGCCACCGGCGACGGCACCGGGACCACGATCCCGATCGTGGTGGCCAACATGACCGCGGTGGCGGGACGGCGGATGGCCGAGACGGTCGCGCGGCGTGGGGCGATCGCGGTCATCCCGCAGGACATCCCACTGGACGTGGTCGCCGAGGTGATCTCGTGGGTGAAGGGTCGCCACCTGGTCCACGACACCGCCATCACGCTGTGCCCGACCGACACCGTGGGCGACGCCATCCACCTGCTGCCGAAGCGGGCACACGGCGCGGTGATCGTCGTCGACGAGGAGCAGCGACCGGTCGGGGTGGTCACTGAAGCGGACACCGTGGGGGTGGACAGGTTCACCCAGCTGCGCCACGTCATGTCCACCGAGCTGCACACCGTGCCGGTGGATGCCGACCCGCGGACCGGCTTCGACCTGCTCTCCCGGGGCCGGCGCCGGATCGCGCCCGTGGTGGATCCGAACGGGCGACTCGTCGGGGTACTCACCCGCAAGGGGGCGCTGCGCGCCACCCTCTACCGGCCGGCGGTCGACAGCAAGGGCCGGTTGCGGATCGCCGCGGCGATCGGCATCCAGGGGGATGTCGCGGGAAAGGCGACGGCGCTGCTGGCGGCGGGAGTGGACACGCTGGTCGTGGACACCGCGCACGGCCACCAGGAGCGGATGCTCGCCGCGCTGCGGGCCGTCCGCGCGCTCGACCCGCCGGTGCCGGTCGTCGCCGGCAACGTGGTCACCGCGGAGGGAGTGCGCGACCTGGTCGAGGCCGGCGCGGACATCGTCAAGGTCGGAGTCGGGCCCGGTGCCATGTGCACCACCCGGATGATGACCGGGGTGGGACGCCCCCAGTTCTCCGCGGTGCTGGAGTGCGCCGCCGCCGCCCGCGAACTCGGCCGCCACGTCTGGGCCGACGGCGGGGTGCGTCACCCCCGCGACGTGGCGCTCGCACTGGCCGCCGGCGCGTCGAACGTGATGATCGGCTCCTGGTTCGCCGGCACCTACGAGTCGCCCGGGGACCTGTACACGGACCCCGATGGCCGGATGTACAAGGAGAGCTTCGGCATGGCGTCGGCCCGGGCGGTGAGCGCCCGTACCGCGGACGACAGCCCGTTCGAACGGGCCCGCAAGGCGGTCTTCGAGGAAGGCATCTCATCGGCGCGGATGTACCTCGACCCGGCCCGGCCGGGGGTCGAGGACCTGATCGACGAGATCGTCGCCGGGGTGCGCAGCGCGTGCACGTACGCCGGCGCGGCCAACCTGGCCGAGTTCCACGAACGGGCGGTCGTGGGCGTGCAGAGCGCGGCCGGCTACACCGAGGGCATGCCGCTGCCGGCCGGCTGGTGAAGGCGAGGAGCCCATCCTTGCGCTGGCGGGCCGGACGGAGGACGTCAATGGCCACCGCGCGCTAGGGTGTCCGTCGTGACACGACCGGGGTTGGCGGACTCGCCGTTGGGACGAGGTCGACCGGCGCAGCGTACGACCGGCGACCACCCCGGCCGGAACGGCCAAGGCGGCCCGTGCTGACCCGGCTGCTGCGTGCCTACCTGCGGCCGTACACCCGGCTCCTCACCGCCGTGGTGCTGCTGCAACTGGTCGGCACGCTGGCCTCGCTCTATCTGCCGAGCCTCAACGCCGACATCATCGACCGGGGCATCGCCCGCGGCGACACCGACTACATCCTGCGCACCGGCGGGTGGATGCTGCTGGTCAGCGGGGCTCAGATCGGCTGCTCGGTCGCGGCGGTCTACCTCGGTGCGCGTACCGCCATGGGCTTCGGCCGGGACCTGCGTTCGGCGGTCTTCCGGCACGCCATGTCCTTCTCCGCCCGCGAGGTCGCCCAGTTCGGCGCGCCCTCCCTGATCACCCGGAACACCAACGACGTGCAACAGGTGCAGATGCTCGTGCTGATGAGCTGCACCATGCTGGTCACCGCGCCGATCATGGCCTTCGGCGGCGTGGTCATGGCGCTGCGCGAGGACGTCGGACTCTCCTGGCTGATGCTGGTCTGCGTACCGGTGCTGATCCTCGCCGTCGGCTCGGTCATCCGCCGGATGACCCCGCAGTTCCGGCTCATGCAGACCCGCATCGACACGGTCAACCGGGTGCTGCGCGAGCAGATCACCGGGATCCGGGTGGTGCGGGCCTTCGTCCGCGAGCGGCACGAGACGGAACGCTTCGCCGCGGCCAACGATGACCTGACCGACACCGCGTTGCGGGTCGGCCGGCTGATGGCGCTGCTCTTCCCGATCGTGATGCTGGTGCTCAACCTCTCCAGCGTGGCCGTGCTGTGGTTCGGCGCGGCCCGCATCGACACCGGACACATCCAGGTCGGTGCGCTGACCGCCTTCCTGAACTATCTGATGCAGATCCTGATGTCGGTCATGATGGCCACGTTCATGCTGATGATGGTGCCCCGGGCGGCGGTCTGCGCCGAACGGATCTCCGAGGTGCTCGACACCCCGTCCTCGGTCGGCCCGGCGCCGCGGCCGGTCACCGAGGTGACCCGCCGGGCCGAACTGGAACTGCGCGACGTCCGGTTCCAGTACCCCGGCGCGGCGGCGCCGGTGCTGCGGGACATCTCGTTCCGGGTCGAGGCAGGCCAGACAACCGCGATCGTCGGCAGCACCGGCGCCGGCAAGACGACCCTGCTGTCCCTGGTGCCCCGGCTGTTCGACGCCACCGCCGGCACGGTGCTGGTCGACGGGGTGGACGTCCGCGAACTCGACCCCGATCTGCTGTGGCGCCGGATCGGCCTGGTGCCGCAGCGGCCGTACCTCTTCTCCGGCACGGTGGCCGGCAACCTGCGCTACGGCAAGCCCGACGCGACCGACGAGGAACTGTGGGCGGCGCTGGAGGTCGCGCAGGCCCGGGACTTCGTCGAGCAGATGTCGGGCGGACTGGATGCCCCGATCGCCCAGGGCGGCACGAACGTCTCCGGCGGCCAGCGGCAACGTCTCGCCATCGCCCGGGCGTTGGTCCGCCGCCCGGAGATCTACCTGTTCGACGACTCGTTCTCCGCCCTGGACCTCGGCACCGACGCCCGGCTGCGCGCGGCGCTGCGCCCGCTGACCCGGGACGCCGCGGTGGTCATCGTGGCGCAACGGGTCTCCACCGTCATGGACGCCGACCAGATCATCGTGCTGGACGACGGCGCGATCGTCGGGATGGGACGGCACGAGGAGCTGCTGGACACCTGCCCGACGTACGCGGAGATCGTGGCGTCCCAGCAGACCGCGGCGACCCTGGCATGAGCGCGGTCAGGTGCGGCATCGGGGAGAAGGCATGAGCCAGCAGGCAACCGGCACGGCACCGCAACGGCCGTCCGGCCCGCCGGCCCAGGGTAGACCGGCCGGCCCGCACGGGCGCGGGGGCGGCGGCCCGCACTTCATGGCGGGGATGCCCGCCGAGAAATCGGCCAACTTCGGCCCGTCCGCGAAACGGCTGATCGGGCGGCTGCGCCCGTACCGCCTGCGCCTGACGGCGATCATCGGCCTGGCCGTGGCGAGCGTGGCGTTGTCCGTGCTCGGACCGAAAGTTCTCGGCCACGCCACCGATCTGATCTTCTCCGGTCTGATCGGTCGCCAACTGCCGGAAGGGGTGCCCCTCGACCAGGCCGTGGCGGAGGCCCGGGCAGCCGGGAACGACCGCTTCGCGGACATGCTCTCCGCCATGGACGTCGTTCCCGGGACGGGGATCGACTTCACCCGGCTCGGGCAGGTGCTGCTGCTGGCGCTCGGCCTGTACCTCGCGGCCGGCGTGCTCGCCTGGTTACAGGGCTACCTGCTCAACGACGTCGTGCAGCAGTCCGTCAAGCGGCTACGGGCCGAGGTGGAGGACAAGATCAACCAGCTGCCGCTGCCGTACTTCGACCGGCAACCGCGCGGTGAGCTGCTCAGCCGGGTCACCAACGACATCGACAACATCGCGCAGAGCCTGCAGCAGACCCTCAGCCAGCTGCTCACGTCGCTGCTCACCGTCGTCGGCGTGCTCGCCATGATGTTCGTGATCTCGCCGCTGCTGGCGGTGGTGGCCCTGATCGCGGTGCCACTGTCGGTGCTGGTCACCAGGCAGATCGCGAAACGCTCGCAGCGGCAGTTCATCGCGCAGTGGACGCACACCGGCGCGCTCAACGCCCAGATCGAGGAGGCGTACACCGGGCACGACCTGGTCAAGGTGTTCGGCCGCCAGCGGGAGGTCGAGGCCGCCTTCACCGCGAAGAACGAGGAACTGTTCAAGGCGAGTTTCGGCGCGCAGTTCATCTCCGGCGTCATCATGCCGGCGATGATGTTCATCGGAAACCTCAGCTACGTGGCGATCGCCGTGGTAGGCGGCCTGCGGGTGGCATCCGGCGCGATGAGCCTCGGCGACGTGCAGGCCTTCATCCAGTACTCCCGGCAGTTCACCCATCCGCTGACCCAGGTCGCGTCGATGGCGAACCTGATGCAGTCCGGTGTGGCCTCGGCGGAGCGGGTCTTCGAGGTGCTCGACGCGACCGAACAGAGTCCCGACCCGGCCGAGCCGGTCCAGGTCCGGCAGCCGCGCGGCCGAGTGGAGTTCGAGCGCGTCAGCTTCCGGTACGACCCGGACAAGCCGCTGATCGAGGACCTGTCGCTGGTGGCCGAACCGGGTCACACGGTGGCCATCGTGGGACCGACCGGCGCCGGCAAGACCACCCTGGTCAACCTGATCATGCGGTTCTACGAGCTGGACGCGGGCCGGATCACCCTCGACGGGGTGGATATAACCACCCTGCGCCGGGACGACCTGCGCGGCGAGATCGGCATGGTGCTGCAGGACACCTGGCTGTTCAACGGCAGCATCCGGGACAACATCGCGTACGGGCGGCCCGGCGCGACCGAGGAGGAGATCCTGGCCGCGGCGCGGGCCACCTTCGTCGACCGGTTCGTGCGCAGCCTTCCCGACGGCTACGACACCGTCGTCGACGAGGAGGGCAGCAACCTCAGCGCCGGCGAGAAGCAGCTCATCACGATCGCCCGCGCGTTCCTGTCCGATCCGTCGCTGCTGATCCTGGACGAGGCGACCAGCTCGGTGGACACCCGTACGGAACTGCTGCTGCAGCAGGCCATGGCGGCGCTGCGCTCCGACCGCACCAGTTTCGTGATCGCGCATCGGCTGTCGACGATCCGGGACGCCGATCTGATCCTGGTGATGGAGCACGGCCGCATCGTCGAGCAGGGCACGCACGAGGAGCTGCTCACCGCACACGGCGCCTACCACCGGCTGTACCAGGCGCAGTTCTCGCAAGCGGTGGCCGAGATCGACGAGCCGGTCGCGGTCCCGGGCCCGGCGGCTGCCGCGACAGTGGGGCTGCGGCAGCGCTCCCCCGGGCCATCCCCGCACTCGTGACCAACGGCGCGGATCACCCCGGGACTCGGCAGCCACCCCGCGCCCGGGTCACTCCAGCTCGTGCAGCATCAGCTGGCGGGCCGCCTCGGTGATCGAGCCGGACAACGACGGGTAGATCGTGAAGGTCTGGGCGAGCTGGTCCACGGTCAGGTGGTTCTCCACGGCCATGGTGATCGGCAGGATCAGCTCGCTGGCGCGCGGGGCCACCACCACCCCGCCGATGATCTGACCGCTCGCAGGTCGGCAGAACAGCTTCACGAACCCGTCGCTCAGGTCGTCCATCTTGGCGCGGGCGTTGCCGGCCAGCGGCAGCATCACCTGTCGCGCCGGCACCGTCCCGGCGTCGACCTCGTTCTGCGACACCCCGACGGTGGCGAGCTCCGGATCGGTGAAGACGTTGGCCGCGACGGTGCGCAGCCGCAACGGGCGCACCGCCTCGCCGAGCGCGTGCCACATGGCGATCCGCCCCTGCATCGCGGCCACGCTGGCCAGCGGCAGCAGCCCGGTGCAGTCGCCGGCGGCGTAGATGCCGGGCACGTTGGTCCGCGACACCCGGTCCACCGCGACGTAGCCGCCCGGCGAGATCTCCACGCCGTACTCCGCCAGCCCCAGACCGGCGGTGTTCGGCACCGAGCCGACCGCCATCAGCGCGTGCGAACCGGTCACCGTGCGGCCGTCGGCGAGGACCACCTCGACGCCGTCACCGATCCGGTGCACCGCCTCCGCGCGGGAGTTGTTGAGGATCGTCATGCCCCGCGACCGGAACACCCGCTCGATCGCCATCGCCGCGTCCGCGTCCTCGTGGGGCATCACCCGGTCCCGGCTGGAGACCAGGGTCACCGGTACGCCCATCGCCAGGTAGGCGCTGGCGAACTCGGCCCCGGTCACCCCGGAGCCGACGACGATCAGGTGCTCCGGGAGTTCGGTCAGGTCGTACACCTGTCGCCAGGTGAGGATCCGCTCACCGTCGGGGACAGCGGTGGGCAGCACCCGGGGGGTGGCGCCGGTGGCGATCAGCACGGTGGTGGCGTCGATGGTGTACGCGGAGCTGGCCCCCTCCGGCTCGACGACCACCTGGTGCGTGTGGCCGAGCGTGTCCTCGCCGAGCCGGGCGGTGCCGTGGACGAAGTTCACCCCGGCCTTGACCAGCTTGGCGTGGATATCGGCCGACTGGGCCAACGCGAGCCGCTTGACCCGCTGATTGACCGCCGAAAGATCGACGGTGATCGCCTCCAGGCCGTCGGAGTGCACCCCGAACTCCTCCGTGTCCCGGTATCCGGTCACCACGGCGGAGCTGGCGATGAAGGTCTTGGACGGGACGCAGTCGGACAGTACGCAGGCACCCCCGGCCCCTTCGGCTTCCACGACGGTCACCTCGGCCTCCAACTGCGCGGCCACCAGGGCTGCCTCGTACCCGGCCGGTCCGCCGCCGATCACCACAATTCGCCTCATTTACTCCCCCAGAGGTGCGACACGCTCACGCGTATTCTCCCCCACGCCGAATCCGGGCTATCGTCGTCGCCGTGCGTCACTACGCCGCGTACGGCTCTAACCTCGACCCGGATCGGATGCGGGCCTACTGCCCGCACTCCCCGATGATCGGCACCGGCTGGCTGGAAGGCTGGCGGCTCACCTTCGCCGGGGAGGACGTCATCGGCTGGGAGGGCGCGGTCTGCACAATCGTCGAGTCCCCCGGCGACCGGGTCTTCGTCGCGCTCTACGACCTGCATCCGTGGGACGAGACGGAGCTCGACAAGGTCGAGGGAGCGACCGGCGGCACGTACCGGAAGCTCCACGTCCGGGTGGCCACGCTGGACGGCGAGGTGACCGCCTGGGTCTACGTCTTCACCGGGTACGAGGGCGGCCTGCCTACCGCCTGGTATCTCGCGGAGATCGCCAACGCGGCGCGGAAGGCCGGTGCCCCGGACGACTACGTGACCCAGCTACGGGCCCGCCCCACCCGCACCGCCTCCACCTAGCCGGTCTCCACGTCGAGCGCCTCGACCGCGGCCTGCACCTCGCCGGTACGGCGACGCGCGGCCACGGCTTCCCGCTCGGCGGCCTTGCGGGCGAGTTTGCGGCGGGAAACCTCTTCCTCCGCGGCCGCGCGACGGCGTTCCAGCTCGGCCAGGGCGGTCTCGATCTCGGCCAGCACCCGGTCGGCGTCGTGTTCGGCGGCGACGGCGCGTTCCAGATCGGTTTCCGCCCTCCGCTCCCGCCTGCGGGCCTCCGCCAGCTCGCGCTCCAGCTCGCGACGACGTCTGGCCGTCTGCTCCGCACGCCGGGCGCGTTCCCCGTCGGCCTTCGCCGGCCGGCGCGCCGGTGCCGCTCCGGCGGCCTCACCGGTGACCAGGCGCAGTCGCGGCCTGGGGGTCTCCCCGAACCCGGCGTATCGCACGGTGCGGATCAGCCGCCCGGAGCGCACCCGCTCGGCGACCCCCGGGTCCGCCAGCGCCGCGTTGAGGGTCTGCTCCACCTCGGCCAGCGGCAGTTTCGCGTGGGATGCGGGCGCGGCTTCACGAGCCAGCACCCGAGCCTCGTCCACCAACGCGGCGACCGCCGACCGGCGCTGGGCGGTCAGTTCACGCAACTGGGCACCCCGCAGGTCGCGCTGCGCCGCCCGCAACTGCCCGGCGAGATCGACGAGGTCGGCCACCAGGTCCGGGCGCCGCAGAGCCAGCAGGTTCACCAGCCACGCGGCGACCGTCGGTTTGCGCAGCTTGGCGATTTCCCTGGCCAGGGCGGGATCGCCGGACCGGCGGGCGGCGGCGACCGCCTCGTCGCGGGCGGCGGTGAACCCGTCGGGCGGTGTGCGGTAGAGCCGCTCGACGAGCTCACGTGGTACCCCGGGCACGGGCGTCAACTGATGGTGGTGCCGGGTTCCAGACGGGAATAGTCGCAGTCGGACAGCCTGGCCATGTTGCCGTCGGTGACCGCGTGCCCGGCGTCGCTGAGCAGCGCGTCGTGCAGCGCGAACGCCCGGCGGGGCGCGATCGCCCGGACGAAGGCGACCGCCTCGGCGAGCTTGAGCCAGGGCGCGGAGACGGGCACGAAGAGCGTGTCGACGTGCGCCCCCTGCGGCACGTCGAACGAATCGCCCGGGTGGTAGATCGAATCGTTGATGAGATAGCCGAGGTTCGGCACGCGCGGGATCTCGGGGTGGATCTCGGCGTGCCAACCTCCGTACGCCTTCACCGTGAACCCCGCCGCGGTGAACGTCTCCCCCGACTCCACGGCCGTCACCACACCGTCGAGGGCGTCCAGCCTGGCCACCACGGACGGGTGCGCGTGCACGGTCACCGACGGCCGTTTGCCGAGCGCCTCGGCCAGGGCGTCCACGTCGAGGTGGTCGGCGTGCTCATGGGTGATCAGCACCGCGTCGACGCCGTCGAGGGCGGCACGTTCGGTGAAGGTGCCCGGATCCACCACCAGAACCGCGCCGTCGTCCTCGATGCGGACACACGAGTGGCTGAACTTGGTCAGTCGCATATCGACCCCTTCTGGCGGCCCGGCGGACCGACATCGTTACGTGCTCGGGACACACGCCGAATCGTGATGTCCCGAGAGGAGTCTGCCGGAACGAAGGCAGTGGTGGCGTGCGTCTGACAAAACACCCAGTCGGGGATCGGAGGACCAATGCTCAGGATACGACGAGGCGACGTCGGCATGGCGGTGCTGACTCTCGCCGCGATGCTGGCGCTGGCGGGCTGCTCCGGCGGCGGCGAAGAGGCCGGCGCACCGGCGGCTGACGTGGAAGCGGGCAGGGACGGCGCCTTGGACCACGACGGGGCCGCCCCGAATCCGGAGCCGGACCCCGGCCGACAGGCGGACCCGGGCGAGCAGGGGGGAGCGGCACCCCCGGCGGGCGGCACGGCAGCCGCCCGCCGGGCGATCGTCTTCACCGGCTCCATCGTGGTTCGCGTCGAGGACGTGGACGAGGCGGCGGCCCAGGTCGCCGCGATCGTGGCGGGTGCCGGCGGCTTCGTCGGCGGGGACCAGCGGTACAGCGCGGACTCCCGGTCCGAGGCGAAGTTGACCCTGCGGGTGCCGGCGCGGGAGTTCTACCCGGTCGTGGAGCGCATCGCCGACCTCGGCGAGCAGGAACGCCGGGACATCAGAACCCAGGACGTGACGGAGGAGGTGCTCGACCTCGACGCCCGGATCGCGACGCAGCGGGCCCGGGTGGAGAGCGGCCGGCGACTGCTCGCCCGGGCGAAGACCCTGCAGGAGCTGATCCAGTTGGAGGGTGAGCTGGCCAGGCGGGAGGCCGACCTCGCGTCGCTGGAGGCGAAGAAGCGCCGGCTCGACGACCTGACCGCGCTGTCCACCGTCACCGTCACGCTGCTCGGCCCCAAACCCGAGGTGCCGACCGCCGGGCCCAAGGCGCCCCAGACCGGTTTCCTGATCGGGCTGCGGGCCGGCTGGAAGGCGTTCGTGGCCTCGGTGCAGGTGCTCCTGACGGTGCTGGGCGCGCTGCTGCCGTGGGTCGTCACCCTCGCGCTGATCCTGGTTCCGCTCTGGCTGGTCGGCCGCACCCGTCGGGCCCGTCGGCCGGTCGCGCCACCGGTCGGTGGACCGACCGGCCCGGGCCCCCTCCCGACGCCCCCGCCGGCCAGGGTTGCGGGCCAGGTCGGTGCGTCCGCGACGGGTCCCGTGCCGGGGGCGCGGGCACCGCAGGACACGCTGGAAGACTCCGGCGAGGCGGGCGATCCGAAACCGCGCAACGGCTGATGCGGCCCCGCGGCGCTCTCGGTCAGAACGACCCGGCCGAGAGCGCCGCCAGCGCCGTGTGCACCATCACCCGTACGCCGTAGCCGATGCAGCGCTCGTCGACGTCGAACGACGGTTGGTGGATGTCCAGTTTGACGGGTGAGCCGGGGACGGCGGTGCCGAGCCGGATCATCGCGCCGGGCACGTGTTCCAGGTAGTAGGCGAAGTCCTCCCCGCCCATGCTGAGTTCGGCTTCGACCACCCGGTCGGCGCCCAGTGCGGCCCCGGCGGCACCCGCGATGACCGCGGTCGCCATCCGGTCGTTCACCACCGGCGGCACGCCCCGGGTGTACGCGACCTCCGCCTTCACGCCGCTGCCGGCGACGACGTCGTGCACCAGGTCGGTGACCAGGGCGGGTGCCTCCCGCCAGGCCTCGCGGCTGAGCACCCGCAGCGTGCCCCGCACGCCGCCCTCGCCCGGGATCGCGTTGAACGCCTCACCGGCCCGTACCTGGCCCCACACCAGGGACAGGCCGGCCCGCGGGTCGACGCGACGGCCGAGCAGTGCCGGCACGTCGACGATCACCCGGCCGAGGGCGTACACGAGATCGGCGGTCAGGTGCGGGCGCGCGGTGTGTCCGCCGGGCCCGAACAGCTTGACCTCCACGGTGTCCGCCGCGGCGGTGAACGGTCCCGATCGGACCCCGACCACACCGACGGGAAGCTGGGGGGCGCAGTGCAGGGCGTAGATGACCGCGACGTCCTGCAGGCCGCCGGCCGCGATCACCTTCGGCGCACCCGAAGGGATGGCTTCCTCGGCGGGTTGGAAGATCAGCCGGATCCGCCCGGGCAACTCGTCCCGCTCGGCGAGTCGGGCCAGCGCGAGGCCGGCGCCGAGCAGCACGGTGGTGTGCACGTCGTGACCGCAGGCGTGGGCGACGCCGTCGATCGTGGACCGGTAGGGGACGTCCTTGACGTCCGGCAGGGGCAGGGCGTCGAGATCGGCGCGCAACGCGACCACCCGGTCGCCGGAGCCGATGTCGCAGATGACCCCGTTGCCGGCCGGCAGCATGCGGGGGGCCAGTCCGGCCTCGGTCAACTTCCGGGCGACCAGGGCGGCGGTCTCGAACTCCCGGTTCGACAGTTCCGGGTGGGCGTGGATGTGCCGCCGCACGGCCACGAGTTCAGCGCCGCGAGCGGCGAGCCACCGATCGAGTTGGCCGGGGAGTGGGTCCGCGCCGGAGGGCGGTTCGGGCCAGGGTGCTGCTTCGCTGCCCGCGGGCAGCGTCAACGCACTCGTCACTGTGGTGTCTCGTTCGGTAGAAGCGGATAGATCGTCCGCCGAAAGCCTAGACCTCCGACGGTGACGCTGCGCAACCCCGGTCCGGTACTGGTCGTCTCGTGGGGCGTTGCGCCGGCCCTGGTGGGGCCCGGTTCTGGTGGCTGGTTCTGCGCGCGTGTGGCGGTTCGGGCCAGACACCAGTCCCCACCCCCTACAACGAGTAACCGGCCGATCCGCTGCGTGTCACGAACGCAGCGGCCTGTCACCCGAAATTACCCGATAAGTCGGTTTGTCCCCCACGGATGGGACGAATCCCTACGGCGGTTACCCACTGTCACGGCCGCGACACCGGGACCGTTCGTCCGATCAAAAATGGTCGGACGGCTGATAGGTTCCCCAGACCTCCCGCAACGCCCCGCAGACCTCGCCGACGGTGGCCCGCGCCCGCAGCGCCTCCCGCATCGGGTACAGCACGTTCTGCGTCCCCGCCGCCGCCGCCTTCAGGTCGGCCAGCGTCCGCTCGACCGCCGCGGCATCGCGCGACGCCCGCAGCTTGGTCAGCCGCTCGGCCTGCGCGGCCTCGATCGCCGGATCCACCCGCAACGGCTCGTACGGCTCCTCCTCGTCCGCCACGAACCGGTTCACCCCGACGACCACCCGCCGGCCCGAGTCGATCTCCTGCGCGATCCGGTAGGCGGACTCCTCGATCTCCCGCTTCTGGAATCCCGCCTCGATCGCCTCCACCGCCGAGCCGTACTCGGCGACCCGGGCCATCAACTCCTCCGCGGCCTTCTCGATCTCGGCGGTCATCGCCTCCACCACGTACGAGCCGGCGAACGGGTCGACCGTGGCGGTCAGGTCGGTCTCGTAGGCCAGCACCTGCTGGGTGCGCAACGCAAGCCGAGCGGCCTTCGCGGTGGGCAGCGCGATGGCCTCGTCGAAGCTGTTGGTGTGCAGCGACTGGGTGCCACCGAGCACCGCGGCCAGCCCCTGGATCGCGACGCGGACCAGGTTCACCTCGGGCTGCTGGGCGGTCAACTGCACGCCGGCGGTCTGGGTGTGGAACCGCAGCATCATCGACTTCGGGTCGCGCGCGCCGAACCGGTCGCGCATCAGGCGAGCCCAGATCCGCCGGGCCGCCCGGAACTTGGCCACCTCCTCGAGGAGGGTGGTCCGGGCGACGAAGAAGAACGACAGCCGCGGCGCGAAGTCGTCGACCGCGAGCCCCGCCTCGATCGCCGCCTTCACGTACTCCACCCCGTTGGCCAGGGTGAATGCGATCTCCTGGACCGGGCTCGCACCCGCCTCGGCCATGTGGTACCCGGAGATCGAGATGGTGTTCCACTTCGGCAGCTCGGCCCGGCAGTAGCCGAAGGTGTCCGCGACCAGCCGCAGCGACGGCTTGGGCGGGAAGATGTACGTCCCGCGGGCGATGTACTCCTTGAGGATGTCGTTCTGGATGGTGCCGTTGAGCGCCGAGCCCGGCACCCCCGATTCCTCGGCGACCAGCTGGTAGAGCAGCAGCAGCACGGATGCCGGGGCGTTGATCGTCATCGAGGTGGAGACCTTGTCCAACGGAATCCCGTCGAACAGCACCCGCATGTCGTCGATGGAGTCGATGGCGACGCCGACCTTGCCCACCTCGCCGTGGGCGATCGGATGGTCGGAGTCGTACCCCATCTGCGTGGGCAGGTCGAACGCCACCGACAGGCCGGTCGTGCCGGCGCTCAACAGCTGGTGGTAGCGGGCGTTCGACTCGGCGGCGGTGCCGAACCCGGCGTACTGGCGCATCGTCCACGGCCGGGTGGTGTACATCGTCGGATAGACACCGCGGGTGTACGGATACTCCCCCGGCCGGCCGAGCCGCTCGGGCAGATCCTCCGGCAGATCGGACCGGTCGTAGACCGCTTTGATCGCAAACCCGGACTCACTCAACCGCCGCTCGCTCATGAAGGGATGGTAGGTCCTGGCCCGCGACCACCAAACGAGACATAAGGCACACTATTGATCTGCGACTACCCAGACGGATACCCCCACCGCTTTCCCTTCCGACGGCCAACCCTCAAGATAGAGGTGGATGTGTCCCTGACGGGTCCGTGTGACCTCGACTCCCTCCGGCGGCTCCTGCTGTGACTCAGATACCTACCTGGCGCGATGACTCCCCCGCGCCCGCACCCAATCGCGCAACCCCAGGCACCACCATCGGTGGCCGGTACACCCTCCGGACCGCCGTCGGCCACGGCGGGATGGGCACCGTCTGGCGGGCCACCGACAACCTGCTCGGCAGGGAGGTGGCGGTCAAGGAAGTCGTCCTGCCCCCGGGCCTCGCGGCCAGCGACCGCAACGCCATGTACGAGCGGACGCTACGCGAGGCACGGGCCGCGGCCGCCCTGCAGCACCCGGCCGTCGTGCAGGTCTACGACGTGATCACGGAAGACGATCGGCCGTGGATCGTGATGGAACTGCTCCAATCACGCAGCCTCGCCGACATCGTGCTGGAAGACGGTCCGCTGGCACCGCGGGCGGTGGCGAAGATCGGCATCGCCCTGCTCGGCGCGCTCGAAGTCGCCCACGCGGCCGGCGTCCTGCACCGCGATGTGAAGCCCGCCAACGTGCTCGTCTGCTCCGACGGTCGCTGCGTGCTCACCGACTTCGGCGTCGCCCGCATGCCCAGCGACGTGCAACTCACCACGCCGGGCATGGTGCTCGGAAGTCCGCACTTCATCTCGCCGGAGCGGGCGATGGGGCGGGAGTTCGGACCGCCCAGCGACCTGTTCTCCCTCGGGGTGACGCTCTACACCGCCGTCGAGGGTCGACCCCCGTTCGACAAGGGCGACCCGATCGAGACGATGCGCGCGGTCGTCGAAGAGCCACCCGCCCCGCCCACCCGTGCCGGCGCGCTGCGCGACGTGCTGTTCGGACTGCTGGAGAAGGATCCCGCCCGCCGGTTGGATCTGGTCAGCGCCCGGAACATGCTGCGCTCCCTGCTCGCCGGACCGCTGGCCAGCCAGGCAGCGGGCACCACGATGACCGATCCCTACGCGGTCGTGTCCGCACCGCAGAGCAGCTGGCAGCCGCCGACCCCACCGGCGCAGAGCGGCCAGATCGGCGGTCGCGCCATGCTCCAGCCGGGCGAGTCGCTCGCCGACCGGCTGAACCGGTCTCAGGCGGCGCAGCAACCCGGCGGCCTCGGCACGCCGACCAGTGCGCTGCCGGGTTGGGATGGCCAACCGACGAGCCCGGCCTGGGCACCGGCCGGCGCGGTCAGCGCGCCGCCGGCGTACGGGACGCCCCAGCCCGGGGGCTACGGCGGACAGCCGGGTTCGTACCGGGCGGGCGGCGGCCAGCCGGGCGTGTACGGCGGCGGCCGCAAGAGCGTCGGGGCGACGCTGGACAAGGCGCTCGCCGACGCGAGGTCGACGGGCGGCAGACTGCTGGACACGGTCCGCGGTTGGCCCACGAAGATCCAGGTCGCGGCCGCCGGCGGGCTCGTCCTCGTCGTGCTGCTCGGCACAGTCCTGCTCTCCGGTGGCTCCGACGACGGGCAGCAGGCCGTGGCGCAGCCGTCGCCCACCGCGTCAGAGCCGCCCGGCCCCGACTTCGAGACCCAGGAGTACGCCGGCCGCGGGCTGACCGTCAACGTGCCGAAGAACTGGAAGGTGAACGCGCCGAAGGGCGCCGTCTACGTCGATTTCACCGATCCAGAACTCGCCGGGCGTCGAATCCGGATCCTGGTGGAGAAGTCCAAGGCGCAACCGCTGGCCTTCCTCGACCAGGCCGGGGATCGTCTCAGTCGCAACACGTCGTCCTGCGCCGAGCCGTACGAGGAGCTGGGTCTGCGCGAGACCGAACTCGCCGAGCGCCCCGCCGCGGAACTGGAGTACACCTGCGGTGAGGGGGACACCAAGCGGCACGGCATCTGGCGGGCGGTCCTGCACGACGGCAAAGCCTTCTCGTTCTATCTGAGCACCCCTGAGGCGCACTTCGAGGAGAGCCGGGGTTACTACGACGAGTTGGTGCGCTCGTTCCAGCTGACCGACGCCGGCTGACCATCACCGACGGTGGCAGGTGTTCTCCCGCCGGCGGGATACCGGGCGGACGGTCGTGCTATCAAGACGGAGTGACGGACAGCGACGAACTGATCGACCGGGCACGGCGCTGGCTGGCCGACGACCCGGACCCGGACACCCGGTCCGAGCTGCGTGAGCTGCTCGACCGGCTCCCGGACAGCCGGGGCGAGCTGGCCGACCGGTTCGCCGGAACGCTGACCTTCGGCACGGCCGGGCTGCGTGGCCCGCTGCGTGCCGGCCCGAACGGCATGAACCTCGCCGTCGTCACCCAGGCCGCCGCCGGCCTGGTGGGCTGGCTCGCCGCTGCGGGCGGGTCCGGTCCGCTGGTCATCGGGTACGACGCGCGGCACGGTTCGCGGGCGTTCGCCGAGCAGACCGCGCGGGTGGCGACGGGTGCCGGTCAGCCGGCGCTGCTGCTGCCCCGACCGCTGCCCACCCCGGTGCTCGCGTACGCGGTCCGCAAGCTCGACGCGGTGGCCGGGGTGATGGTCACCGCCAGCCACAATCCCCCACAGGACAACGGCTACAAGGTCTACCTCGGCGGGCGGTTAGGGGGCCGAGCCGGTGCGGGCGCGCAGATCGTGCCACCGGTGGACGCGGAGATCGAGGCCGCCATCCGGGCGGTGGGCCCGCCGTCCGCCGTGCCGCTCGGCGCGCCGGGGACGGTGCTCGACGAGGAGATCGTCGAGTCGTACCTGGCCGAGGCGGCGGCGGTGATCCGCCCGGACGGGCCACGCGACCTGCGGGTGGCGTACACGCCGCTGCACGGCGTCGGCAGGGAGGTGCTCGTCTCGGCCTTCACCCGGGCCGGGTTCCCCGCCCCGGACGTCGTCGCCGAGCAGGCCGAGCCGGACCCGGACTTCCCGACCGTCGCGTTCCCGAATCCCGAGGAGCCGGGCGCGATCGACCGGGTGGTCGCGCGGGCCGAGGCGATCGGCGCGGACCTGGCGATCGCCAACGACCCGGACGCGGACCGCTGCGCGGTGGCCGTCCCCGACCCGGAGGGCCGTTGGCGGATGCTCCGCGGCGACGAGCTGGGAGTGCTGCTCGCCGACCATCTGATGCGTCGGGGGGTACGCGGGCACTACGCCACCACCGTCGTGTCGTCGTCGCTGCTGCGGGCGATGTGTCAGGCCCGCGGCCTGGGCTACCGGGAGACGTTGACCGGGTTCAAGTGGATCGTCCGCGCGGTCTGCGACGACTCGCTGGTCTTCGGCTACGAGGAGGCGCTCGGTTACTGCGTGGCACCCGACCACGTGCGGGACAAGGACGGCATCACCGCCGCGCTCACCGCGGCCGAACTGGCCGCGGAGCTGAAGGCGCAGGGGCGCACCCTGCTCGACCGACTCGACGAGCTGGCCGCTGAGTTCGGGGTGTACGCCACCGAACAGCTGTCGGTGCGGGTGGCGGATCTGCGGGAGATCGACACCGCGATGGCGCGGATACGCAAACAGCCCCCCGCCACACTCCTCGGCGAGCCGGTGGCCGCGCCGGAGGACCTGCTGCCGACCGCGGACGTGCTGATCCTGCGGACCGCCGGCAGCCGGGTGGTGGTCCGCCCGTCCGGCACCGAGCCGAAGCTGAAGGCGTACCTCGAGGTGGTCCGCGGCGTCGCGGACGGGGACGTTCCCCGCGCCCGGGCGCAGGCGAGGGCGGCGCTGCACGCGCTGCGCGCCGAGACCGCCGCCGCGCTCGGCGTCGGCTGACCGGGCTCTACAGTGTCCGGGTGCAAGCCATCCTCGCGACGCTCGGCTACGTCCTCTCCCCCGACCGGCGGCGGGTGCTGATGGTCCGCCGCGACCGCCGCCCCGACGACCTGCACTTCGGCTATTACAACGGGCTGGGCGGGAAGCTGGAGCCCGGCGAGGACGTGGTCGCCGGGATGCGGCGTGAGATCCGCGAAGAGGCCGGCATCGAATGCGGGGACCTGGAATTGGCCGGCACGATCTCGTGGCCCGGATTCGGGCGCAACGGGGAGAACTGGTTCGGCTTCCTGTTCCGGATCACCACATGGTCGGGCGAGCCTCGCACCGAGTGCGACGAGGGCACCCTGATCTGGACCGACGTGGCGGACGTACTCGCCGGGCGGGTGCCGATGTGGGACAGCGACCGACACTTCCTGCCGCTGGTCTTCACCGACCGGCCACGGGTCTTCCACGGCGTGTTGCCGTTCGCCGACGGCAAGTGCCTGAGCTGGAGCTACACCCTGCTCTGACCCTGACGCCGGCTCGCTGAAGCAGCGCGGTCGCAGTCCGCGGGTCGGCGCGACATCAGCGCGGTCGCGGCGGAGGTCAGAAGCGGGGCATGCCCCCGAACTGCCGGTCGCCCGCGTCACCCAGCCCGGGCACGATGAACATCTGATCGTTGAGGCCGTCGTCGATCGAGGCGGTCACCACGCGCACGGGCAGGCCGGAGCGCTTCAACCGCTCGATCCCGGCCGGCGCCGCCAGCGCGCACACCACGGTGATTTCCGGGCAGCCCCGGTCGGCCAGCAGCCGGCAGCAGTGCTCCAGCGAACCGCCGGTGGCGAGCATCGGGTCGAGCACCAGAACCGGTTGACCGGTGAGGTCCTCCGGCAGCGACTCCATGTAGGCACGCGGTTGGAAGGTGCGCTCGTCGCGGGCCAGCCCGACGAAGCCCATCGACGACTCGGGCAGCAGCGCCAGCGCCGCGTCGGCCATGCCCAGACCTGCGCGCAGCACCGGCACCAGCAGCGGCGGTTCGACCAGGCGGATCCCCTCGGTCGTGGCCACCGGCGTCTGCACCGGGTAGCGCTCGATCGGGAAGGACCGGGCCGCCTCGTACACGAGCATCGTGGTGAGCTCGTGCAACGCGGCACGGAACGCCGCCGAGTCGGTGCGCGCGTCGCGCATCGCGGTCAACCGGGATTGGGCGAGCGGATGGTCAACGACGAGTACGTCCACGGTCGCCCAACCTACGCCAAGCGTCCGCCGGCACCCCGACGGGGCAGGCGCGTCGCCCGGTGGGTCACATCGGCGTGCGTACACTCGCCGCTATGACGGCCACGATGACGGGACGTTCCCGATCGGAAGTCGATCTGAGCGGGTTGGGGGGTTCGGAGGCGGCGCTGCGGGCGTTCCTGCACGGCCTGCCGGGCGTCGATCAGGTCGGCGCGCAGCAGCGGGCGGCGATGCTGGCCACGCGTTCGATCAAGACCACGGCCAAGGCGTGGGCG
>DASVCA010000185.1:0-13012 GCA_036381835.1 Micromonosporaceae bacterium
CGGTACTGCCCAGACGTGCTGATCGAGCAGCTGTGCTCCGGCGAGGACCTCCGGGTAGTGGTGATCGACCATCAGGTAGTGGCGGCCGCGGTCCGCCGGCCCGCGACCGTGATCGGCGACGGGGTGCACACCGTCGCCGAGTTGATCGAACGGCAGAGCCGTCGCCGCTGCGCCGCCACCGGCGGCGAGTCGCGGATCCCGCTCGACGACATCACCCGGGACGTGGTGGCCGCCGCGGGGTACGCGATGACGGATGTACTGCCCGAAGGGACGGTGCTGCCGGTACGACGCACCGCGAACCTGCACACCGGAGGCACCATCCACGACGTCACCGCCGAACTGCACCCCGACCTCGCCGCGGCCTGCGTCGCCGCGAGTCGCGCGCTGGACATCCCGGTCACCGGGTTGGATCTGCTGGTCTCCTCGCCCGACCGACCGGATCACGTGTTCATCGAGGCCAACGAGCGGCCCGGGCTGGCCAACCACGAACCGCAGCCCACCGCCGAACGCTTCATCGACCTGCTCTTCCCCGGCACCCGGGCACCCCAACGCCGGTGGACGCCGGCCGGTGCGACAAGCTCGACCACATGACTCGGCCCCGCGCCGGCCGCCCCGGCCGCACCCCCGTCCCCCTGCAACTGGACCACCGGTATCTGCGGCAGGTGCTGCTGGAGCTGCTGGAGATCCCGAGCCCCACCGGACGCACCGACCACGTACAGCAGTACGTCGGAGAACGGCTGTCCGCGTTGGGCGTACCGTCCACGCTCACCCGCCGGGGCGCGCTGAGCGCCTGCCTGCCCGGCCCCCGCCCGACGGGCGCGGATCGAGCGATCGTGGTGCACACCGACACCATCGGCGGCATGGTGAAGCAGCTGAAGGAGAACGGCCGGCTGGAACTCAAGCCGATCGGCACACACAGCGCCCGGTTCGCCGAGGGCGCCCACGTACGCATCTTCACCGACGACCTGGACCGGGTGATCACCGGTCAGGTTCTGCCGCTCAAGGCCAGCGGGCACCGCTACAACGACGATGTGGACCGTCAGGGAGTCGGCTGGCAGCAGGTGGAGGTACGGGTCGACGAACCGGTCGAGGACATCGCCGGCCTACGCGCCCTCGGCATCGACGCCGGCGATTTCGTCGCCTTTCTGTCCTCGCCGACGATCACCCCCAACGGCTACGTCAAGTCCCGGCACCTGGACGACAAGGCGGGAGTCGCGGCGGTCCTGACCGCGTTCAAGGCGATCGTGGACGCCGGCGTACAGCCACCGGTCACCGCGCACCTGCTGGTCACCGTCACCGAGGAGATCGGTCATGGGGCCAGCCACGGGCTGGACCCGGACGTGGCGGAGATCGTCTCCGTGGACGCGGCCGTGGTCGCCCCGGGCCAACAGTCCCGGGAGGATGCCGCGACGCTGGCGATGGGCGACGGGGTCGGCCCGTTCGACTACCACCTGACCCGCAACCTGGCGGCCATCGCCGCCGCACACGACGTACATTTGGTCCGCGACGTCTTCGACTACTACCGGTCGGACGTGGCGGCGGCGGTGGAAGCCGGTGCCCACGCCCGGGTGGCCCTGCTCGGCTTCGGGGTGGACGCCACCCACGGGCACGAACGCACCCACCTGGACGGTCTGACGCACCTGGCCCAGCTGATCTGCCTCTACCTGCAGAGCGACCTGGTGTTCCCGGAGTGGGACGCCGAACCTGCGGGCGAGCTGGCCGACTTCCCGTCGCTGTCCGTACAGCCCGCCTCGCCGGAGGGACCGCGGGACGGTCCCATCGGTATCGCCGACATCGACCGGAGCTGACAGGTAGGAAGCGGGTGAGCACACGCCGCAAGGAGGTCCGATGTCCGCCCGCGAGCTGGTGATCCTCGGTACGGCGAGCCAGGTGCCGACCCGACGACGCAACCACAACGGTTACATCCTGCGCTGGGACGACGAGGTGATCCTCTTCGACCCGGGCGAGGGGAGCCAGCGGCAGCTGCTCGACACCGGTGTCACCGCCACCGATCTGACCCGGATCTGCGTCACCCACTTCCACGGCGACCACTGCCTGGGCCTACCCGGGATGATCCAACGGTTGTCCCTGGACCGGGTGCCGCATCCGGTGCCGGTGCACTATCCCGCCGAAGGCGAGGAGTATTTCGCCCGGCTGCGGCACGCGAGTTCGTTCTTCGAAGCCGCCGAGGTGCGGCCCGAACCCGTCGAACGGGACGGCCAGCGGATCGCGATCCGCGCCGGCACGCTGGAGGCCCGCCGGCTGCGGCACCCGATCCCGACGTACGGGTACCGCCTGATCGAGCCCGACGGCCGACGGATGCTGCCCGACCTGCTGTCCGCGTACGGCATCACCGGCCCGGCGATCGGGGAGCTGGCCCGCGTCGGTCACCTCGACGTGGACGGCCGACGGGTCACCCTGGAAGAGGTGAGTGCGCCGCGCCCCGGGCAGCGGTTCGCGTTCGTCATGGACACCGGGCTGTGCGACGCGGTGTACGCGCTCGCCGAACACGCCGACCTGCTGGTCATCGAGGCGACGTTCCTCCACCGGGATGCCGCGCTGGCCGCCGAGGTGGGGCACCTGACCGCGGCCCAGGCGGCCCGGGTGGCCGCCGCGTCCGGGGTCCGACGACTGGTGCTGACGCACTTCTCGCAGCGCTACCCCGACCCGGAGCCGTTCGCCGAGGAGGCGCGCGAGCACTTCTCCGGCGAGCTGGTGGTGGCCGAGGACCTGATGCGGGTGGCGGTGCCGCCCCGACGCGGGGCTAGCGGCCGCCGAGATGGGCGAGCAGGTCCTGCCGGGTGATCACGCCCTTGGGCTTGCCGTCGACGAGCACCAGGGCCGCGTCCGCCTTCTCCAGGAGCGCGACCGCCTCGCTCACCGGCTGACCGCCGCCGATCATCGGCAGCGGCTCGGCCATGTGCCGCTCGATGGTGTCGTGCAACTGGGCCTGCCCGCTGAACAGCGCGTCCATCAGATCCTTCTCGGCGATCGACCCGGCCACCTCACCGGTCACCACCGGCGGCTCGGCCTTGAGCACGGGCAGCTGGGACACGCCGTACTCACGCATGTAGTCGATGGCGTCGCGGACCGTCTCCGTCGGATGGACGTGGACCAGCTCGGGCAGCCGGTCGGACTTGCCGGCAAGCACGTCGGCGACGGTGGCCTCGGAGCCGCTGGTACGCATGAAGCCGTACCGGGCCATCCAGCCATCGTTGAAGATCTTCGACAGGTAGCCGCGCCCGCCGTCGGGCAGCAGCACCACGACCACATCGTCCGGACCGGCGCTGCGGGCCGCCTCGAGCGCGGCCACCACGGCCATTCCGCAGGAGCCGCCGACCAGCAGCCCCTCCTCCCGGGCCAGCCGCCGGGTCATCTCGAACGAGTCCTTGTCGGACACCTCGATGATCTGGTCACAGATGCCCCGGTCGTACGTCTCCGGCCAGAAGTCCTCACCGACCCCCTCCACCAGATAGGGTCGGCCGGTGCCTCCGGAGTAGACCGAGCCCTCCGGGTCGGCGCCGATCACCCGGACCGACCCGCCGGAAACCTCCTTGAGATAGCGCCCGGTGCCGGAGATCGTGCCGCCCGTGCCCACCCCCGCGACGAAGTGGGTGATCCTTCCCTCGGTCTGCTCCCACAGCTCCGGGCCGGTGCTCTCGTAGTGCGACCGCGGATTCGCCGGGTTGGCGTACTGATTCGGCTTCCAGGCGCCCGGGATCTCCCGCGCCAGCCGGTCGGAGACGCTGTAGTAGGAACGGGGATCCTCCGGCGCGACCGCGGTCGGGCAGACCACCACCTCGGCACCGTACGCCCGCAGCACGTTCTGCTTGTCCTCGCTGACCTTGTCCGGGCAGACGAAGACGCACTTGTAGCCCTTGAGCTGGGCGACCAGGGCCAGTCCGACACCGGTGTTACCACTGGTCGGCTCGACGATCGTACCGCCGGGCTGGAGCAGCCCCGCCTTCTCGGCCTCTTCCACCATCCGCAGCGCGATCCGGTCCTTGACCGAGCCACCGGGGTTGAAGTACTCCACCTTGGCCAACACGGTCGCGGCGATGCCCTCGGTCACCTTGCGCAACCGGACCAGCGGGGTGTTGCCGATCAGCTCGACAACGTTGTCGTAGTAGCGCACCTCTATGTGCCCTTCTCCGTCGCCGGGCCGAGGCCGGCGGTGTCGATCTCAGGTCAACCTACATCCCACATCCAATGACCGCGCGGGACGGCCACGGGCAGGATAGCCAGGTGCGCGACACCCTGATACTTGACTCCGTATCCGAGGTCACGGGCCGCGGCGCTGCCGGCTCCTCCGTCAGTGCACGACCTCGCCCGGGATCACCGCCTTGCGACGAGCCTCCCACTCGAGGAACCGTTCCGTCTCGGCGAGCACGCTGCCGGCCAGCCAGGTGACCACCAGCACGTCATCGGCGACGCCGAGCAGCAGCAGGAACAGTTCGGGCACCAGGTCGATCGGGGACGCGACGTAGGCCAACGCGACAGCCATCATCGCCAGGCGCAGCCGGCCGTCGTACTCGCCACGGAACGTGGCTTTGAGCATGCGGGGCAGCGCCCCGAGTCGCCGCCCCAGCGAAGGGCCGCTTCGGGTCCCGGCGACCAGTGCCCGGCCGAGCGCCGCGAACGCCGCCGCGCGCTTGAGCTTCTTCACCATCGCGCACCTCCTAATCCAATGATGCAGGTCTCGCCAAGCGCCCAACGTGTCGACATTCCTCGACATGACAGCCCACGATTCCCGGTCGTGACGGCCGCCCTGGCAACCGCGCTAGCCTGGAGGATTACAGGTCGTCGGGTGAGCGGGGGAATCGATGGGAGGGCCTGAGCGGGTGCTGCCGAAGCAGGTTGCTCGTACCGGACGTCGGGCGTTCAAGGCGGTCGTGGTCGGCGCGGGCGTCACCACGGCCACCGCGTTCGCCGCGACCAGCGTGCTGCTCGGCCAGGCCCACCAGGCTCGCCGTACCATTCCGGTCGCCCAGTCGCCGCCGCCGCGATGCGACGGCGTCTACGGTGCGAAGTTCCCCGGCGAGCCGATCGATCTGGTGCTGCTCGGTGATTCGACCGCCGCCGGGTACGGCGCGCACCGGCGGCGCGAGACTCCCGGGGCGTTGCTCGCCACCGGCATCTCCCGTCGGCTGCGCCGACCGGTGCGACTGCGCCGGTTCGCGATGGTCGGGGCCAAGTCCACCGATCTGGTGCCGCAGGTGGAGGCGGCCCTCGAACACGATCCGGACCTCGCGGTGATATTCATCGGCGGCAACGACGTGACCCACGGCACACCGACCTCGGTAGCGGTCCGACACCTCACGCAGGCGGTACGGGCGCTGCGGGAGGCGGGCGCCCAAGTGGTGGTGGGCACCTGCCCCGACCTGAGCGCCATCCAGCCGATCAAACCGCCGTTGCGGTGGCTGGCCGGGCGGTTGAGCCGACAGTTGGCGACGGCGCAGACCGTCGCCGTGGTGCAGGAAGGCGGCTGGACCGTGTCGCTGGGCGACCTGCTCGGCCCGCGATTCGCCGCCGAACTGGCTCGCTTGTTCGCCTGGGACCGGTTCCACCCGTCGGCCGACGGATACGCGGTGGCCGTGGCCGCCATGCTGCCCACCGTGTTCGCCGCCCTCGGCGTCGCGGAGGATCGACCCGTGCTCGCCGAGCGCGTACGCTCGCTGCCGCAGGCCGCGCGGGAAGCGGCCCGCAAGGGCGGCACTGAGGTCAGCGGCACCGGGGTCGCCGGGCGCGATCGTGGCCCCGCCGGACGGTGGGCGCGGCTGCGCCGGCTGCGCCCGCGGGACGGCGACTCGGAGGAGGTCGCGCCGCGCCCCGCCGTCCCGCGGCAGGCCGGGGATCGCACGGCGTCGGTGGCATGGGAGGAGTCGGCATGACTGGAATCGCCCGCCGGGCCGGGCGGGCCGCGGCCATCGCCCTGGTCGCGGGCACGCTCGGCGGTGCCGCGCTGCTCGCCGGCGAGGCGGTCGTGGCACGCAACCGCCGGTATGCCCAGCCCGAGCTCGGGCTGGGGTTGCGGGCCACGGTCGGGCCGGCCGCGGCGCCGCCGCTGCGCCTGGTGCTGCTCGGTGACTCCGCGACTCTCGGGGTCGGGGTCGACCAGCTCGGCGACACGTTGGGCGGGCAACTCGCCGCCCTGCTCGCCGAAGGCCCACAGGGCTCGACCCCCCGGCAGGTGCGGCTGTCGAGCGTGGGGGTGGTGGGCTCCCGCTCCATGGACCTGTCCACCCAGGTGGCCCGGGCGCTGCTCGGGGAACGACCGGATGTCGCGGTGATCCTGGTCGGCGCGCACGACGCGACCGACCTGCGCCGGCCGGGCGAGGCCGCCGCGTACCTCGGCGCCGCGGTACGCCGGCTGCGCGACGCCGGCGTCGAGGTGGTGGTGGGCACCTGTCCCGACCTCGGCGCGGTTCGCGCCATCGCGCCTCCGCTACGCCAGGTCGTCGGCTGGCTGGGACGCCGTACCGCGCGGGCGCAGATCCGGGCGGTACGGGCGGCAGGGGGCACCCCGGTCGACCTCGCCGCCGTGACCGGTCCGGTCTTCCGCGCCGATCCCGGCACCTTCTGCGCCGACGGCTACCACCCTTCGGCCGACGGTTACCGGGTCTGGGCGCACGCCCTGCTGCCCGCGGTCGCGGAAGCCGCCGCCGCGGTCCGGCGACCGTGAGCTGCTCTCCCGAGCCGGGTCATGGCGCGGTCGGCTAGAGCATCCGACGGGCCGCGCTGACCAGGGCGGCTGCCTCGACGAGGACGTCGTCGGGCGGGTCGGCGGCGACCAGGTCGGCGGCGACCACCCGTAGCTGATCGGGTAGGGCGAGGTCGCTGTCGAGCCGCGGCACGACCCGACGCGGTTCACCCTCCGCATCCGCCGCGAGGTCCGCGATCGCCTGCACCAGCCGGTGCACCACATCCCCGCGGGTCGCCCCGATCAGGCTCGGGTCGGTTGCCGTGCCGGGCTCGGACGGCGGGGCCGCCCACCGCGGCTCATGCCAGTGCCCGACCTGCCGGACGAGCAACTCGACCGTCCGGGTCAACTCGACGGCGCTCATCGCACTCCTTCCTCGGCGCTCGACACAAGCGGGAGGCCCGCGCCCACGATCGTGGGCGCGGGCCTCCCGCACGCGCAATCCGTTCAGTCCTCACCTTGGAAGTAGCTGATCAGGCGCAGCACCTCCAGGTACACCCAGACGAGGCTGACCACGATGCCGAACGCGGCGGTCCAGGCGTAGCGCTGTGGCAGGCCCAGCCGCACGCCCTCCTCCACCTCGTGGAAGCTGAGCACGAAGCTCAGCGCGGCGATCACGATCACGACCAGGCTGAAGCCGATGGCCAGCGGGCTGCCGTCACGCAGGCCGGTGTTGATGCCGAACAGCGCCAGCACCAGGTTGATCAGCATCACGGCGAACACGCCGATGATCGCCGCGGTGACACCGCGGACGAACTTCGGGGTGGCCCGCACGGCCCGGACCTTGTAGAGGGCGGCCATCAGGAAGAAGACCGCGAAGGTGGCGATCACGGCCTGGAGCACGATGCCGTCGTAGAGGGATTCGAACGCCCTGCTGACCATGCCGAGGAAGACACCCTCGACGATCGAGTAGGCGACGACCAGCGCCGGGTTGGCGACCCGCGAGAACGAGATGATCAGGCCCAGGACGAGCCCGACCATGGCCGCGCCGATCCAGGCCACGCCGGTCAGCGCGTCCGGCACCAGCACCCAGGCGGCCGCCGCGCTGACGGCGAGGATGCCGAGCATGGTCACGGTCTTGACGACGACGTCGTCCAACGTCATCGGCGTAACGGTGGGCGGCGCGGCCGGATAGCCCGCCGTCGCCGGGTACGGCTGCTCCGCAGGCTGCCCGTACGGGCCGACGGGCGGGTACCCGGCGGCCCGCTCCCGCTCAGCCGCCTGGCCGAGCCGGGCCAGCACCGGGTTGGTGGTCTTCACAGTCAGGCCTCCCTTTGCATATTCGGTACGCGTGCGGCGTACGTGACAAGACTAAGCCGTTGAGTGACACTCTGGGAGATCCAGTCATCACGCCTGACTGCGAAGTGCCGTGGGTGCCCGGGGCGGGGGTCGAACCCGCACGCCTTGCGGCAGCCGCTTTTAAGGCGGCCGTGTCTGCCGTTCCACCACCCGGGCGGCCACCGGACCTGTCGCCGGTTGCTTGAACACCGTAACGGTTGCGGGCCGACCGCGACACACCGCTGGGCTTCGAACGCTATCGTCGGGTCGCGTGAGCGCCGACTCCGCCCCGACGCAGACCATCGATCCCGGTACAGACCCCGAAGCGGACACCGACCCGGTGCGGACCGAGCACCCGACCGGCGGGAGCGGCAGCCCCGCCGACCGGAACGGCTGGATCCGCCGGCACGCTGCGGATATCGGGATCTGTCTCGGCTTCCTGTCGCTGGCCGGCTGGCTCACACACGGGCTCTGGCCGGACCCGGGCGGCCGGATCATGGCGCTGAATCCGGAGGACCAGGTCCTCTACGAATGGTTCCTCAGCTACGACGCCCGCCTCCTGCTCGGCGACTTCAGCCTGCTCAGCAACCGACTCAACGCCCCCGACGGGGTCAACCTGATGACCAACACCACGGTCATCGCGCTGGGCGCGTTATTCGCCCCGGTGACCCTCCTGTTCGGTGCCCCGATCACGTTCGCCCTGATCGCCGCGGGCAACCTGGCCGCCACCGCGATCGCCTGGTTCCTGCTGTTCACCAGAACGCTCGGTGCCCGGCGTCCGGCCGCGGCGCTCGGCGCCGGTCTGTGCGGCTTCGCTCCCGGCATGGTCTCGCACACCAACGCCCACCTGCACATGACCGCGCAGTGGCTGGTACCGGTGATCGTCTGGTTGGTGGTCCGCATGGCGCGGGCCGCCGACCCCGCCACCGGCAACGCGCGAAGGCTCGCCACCTCGGCGTTGGGTCTGGCTTCGGTGGTCGCGATCCAGATCTTCATCGGCGAGGAGGTGCTCTTCCTCACCGCGCTCACGCTGCTGCTGCTGACCCTGGGCTACGCCGCCGCGCGCCCCAGCGTCGCCCGGCGGATCCTGCCCGGATTCGCAGCCGGCATGCTGACGGCCACCGGTGCGGCGCTGGTGCTGCTCGCCTATCCGCTGTGGTTCCAGTTCGCCGGACCGCAGGGTGTCGCCGACGGACTGTTCAGCCCCGACTATTTCTCGGCCGACCTGGCCAGCTGGGTCGCGCTCGCGCCGCTGTCGCTGGCCGGCACGGCCGAATCGGCGCGGCTGACCACCGGTCCCGCCGAATACAACACCTTCCTCGGCTGGCCGCTGCTGATCGTCACCTTCGCCGCCGCCGCGTGGCTGCGCCGTAACCCGCTGGTCGTCGCCGGCATGGGCACCGCCGCCGTCATGGCCGCGCTATCGCTCGGGCCGACGGTGGTCGTCGACGGCCGGCGAAGCGGACTGCCCGGCCCGTACGCGCTGTTCGTCGACCTGCCGGTGGTGGACGGCGCACTGCCCATGCGGTTCGCGCTCGCCGTGATCCCCATCATCGCCACCGTGCTGGTGCTCGCCGTGGATCGGGCGCTGCGCTCCGGGCGGCTCGGTCATCGCCTGGGTGCGGCCGTGGTGGCCCTCGCCCTGCTGACCGTGTTCCCCACCCCGCTGCCGACCGCTGAACGGCCCGAGCTGCCCGAGTTCATCTCCGGCGGCCACTGGCGTACCTGCGTCGAGCCGGGCGGGGTGCTGGTCCCGGTGCCGCTGCCGACCCCGCGGGAGCCGTGGCCGATGCGTTGGGGCACCGCCGCCAACGCCGAGTTCGGGATGCCCGAGGGGTTCTTCATCGGCCCGTACGGCGCCGGCGGCACCGCGTCGATGGGCACCTACCGGCGGCCCACGTCGGCGCTGCTCGCCGAGGTCGCGGAAACCGCGGTCGTGCCGCCGATCGGCGAACGGGAGCGACGCCAGGCCGCCGACGACGTGGCCTTCTGGGGTGCCTCCTGCGTCGTGCTGGCCGACGGCACCCCGCGCCTAGAGGTGCTGCAGGCCACGCTCAACGGTCTGTTCGGCCCAGGTGAGCGGGTCGCCGACGCCTGGATCTGGCGCGTGGGGCGCCCCTGATCCGGATCCGACCGCGGTCGGCGCTCGCCCCGCGCCATCAGGCCGAGCCGGCCTCCGCGCGGGGCGTCGCCTCGACGAACTCCTCCCGCGGATCGTGCAGTTGACCGAGCGCGATCACTTCGCGCTTCAGGAACAGCGCGAGCGTCCAGTCGGCGACCACCCGTACCTTGCGGTTGAACGACGGGATCCGGCTCATGTGGTAGGTGCGGTGCATGAACCAGGCGAGCCGCCCGGTGGTCTTGATCCCGTACACCTGCGCGACGCCCTGGTGCAGGCCGAGACTCGCCACGCTGCCCGCGTGCCGATGGCGGTACGGGACGGGCGTGCGCTCGCGCAGCACGAGTCGGAGGTTGTCGGCGAGCCGCCGGGCCTGGCGTACCGCGTGCTGGGCGCTCGGTGCGCAGTACGCGCCGGGCGGCCCGGCCAGGTCGGGCACCGCGGCGCAGTCCCCCGCGCTCCACGCCCCCTCGACCACCCGGCCGTCGTCTGCCACCTGCAAGGTCGGCAGGCAGGTGATCCGGCCGCGTTCGTCGCGCGGCAGGTCCGTCTTCTCCAGCAGCGGGGACGGTTTGACACCCGCCGTCCACACGATGGTGTCCGCCCGGAAGGAGTCTCCGTCGGAGAGCTGCACGAGCCGGTCCACACAGGACTCCAGGCGGGTCTCCAGCCGAACGTCGATGCCGCGCTTGACCAGTTGCTGCACCGTGTAGGCACCCATGTCCGGGTCCACCTCGGGCAGGATTCGCCGGGTCGCCTCCACCAGCACCCAGTGCATGTCCTCGGGCCGCAGTTCCGGGTAGTACCGCAGCGCGTCCCGAGCCATGTCCTGCATCTCGGCCAGCGCCTCGATGCCGGCGTATCCGCCGCCGACGAAGACGAAGGTCAGCGCGGCTCGCCGGGTCGCCGGGTCGCCCGCACTCGCCGCCACATCGAGCCGTTCCAGGACGTGGTTGCGCAGGTAGATGGCCTCGCCGATGGTCTTGAAGCCGATCCCGTGCTCGCGCAGCCCCGGAATGGGCAGGGTCCGGGAGACCGACCCGGGCGCCACGATGATCTGGTCGTAACGGAGTTCGCGGGGCGGACCGTCGATGGGTTTGATCGTGACGGTCTTGCGGGCGTGCTCGATCCGGGTCACCGCGGCGGTGATGATCCGGCAGCCGCGCAGGACCCGGCGCAGCGGGACCACCGCGTGCCGGGGTGAGATGTTCCCGGCCGCGGCCTCGGGCAGGAACGGCTGGTAGGTCATGTGCGGCTGGGGGTCAACGACGATGATCTCCGCCGAACGCAGTCTGCGTGATAGTCGCAGCGCTGCGTAGAGCCCGACGTGACCGGCGCCCACCACAAGGACTCGGGGCTTCACGCCTCCATGATTCCCCGCCCGTTACCGTGGCATGCCTTTGTCAACGCGCGATGTGACCGGAAACGCCCCGTGACGCGCCGCACACCGGGTGCGGTCAATTCTGTCCCCGGTCGACGCCGCCGGCCAGCCGGGCCAGCAGTACGGCCGTCCCGGCGGCGGTCGCCAGGCCCGCCAGCGCCGCCCAGGACGACCCGTCACGGGTCGGCCCGGCCAGGTGGAGCAGCAGGACTCCCAGCGCAGCCGAGCCGAGCACCACGCCGAACGCCCGCAGCACCCAGCGCGCCACCGCCTCCGGTGCGACCACCGCGTCGGCGGGCAGCGCCGCCGCCAACGCGCAGAGACTGTGGGCGAGGTAGAGGGCACCGGACAGCCCGAGCAACCGCCACAGCGCGATCGGCTCGTGCGCGGTCGACAGGAGCCAGCCGGCGACCGCGATGAGCATCGCCAGGGTCGGCCAGAATCGCCGTGGTCCGATCGCCGGCAGCAGGGCGACCCCCGCCAACAGCAGCCCACTGCGATTACCGAACACCTGAACCGGGTACGCGAACACGAACGCCGCCAGCACGGCGGCGAAGATCGCGGCTCGGACGAGCACCGGGATCAGCGTGATCCGGGTCAGCACCGCCAGGGCCGCCGCCAGCCGGTCGAAGAGGTCTTTCACCGAGTCACCGCCCTGGGCGCGCAGGCCAGTCGCGCGATGTCGCGCAGCACGACGTCCAGGCTGCCGGCCCCGGCCCACGGCACCACCGGGACCCCGTGCTCACGCAACCGCCCGATGGTGTTCGCCCGTTCCAGCCGCCAGAACCGGTGCGCGAGCTCCGACCAGCTGCCACCGCCAACCGCCGCTTGGTGCTGCGACAGGGTGTCGACGGCCACGACGAACCGGCCGGAGCGGGCCAGTCGGGCGAGCATGGCCGCCGATCGGGGGTCGATGAGCGGGGTGAGGACCACCACCAGCGCGTTCGTTGAGATCAACTGCCGGGCGAAGAGCTGCTCGGGCGGAGCCTGCGCGGCCGGTCGTACGTCGAGCAGCCACTCCAGCAGGATCAGGTACTGCCGTCGACCGCCGGCCGGGCGCAGGTAGCGTCCGGCCGTACCGTACTCGAGCAGCGACACCCGGTCGCCCCGGTGCAGGTAGTGCTCGCCAATCGCGGCCGCCGCCCGGACACAGGTGTCCAGCACCGAGGCCGCGCCGTGCACCCCGCCGGATTCACCCGCCTCGGCGAGCACGTCCAGCAGGAGCACCACCTCGGCGTCCCGGTCGGAGAGGGTCGCCGCTACGTGCAACTGCCGGGCCCGCAGCGAGACCCGCCAGTCGATGCGGCGCAGCCGGTCGCCGGGGCCGAAGATGCGTACTCCGGCCAGCTCGCCGCCCTCCCCCGGCCGCCGCGAGCGGTGCCCACCCACCAGGCCGGCCGCCCGGGGCATCGCCTCGTCGGCCCGGAACGGCTCGGTCACCGGGTAGACCCGCGTGCCGAGCACCCCGCTGAGGACCACCCGGCTCACCAGCAGACCGTCACAGGCCACGGCCCGGACGCCGGCCGGACCCAGC
>DASVCA010000186.1:0-3731 GCA_036381835.1 Micromonosporaceae bacterium
CCGGCCTGGAGCGCGGGCATCGCCTACGCCACGATCGCGGTGGCGGCGCTGATCCCGGCCGCGATCACGTCGATCGGGGCGGCGAACCTGTTCACTCGAGCCATCTATGTGGAGTACTTCCGGCCCCGAGCAAGCGCAGGCGAGGAGGCGAGGATCAGCCGGTGGGCGTCGCTGCTGGCGACGTCCGCCGCGGCCGGGTTCCTTCTCGTGCTCACCCCGTCCATCTCGCTGGACCTGCAGACGATCGGCGGAGTGCTGATCCTGCAGATCCTGCCGACGGTCTTCTTCGGCCTGCTGACCGGCTGGTTCCACCGCTGGGCGCTGATGTTCGGCATGCTGGGCGGGCTGGGCTGGTCGCTATACCTGCTCTACGGGACGCCGAGGGTCTTCGGCGGCGTCGTCATGGCGGAGCACTTCGGTGGGGTGACGATGCCCCTGTCGCGCCTGGGTCTTTCCAGTGAGGTGAACGTCTACATCGGGTTGGTGACGCTCGCGGCAAACCTGCTAGTCGTCATCGTAGCCACGGCTATCCTCAAGCTCGTCCATGCCTCGCCGAACCTAGACCACACCCGGTCGGAGGACTACGTGCTCAACGCCGATGTCGAGCGCATCGACGAGACGCCCGACCTGCTGGAGGTAGCCCGGCGCAACGCCGTCCACGCGCAGCGGTGACTCTCGCACACCCTAGCCCTGCTCATTCACCAAGGCTCTCGGTAGACCGGGTTTGATCTCCGTTTCGGATGGTTTGGGCGGCTTCTGCGGTGGGCATGGTGTAGCGCCGACTCGGTGTCCGGCGTGCTCCTGTGTCCCTTGTAGACGGTGCGGTGGGTAGCTGGGTTAGCCGATCGGTCGGGGCAGCGCGGCGAGCCGGGTGTAGGCCTGGGCGAGGTCGCTGGCCCAGGGCCAGTGCTCGGCGATGCGCAGGATGGTGCGTCGCGCGGTGCGCACGAGCCGGGCCGCGACGTGCAGGAGCCGGTAGCGCAGCTTCTTCGGTTCGGCCAGGGCGTGCTCACCGTCGAGGAGCAGGGTCCGCAGCCAGGCGAGCAGGTCGATGCCGGTCAGGGCGAGTTCGAGCCAGGCCTGGTTGATGGTGAACTGGCGCGACGGGAACCGGCCGAAGCCGCTGTCTTTGCCGGTGCGGATGCGGTCCTCGACTCGGGCGTGGGCGCGGTGACGCAGTTCCAGCCGTTGCCGCGATCCGCCGCCGTGCTGGGTGTCGGTGATGAAAACCTGATGCCGCAAGCCTTCGATGCTGTCGAACAGCGACAGTTGGGCGCCGGGGTGCGGGCGTTCCCGGCGCACGATCATCCGAGTTCCTTCGGGGTAGGCGGACAGGTCGACCAGGTGGGTGATCTCGGCGATCTCAGCACCGTCGCGGAACCCGCCGTCGCCGTCGATGGCCGGCTGCCAGTCCACGCAGGCCACAATCGCGGCGCGGATGGGTTCGGTGATCGCGGCGCCGACGGAGAAGAACGTGCGCACGCCGTGCTCACGCAGACCGCGGATGTGGCGCAGGAAGGCGTGACTGGCGCCGGCGGAGTCGGACCGGATCAGGATGTCCTCGCCGTGGCGAAGATGGTCGGGGATCTGCGCCAGCGCCAGGTCCAGCACGGTGATGTGGTCGGCAGCGGTGTTCGAACCCGAGTTGCCCGGGCGCAGCAGGCCGGCCAGTGCCTCGCCGGTCGCATCCAGGAAGCACAGTAGCGGGTGAAAGCCATAGGTCTTCTTCCACGTCTTGGCCGCGGACTGCTTGTCGGAATGGCAGATCACTATCGTGGCGTCGATGTCCAACACCAGCCCAGCAACAGCATGTCCGTCCACTGTGGAGGACAACCACCGTCCGGTCTCGGCCGCCTGTGCCCAGGCCAACTCGCGTGCGTGGGCTCGTGCCGCCCGGATGCGATCCAACGCCTGGTCATCAAGGGCGTTCAGGACCCGCCAGGCGGTCGCGTCGGAGGCGACCGGGCCGAACAGGTCGCGCTGGTTGCGCAGCACCGCCAAGTCGGCGATCGCCTCACCGCCGTCGGCGAGCATCACCGCCACATCGAGGGCGACCCGCCCCGGGTCATGCCCACTGTCGCGCTGACGCAGCGGCGCCAACGCCTGGCTCATCGCGCTCGAAAGGCCGGTCGCGTCGGCCAGATCAGCGAGCAGTCGCGCCCCGGCGTGGCTGACCACGCCACGCCCATCCGCGGTAACAGTGATCTTGGAACGAGAGGAAGTACGCTTCACCCTGCAGGTGCCCCTTTGCTTGGGCGGACGGAACCTTCGACAAGTCCCATCGTCCCAGGTAGAGGGGCACTTCTATGCCTACGCCACGCTCACAGCCTCGCCCTTACTGAAGGACCCGGGTTAGGCTGTGGGTGTTGCAGTGACGATCTTTTGTATACTTTGCCTTCGCAGTCGCATCGCGCTTGGTGAGTATTGACCCAAGCGTTTTGATTCTTCGGTCATGTTGATCTGCATTGCGATCGGTCCACGCGGTGTGGGCCGCGATCCCTGTCAAGGAGACAACATGGCTACAGGAACAGTGAAGTGGTTCAACGCTGACAAGGGCTTCGGGTTCATCGCGCCCGACGACGGTAGCGGCGACGTTTTCGCTCACTACTCCGCCATCAGCAGCAGCGGGTTCCGCAGTCTCGAGGAGAACCAGCGGGTGAGCTTCACGGTCACGACGGGCCCGAAGGGTCCGCAGGCGGCCGACATCCAGAGCCTTTAGGGGCACATCCATGTGGCCGCCGGGACCAAACCCGGCGGGCCACACTCCTGTCATCCTCCGGTCGCCGATTCGCGCCGCCGAGGTAACTCGGTCTGCCACATCATCGGCAGCCGTCCGTTCCGTAGCAGGGACAAAGCGACAACTCCTGGCCGCTGGCCATCTTGTCGTTCGGCGAGAGCTGGGAGAACTTCGACCACGGCGACCCCGACCGGTGCCGACAACGGCGTGTTCCCCGGCCAACTGGACCCATCAGCCGGCCTGATCCGCGTCCCAAGCGACTCGGCCTCGCCCTGACGTCCGGTGGCCCAACCCGGATCGGCTCCACAAACGCCTCGCGACCGACCGGACCGCGCCGTAAAACGGCCGCTCCGATCGCCAACGGAGAGAGTCGGATGGACCAGCAACGCCTCACCCAGCTACGTGATGGAACCAGCGAAGCCGGATCAGCATGCCGCAGCGCGCTACTCAACGGCGCCGACCTGATCCTCTGGCAGGGCGCGGCACCAGCCGACCGGATGCTCGCCGCCTACCGTCGCCGGCACACCCAGGCTGTCACCGACGCGGTCGACTCGGTCGGCTTCGACCAAGCCCTGGACGATCTCCGCCGCGCCGGCACGAGCCAGCTCAACCTCGGCCAGGTCACCGCCGTCGAACCTGCCTACACATACATGATCTTCATGGCCAGAGGCCACCAGAGCAAGCGATGCCTGGACTCTTTCTGGATCCCAACCTACGCGTGGGCGAGGTAGACGGTGTTGGTCGCCGCGCGGCCTTGCAGCGGATTGTCGAAGCTCACCACGGTGGCCTCGGCGGTGGCGAACGCCGTGGCCAGGGCGTCAAGGTAGGCCGGGTTCGGCGGGTCGTTGGACCACAGGGCGAACACGCCCCCGGGGAGCAGGTGCTCGGCCAGCTGGGCCAGCCCGGGCGGGCGGTAGAACCCGGCGTGGCTCATGTGCAGTAGGTGGTCCGGCGAGTGGTCGATGTCGACGATCACAGCGTCGAACCGGCGCCC
>DASVCA010000187.1:0-12747 GCA_036381835.1 Micromonosporaceae bacterium
CGCCCGGTCACATTCCGAACCCGGTAGCTAAGCCTTCCAGCGCCGATGGTACTGCACTCGGGAGGGTGTGGGAGAGTAGGACACCGCCGGACACACATCCCTTGTGGGGGGTCGGTAACCACCGACCCCCCACAAACATGCTCACCATCGAATGGCGACCGCGGCTGTTCGCGGGCTCGCGTGGTTGTCGGCTACCCGGCGGGCAAACATCTGACAGGCATCAGGAAGGATGTAGCTGTGGAGTCTGTACCGCGAGGTGGTCGCCGCGACGACGGTCGCCGGGACCGGGAAAGCCACCGTTCGGAGGAACGTCGGACCGGGGAACCGGGCCGTGGTCGGGACCAGCGCAGCCGGGACCGCCGCGAGCGACCCGACTGGGGTAAGGCAGGCCGCGGCCGGAGCGACCGCGCGGCCAAGAACCAGGACACCGACGGCCGAGATCGTGTCCGCGAGGAGCGAGGACGGGCAGCCCGGGATGAAACCCGCAGGGCAGCCGGCTCGTCCGGCGGTGGTGCCCGCCGGACGGTCGGCCGTGGCCGCGGACCACGGCCGGAGGATGGGGGCCGCAGCGGTGAGCGGGCCGGCACCGATCGGCAGGCGGGCCGCCGTCGAGAAGCGGGCGCGCGTGAACCCGGCCGCTTCCGGCGTGGCGATGGACATGTCCGACGCACGGAGCAGGTGCCTCAAGGACCCCGGCCGCCTGCTGCCCCACCCCTGAGCGACGAGATCCGGGCGAGTGATCTCGATCCCGATGCCCGCGCTGCCCTGCTCTCCCTCGCCCGCACGATCGCGGACAAGGTCGCCCGGCACCTCGTGGCCACCGGCCAGAAGATCGATGAAGATCCGGCGGAAGCGTTGGCGCACGCCCTGGCCGCACGGCGACTGGCCTCCGGGATCGCCCCCGTCCGCGAGGCCGCCGGCCTGGCCGCGTACCGCGCCGGTGAGTGGCAGACCGCCATCGCCGAACTGCGCACGTACCACCGGATGATCGGCCGGCAGCCGCATCTGGCGATTCTCGCCGACTGCGAACGGGCGTTGGGCCGCCCCGAGCGGGCCATCGACCTCTACCGCCATGCGGATCGGACCACGCTGACCACCGGCGAGGCGATTGAGCTGCTCATCGTCGCCGCCGGCGCCCGACGGGATATGGGCCAGGGGGAGGCGGCCGCGGCGATGCTGCAGGTGCCCGAGCTCAAAGGGCCACCCACGCCATGGCGGGCTCGCCTGCGTTACGCGTACGCGGACGTCCTGCTCTCGCTGGACCGCCGGGACGAGGCACGGGAATGGTTCGCCCGCGCGATCGACGCCGATGAGGAAGGCGAGACCGACGCCGCGGAGCGGTTACTGGAACTCGAAGGCGTTCTGATCGAGGAGGATGAGGAACCGGCGGACCTCGGCGATGTCGAGGAGACCTCGACGGCTGAGCAGCCGACCGGGCCCGCGGAGGCCGAGTCACGGTGACCGGCCGGCTCGTCGATGAGTACGACCTGGTCATCCTCGATCTCGACGGAGTGGTCTATCTGATCGACCATCCGATCCCCAGTGCGGTGTCGGTCATCAACCGGCTGCGCACCGAGGGACGAGCCCTGACGTACGTGACGAACAACGCCTCGCGACGCTCGTCGGAGGTCGCCGACATGCTCGGCGGGATGGGCATCGCGGCGGCGGCGCACGAGGTGTTGACCTCGGCCGCCGCCGCCGCTCAGGTGCTCGCGGAGCGGTTCCCGGCCGGGTCGCCCGTGCTGACGGTCGGTGCCGCAGCACTGCGGGAGGAGGTTCGGGCGGTTGGGTTGCGGCCGGTTGCCGGGGCCGATGAGGCACCGGTCGCGGTCGTACAGGGCTACGGGCCACAGGTCGGATGGGCGCAGTTCGCCGAGGCATGCGTCGCGGTCCGTGCCGGTGCCCTGTGGGTCGCCACCAACGTCGACCGGACACTGCCCAGCCCGCGCGGTCCCCTTCCCGGCAACGGGGCACTCGTGGCAGCCCTGGCCGCAGCGCTCGATCGGGAACCCGACCTGGTGGTCGGCAAGCCCGAACCGGGGCTGTTCGCGGCGGCGGCCCGCCGGGCGAAGGCACACAGGCCCTTGGTGGTGGGGGATCGTCTCGACACCGACATCGAGGGTGCGGCGCGGGTCGGGATGGACAGTCTCCTGGTGCTGACCGGGGTCACCCGGCCGCGGGACCTGCTTTGCGCCCCGGTCGGCCGACAGCCGACCTATGTGGCCGCGGATCTGAACGGCCTGACCCAGCCTGCGGCTGCGGTCCGGGTAGCGGCCGGTCGCTCCGGTTGGCGGGTTGCGACGGATGACGGTCGACTGCGGTTGACGGGGGCCGGCGAGGTGCTTGACGCGCTGCGGACTCTCTGTCACGTTGCATGGACAACTCGGGCGATCGGTGAGGTTCGGGCTGGTTCGGTGCCCGCCGCCGACGCCCTGCGCGAGCTGGGGCTGGCACCCGGGTAGCGGCTGCCGCGCGCAGACCGGCCGGTACTGCCGGGCACGGTGCCGCGCTGCGCGGGTAACCGGTGCCGGTAGCGTTGCAGTGGAAACATGTGCGAGGGGGGTCCGGGGATGCAGGACGCGTGGCGGGCGTATCTGGAGGTGGCGCTGGGGTTGACCGAGGCGCCGCGGAAGAAGGCCCAGCAGATCGTCAGAAGGCTCGTCGGCCAGAGCGAGACCACGGCGGCGCAGCTCCAGTCGCTGGCCGAGGAGTTGCTCTCGACCAGCGCCGCGAACCGCGAGTCGTTGGTGAAGATGGTGCGTGCCGAGGTCGACCGCGCGTTGGGCGCTCTCGGCCTGGCCACTGCGGACGAGGTCGCCACGCTGCGCGCGCGGATCGACGAGCTGGAGCAGCGCCTCGACGCCGTCGCGTCCGCTCCGGAACCCACGCCGTCAACGGCCGACGCCGGTGCCTCCGTCGGTGATGTCGCGCTCGCCGCCGCCCTCAACGAGGTCACCGCGACCGCACCGGCATCCGCGCCGCCTGCGCCGGCGAAGAGGACCG
Source organism: Micromonosporaceae bacterium (assembly GCA_036381835.1). Classification (GTDB taxonomy): domain Bacteria; phylum Actinomycetota; class Actinomycetes; order Mycobacteriales; family Micromonosporaceae; genus DASULK01. Next base: position 3,004 of record DASVCA010000187.1, read on the forward strand.
GCAAGAAGGTGGTGGCCAAGAAGGCGGTCGCGAAGAAGACCGCGGCGAAAGGAACGAAGACCCCCGCAGAGAAATCGGCCCGGCCGCGGCGTGAGGGGGAGGACGACGAGTGATTCCAGCCGACCCGACCGCCCGTTCCGGCGATCCGGCCGCGACAACCGGCCACCCGGCCGTTGACGCGGTGCTCGACATGATCGCGAACGCCGCGAACCTCCCCGTCGTCGATCAGATCATGCAGTACGAGGCCGCGCATCAAGCCCTCCAGGAGATCCTCGCCACCATCGATCAGTCCTGACCGCTGGAGCTCGCATTGGCACGTCGTATCCGCCTCGACGCGGAGCTTGTCCGCCGTGGTCTCGCCCGGTCACGGGAGCATGCGGCGGCGCTCGTCATGTCCGGCCGGGTGCAGGTCCGTGGGGTGACCGCGGGTAAACCTGCGGCCATGGTCGACCCGGCGGACGCGGTACGGGTCCTCGACGCGGACACCGGCCCGGACTACGTCTCCCGCGGCGGGCACAAACTGGCCGGAGCGCTCGCCGCGTTCGCGCCCGGAGGGCTGTCCGTCGCCGGCCGCCGCTGTCTGGACGCGGGCGCGTCCACCGGAGGCTTCACCGACGTGCTGTTGCGCGCCGGGGCCCGGGAAGTCGTCGCAGTCGACGTCGGCTACGGGCAGCTCGCCTGGACACTGCGCGCGGATCCGCGGGTTCGGGTCCTGGAGCGCACCAACGTCCGGAACCTGACCCCGGAGATGATCGACGGCCCGGTGGATTTGACCGTCGCCGACCTGTCCTTCATCTCCCTGCGCCTGGTGCTGCCCGCGCTCGCCGCCTGCACCCGGCCCGAGGGCGATCTCGCGTTGATGGTCAAGCCGCAGTTCGAGGTGGGCCGGGAACGGGTCGGCTCGGGCGGGGTGGTGCGGGATCCGCAGCTGCGGGTCGAGGCGGTGCTGCAGGTGGTGGCGGCCGCCGCCGACCTGGGACTCGGTCTCGTCGACGTGGCGGCCAGTCCGCTGCCCGGGCCGAGCGGCAACGTGGAGTTCTTCGTGTGGTTGCACCGAGGTGCGCCGGCTGTCGACGAGCGGCGGGTGCGGGCTGTGGTGGCCGCCGGGCCGACGGCCGGGTCCGCGGTGCCCGGCACCCGGTCGGCGACCGGCGACGAGGCGTCCACCACGGCTGCCGAGAGGGAGAGCCGGTGAGCGCGAGCCGGGCCGCCCTGCTGGTCACCCACACCGGGCGGCGACGCAGCACCGAGCACGCCAGGATGGTGGCCGCGGACCTGATCGCAGCCGGCTTCGAAGTGCGGGTCATCGCGGACGAGGCCGCCGACCTGGATCTGCCCGGTGTGGTGCCGGCCAGTGGGATGACCGCGGTGAACGGTGTCGAGATCGTGTTCGCGCTGGGCGGGGACGGAACCTTTCTCCGAGCCGCCGAGCTGGCCCGACCGGCGAAGGCACCACTGCTGGGCATCAACCTGGGCAAGGTGGGCTTCCTGGCTGAGGCGGAGATCGACCACCTCTACCAGGCGGTGCACGACGTGGTCAACCGCGCGTACACGGTGGACGAGCGGTTGACCATCGACGTGCGAGCGGAGGTCGACGACGGGCCGGTCATCGAGTCGTGGGCGCTGAACGAGGTCAGCGTCGAGAAGGGACGACCGGCCCACATGATCGAGTTGCTTGTCGACGTCGACGGGCGACCGTTGTCGCGCTACGGCTGCGACGGGGTGGTGTGCGCCACACCCACCGGGTCGACCGCGTACGCCTTCTCAGCCGGCGGGCCGGTCGTGTGGCCAGAGGTGGAGGCGTTGGTGCTGGTGCCGATCAGCGCGCACACCCTGTTCAGCCGACCCGTGGTCACCGCACCCACGTCGACGTTCACCATCACCGTGGACCCGTACACCACGTTCGCCGTGATGAGTTGCGACGGTCGGCGGGTGTTCGACCTGCCCCCGGGGACACGGGTCACCGTGCGTCGCGGTGATCTGCCGGTGCGGGTGGTGCGGCTGGCGGATCGGCCGTTCACCGATCGCCTGGTGGCGAAGTTCGCGCTTCCGGTGCACGGCTGGCGCGGCAACCACCACTGACGCCGCTGGCGACTGTCGCCCGCCGCTACTACTGTCAGTGCCTGTGCTGGAGGAGCTGCGCATCACCGGATTGGGTGTCATCCAGGACACCACGCTGCCGTTGGCCCCGGGCATGAACGTCATCACCGGTGAGACCGGTGCGGGCAAGACGATGGTGGTGACGGGGCTGGGTCTGCTTTTCGGTGGCCGTGCCGACGCCGGCCGGGTCCGCCCGGACATGGGTCGCGCCGTCGTGGAGGGTCGGCTGCGGCTGGCCGGGCGGACCGCCGAGGCGGTGCACGCCCGCATCGGCGAAGCGGGAGCGGAACCCGACGAGGACGGCACGGTGCTGCTCAGCCGTACCGTGACGGCTGAGGGCCGGTCGCGGGCCTATGTGGGCGGACGAAGCACTCCGGTGTCACTGCTCGGTGAGATCGGCGAGCAGGTGCTGGCCGTGCACGGGCAGTCCGACCAGTTGCGCCTGCTGCGTCCGGCCGAGCAGCGGGCGGCGCTGGACCGGTTCGCCGGCGTCGAGCACGAGAAGCTTCTCGCCGACCTGCGCGAGGTCTACGCGCAGTGGCGGCGTGTCGAGGAGGATCTGGCTGATCGTCGCCGCAACGCGCGCCAGCGCAACCAGGAGGCCGACCTGCTCCGGCTCGGCCTGGACGAGATCACGCGGGTCGATCCGCAGCCCGGCGAGGACGAGGACCTCAAGGCGGAGGCACAGCGCCTCGAGCACATCGAAGGGTTGCGCACGGCAGCCCAGTCGGCGTACCAGTGCCTGGCGGGTGTGGCCGACGCCCCCGACGACACGCCCGACGCGACGAGCCTGATCGGCGCGGCCCGGCGCAGTCTGGAGAGCCAGGGCGCCGTCGACCGCAGCCTGGGCGAGCTGGCCGGCCGGCTCGACGAGGCCGCCACGCTGATCGGGGACGTGGCCGCGGAGTTGTCGACCTACCTCGCGTCGCTGGACGCCGATCCGGCCCGGCTGCAGGCGGTGTACGAGCGGCGGGCGGCGTTGCGTGCGCTCACCCGCAAGTACGCCGACGACGTCGACGGTGTGATCGCCTGGGCTGAGCGCGCCCGGCAGCGGCTGGCCGAGCTGGACACCTCCGACGAGTTGCTCGAGGAACTGGATCGCGAGCGGCTGCGGTTGGCCGGCGAGGTGGCCGAGTCGGCCGCCCGCGTGTCTGCGGCGCGCCGGGAGGCGGCGGCCCGGTTCGCCGAGCAGGTGACGGCTGAGTTGGGCGGGTTGGCCATGCCGCATGCGCGCATCGAGGTCGCTGTCCTGCCGAGGCCGGCCGGGCGCGGGGAGCCGAGCGTCGTGATCGACGGCGTGGAGGTCGGAGTCGGGCCGGACGGGGCGGACGAGGTGGAGATTCGGTTGCGGGCACATCCGGGGGCGCCCGCACTCCCGCTGCAGCGGGGTGCCTCCGGTGGTGAGCTGTCCCGGGTGATGCTGGCCGTCGAGGTGGTGTTCGCCGGAGCGGGCGGTCCCCCGACGCTGGTCTTCGACGAGGTCGACGCCGGCGTGGGCGGGCAGGCCGCGGTGGAGATCGGGCGACGGCTGGCTCGGCTGGCCCGGACTCACCAGGTCCTCGTGGTCACCCACCTGCCCCAGGTGGCGGCGTTCGCGGACCGTCACCTGGTGGTGGCGAAGGACACCGACGGGGCGGTGACCACCAGCGGCGTGCGGGTTGTGGAGGACACCGAACGGGCCCGCGAGCTGGCCCGCATGCTGGCCGGTCTGCCGGACTCCGACCTGGGGATCGCGCACGCAGAGGAGTTGCTCGCGGTCGCCGCACGGGAGCGGCGGGGCTAGCGCCGAGGCGGTCCCGGAACTCGGCGTATCGACGCACTCCCAGGTACGCCGTACGGGCATCGCCACGGCCGCCCGTGGCGGTGTGCCAGGATGGGCACGATGCGTCTACCCACGTTGCGCCGGACCCTCAAGAGAGCGGAGCCGGGTGTCATCGCGGGCACCGCCCGCCTGGACCGCCGGACCAAGCGTCTGGTCGGTCGGTTGCGTCCAGGCGACGTGGCGATCATCGATCACATCGACCTGGACCGGGTCGCGGCGGATTCGCTCGTCGCAGCCGGGGTCAAGGCGGTGCTCAACGCCAAGCCGTCGATCTCCGGCCGTTACCCGAACCTCGGGCCCGAGGTGCTGATCGGTTCCGGGATCCCGCTGATCGACCGACTCGGCGAGGCGATCTTCGAACAGGTGCGTGAGGGCGACACCGTCCGGGTCGAGGACGACACCGTGTTCGTCGATGACCGTCCGGTGGCCCGCGGTGTCCGTCAGGACGCGCGATCCGTTGCCGAGGCGATGACGGAGGCCCGTGCGGGCCTGTCCGTGCAGTTGGAGGCGTTCGCCGCCAACACCATGGAGTTCCTCAAGCAGGAGCGCGATCTGCTGCTCGACGGCGTCGGTATGCCCGATATCAAGACCGAACTCCAGGGGCGGCACTGCCTGATCGTGGTACGCGGGTACGACTACAAGGCCGACCTGGACGTGCTGCGCCCGTACATCCAGGAGTTCAAGCCGGTGCTGATCGGCGTGGACGGGGGCGCGGACGCGCTCGTCGAGGCCGGCTACACCCCCGACATGATCATCGGTGACATGGACTCGGTCAGCGACGACGTGCTGCGCTGCGGGGCCGAGGTCGTGGTGCACGCCTACCCGGACGGGCGGGCCCCGGGACTGGCCCGGGTCGAGGAGTTGGGCGTACCCGCGGTCACCTTCCCCGCAGCGGCGACGAGCGAGGACATCGCGATGCTGCTCGCGGACGAGAAGGGGGCCACGCTGATCGTCGCGGTGGGTACGCACGCCACGCTGGTGGAGTTCCTCGACAAGGGACGCGGCGGTATGGCGTCGACGTTCCTCACCCGCCTCAAGGTGGGCGGGAAGCTGGTCGACGCCAAGGGGGTCAGCCGGTTGTACCGGCAGAGCCTGTCCGGTTCCTCCCTGCTGCTGCTCGTGCTCTCCGCGGTCGCCGCCATGGCCTCGGCCGTCGCGGTCTCGACCGTCGGGAAGGCATACCTCGGGGTGGCTTCCGAATGGTGGGACAATCTGGTTTTCCAAGTGGGCGAGTTCTTCCGCCAGCTCTTCTAGGGGGTGTCCATGGTTGCAGCCACGCCGGGGCGGCCCTGTGCTGCCGCGTCGAGCCTCGTTACGCCCGGATTCGGTGAAGGGCGGCAGGCGTGATCAACTTCCGGTACCACGTGGTGTCGCTCACCGCGGTGTTCCTGGCCCTCGCGATCGGGCTCGTGGTCGGCACCGCCGCGCTCAACGGCCCGGTTGCCGACTCGTTACGGGACACCGTGAACGCGCTGCGCAAGGACAACCAGCAGCTGCGCGACCAGGTCAGCAGCCTCAAGGAGGAGGTCAACCGGGAGGAGGACTACGTCAACCAGGCGGCACCCCGGCTGCTCACCGGAACCCTCACCGGACGGCGCATCCTGGTCGTCACCCTACCCAGCGGACGGGAACACGCCGAGGAGGTGGTCGAGCGTCTGCGGATGGCCGGGGCATCGGTGACGGGGCGCCTCGACATCCTCGACAAGTTCGTCGAACCGAGCAGCAACAACGAGTTGATGAGCCTGGCGGAGAGCACCGCCCGCCCCACCATCCCCACCGACGGGCTGCCCGGCAACAGTAACGGAGTGGAGACCTCCAGCGCGCTGCTGTCCATCGCGTTGCTCGACCGGCCGGACGGAACACCCGTCGCGGCCGCGGACCGCAAGGCCGTGTTGAACACGTACGCGGACGCCAAGTACCTCAGCGTCGCCGACGAGATCCGGGGGCCCGCCGAGGCGGTCGTCGTGGTCAGCGGCCCCTCCTACATCGACCGGGAGGCGGGGGCGAAGGACACGGCGGTGGTGACGATGGTCAGCCAGTTCGAGAAGGTCGTCCCGCTCGTGGTGGCGGGCAACGGGGCCGGCGAAGGCAACCTGGTGGCGGCGGTGCGCAGCGACCCGGCCATGTCCGAGTCGGTTCCCACCGTCGACAACGCCAACACCCCGATGGGGCAGGTCGCCGCCGTGCTGGCGATCGCCGACCTGCTGGCCGCCGAGAGCGTCGGACACTACGGGATGAACGGAGCAGACGGGCTGCTTCCGCAGCCGTCGGAGTGAGCGGCATGAGGCGGCGAGACGGTGTGAAACGGCGTGGCATCTTCGGTCGGCTGCTGCTGATCGGCGCGGGGGCGCTGGCGGCCACCGCCACCTTGCAGGGCATCACCCGCCGCCCCTCGGCGGCGGCGCTGGAGCGCACCAACTATCGAGGGCGCACCGTCACGTTGGCCGCCGGTCCGGCACTGGCCGCCGGCGCCGCCACCATCGGCGCGGTGGGCGCTCCCAGCCCGCCGGCGGCCGGTGCCGCCCTGGTCGCCGGTCTCGGAGCCGGAGCCGTCGGCCTGTACGACGATGTGATCGGGTCACGCCCCGACCAAGCGGCGAAGGGCTTCGCCGGGCATCTCGGGGCGCTGCGCCGCGGACGGGTCACGAGCGGGATCGTGAAGATCGCCGGGGTGGGTGCCGCCGGGCTGACCGCCGCCGCACTGCTCGCCGCCGACCCGGCCGTCCGAGCCCACCCGGCCCGACGCCGGCAGCGGACCCCCGGGCAGATCGTAGACGTGCTGCTCGGCGCGGGCGTGGTGGCCGGCACGGCCAACCTGGTCAACCTCCTCGATCTGCGTCCGGGGCGCGCGCTCAAGGCCGGTCTGCTGCTCGGCGTGCCACTGCTCGGCGGCAGCACCGGTGGGATGCTCGCCGGCCCGGTCGGTGCCGCCGGCGCGCTGCTGCCCATGGATCTCGACGAGCGGGTCATGCTCGGCGACGCGGGCGCGAACGCGTTCGGCGCGCTGCTCGGCGTCGCGGTGGCGGGACGGACCGGCCCGCGCGGGCGGGCCGCCGTGCTCGCCGCCCTGGCCGCCCTCACCGCGGCCAGCGAGAAGGTGAGTTTCTCGGCGGTCATCGATCGCACCCCGGTGCTTCGGGAACTCGACCGGCTCGGTCGCGGAGCGTCGGACTGAGGTGACCGGTCCCACCGCCGTCGCCGGCGTCGGCCGCATCGCCGGTGCCGCCACCCTCATCGCCGTCCTGACCGTGGCCAGTCGACTCGCCGGGTTCGGGCGTACCGCTGTCTTCACCTGGGTGATGGGCGAGCACAGCGACCTCGGCGGCATGTACGTGGTGGCCAACACCATCCCGAACATCGTCTTCGAGATCGTGGCCGGCGGCGCGCTGGCCAGTCTGGTCGTACCGCTGCTCGCCGGCGCGGTCGCGACCGGAGACCGGGCGGCCGTCTCGGCCGCCACCGGTGCCCTCCTCACCTGGACGCTCACCCTGCTGATCCCACTGGCGGTCCTGGTGGCGTTCCTCGCCGAGCCGATCGTGGGCCTGCTGGCCGGTGGGCGCGGCCCGACGGAGGTCGCCGCCGGTGCCCGGATGCTGCGGGTCTTCGCACCACAACTGCCGCTTTACGGCGTCGGCATCGTGCTGACCGGTGTCCTGCAAGCCCACCGCCGGTTCGCCTGGCCGGTGATCGCGCCCCTGCTGTCCAGCATCACCGTGATCGGCGCTTACCTCGCCTTCGCCGCGATCGACGGGGTGCGGGTCGACATCGCGCAGACCAGCCGGGCCGGCGAGACGATCCTGTCCGCGGGTACCACGCTCGGGGTGGCGGTCCTCTCCCTTTCTCTGCTCATCCCGGTACGTCGACTGCGTCTTCGGCTACGTCCCGGATACACCTTCGCAGCAGAGACCCGACGCAGAATCGGCGGTCTCGCCGTGGCCGGGGCGGTCTCCCTGGCCGCCCAGCAGATCGCCCTGCTGGCCCTTCTGAACCGGGTCGCCGACGGGCCGACCGGGGCGCCGGTGGTGTTCAACCTGGCCCAGACGCTGTACCTGCTGCCCTGGGCCGTGCTGGCCGTGCCGTTGGCGGTCGCGGCGTACCCGGCGCTGTCCGCCGCCCACACCCTCGGCGACGCCGACGGCTACCGGCGGACGTTGGCGCCCACGGTCCGCAACGTGCTGCTGTTCAGTTGCCTCGGCGCAGCCGCGCTGGTCGCCACGGCAGGGCCGGTGGCGCGCTTCTTCTGGGGCGCGCAGGTCCAGCCGTCCTCCGTCGCGGCGATCGCCGGGTTCGCCCCCGGCCTGCTCGGCTACGGTCTGTTCGCGATCCTCAGCCGCGCGCTGTACGCGCGCGGCGACCCGCGGTCGGCGCCGGCGGCGACCGCGGCGGGCTGGCTGGTCGTCCCGGTCGCCGCGGTGGTCCTCGCGGCCGTTCTCCCGGCCGAATACCGGGTCTTCGCGGTCGCCCTCGCCAATTCCGTCGGGATGCTCGCACTCGGCGCGCTGCTGCTCGCCGCCGTCGCCCGCGGGGCCGGGCGGCAGTCGCTCGACGGCCTGGCCCGTGCCGGTGCGGCCGGTGTTCTCGCCGCCGCAGCCGCCGCGACGGCGGGTGTCGTCACAGCCGACGGTCTCACCGGGCTTACCATCGGCACGCCGACAAGATTGACGTGGGTGCTGCACGGTCTGGCCGCCGGGGTCGTGGTCGGGGCGGTCTTCTTCGCCGTCGCCTACGCGTTCGACCGCCGCGACGTCCAGCCGATGATCGCGGCGCTGCGGCGACGGCTCCCGAGCGCGTGGCGTGGCGCCGGTCCCGACCGTCCGAAACCTGCCTGGACAGGCGATCAGGGCGACGGGGAGCCGACGGGGAAGCGAGGTTGACGGGGTGGGTACGCGCAGCGCGGGGACGGCGGACGGCTGGTCGAGACCGGTGGCACTGGTCCTCGCCACCAGCACCGGCGGCGTGGGGCAGCACGTTGCATCGCTCACGCGCGGGCTGCGCGCCGGCGGCGCGGAGGTGACCGTGTGCGGTCCGGCCGCCACCGACGAGCTGTTCGGCTTCACCGCCGCCGGTGCCCGATTCGTGCCGGTGGAGATCCCGGCCGATCCCACGCCGATGGATCTCCGCGCGGTCACCGCGCTACGCCGCGCCATCGACGACCGGATCGCCGTGGTACACGCGCACGGTCTGCGGGCCGGGTTCGTCGCCGCGCTCGCCCGGATCCCGCAACCGGTCGTCGTGACCTGGCACAACGCCGTCATCGCCGGTGGGCTGCGCGGGTGGGCGTCGCGGCGGGTGGAGCGGGTGGTGGCCAAAGCGGCGCGCGTATCGCTGGGCGCGTCGGCGGACCTGGTCGAGCGGGCGCGGCAAGTCGGTGCCCGGGACGCTCGACTGGCACCGGTGGCGGCGCCGCAGCTGCCACCGGCGCGGCGCGGCCGAGCCGCGGTACGCGCCGAGTTCGGGCTGGCACCACAGCAGCCGCTGATCCTGTCGGTCGGCCGGCTGCACCCGCAGAAGCGGTACGACATCCTGATCGACGCCGCGGCTCGCTGGCGGGCGTTGGAACCCCGGCCGACCGTGCTGATCGCCGGAAGCGGGCCCAGCTATCTGCAGCTGACGCGGCGCATCACCGACCAGCTCCGGCACCCCGCCGACGGCCGTGGCGATCAGCGGCGTCCCCGCGGTCAATGCCTCCTGCGCGAACAGCTGCCGCGCCTCCCAGTCGCTGGTGACCACCGCGAGGTCCGCCCCGCCGAGCAGGTCGGGCACGTCGGAGCGGCGGCCGAGCAGGTGGAACGGCGCGTGCCGCTCGGACGACCGCTGCGCCA
>DASVCA010000188.1:0-2859 GCA_036381835.1 Micromonosporaceae bacterium
CTGGTCACCGGGCGCCCGGTCACCGAGGTGCTCGCCGAACCGGTCGCCTACACCGCACTGCTCGTCCTGATCGCCGGATCCGTGACCCTGGTCCTGTCGCTGGTGGTCGGGGTGACAGCCGGGCTGCGTCCGGGTAGCCGCCTGGACCGGTTGATATCCGGCGCGGCCCTGGTGGCCGTGTCGATTCCGCAGTTCGTGACGGCCGTGGCGCTGGTCATCGTGTTCGCGGTGATCCTGGGCGCGCTGCCCGCGGTATCCCTGGTACCGCTCGGTGGCACCCCGCTGGACCGGCCGGAGATCCTGGTGCTGCCGGTGGCGGCGCTCGCCCTGTTCGCCACCGCGTGGGCAAGCCAGTTGGTCCGCGCAACCGTGGTCGACGCCAACTCGGCGCCCAATGTGGAAGCGGCACGACTGGCCGGTCTGCCGGAGCCGGTGGTCGTCTGGCGGCACGTCCTGCCCGCTACCGTGCCCGCCTGCGCCCAGGCGTTCGCATGGTTGCTCAGCGGCCTGTTCGGCGGTACCGCGGTCATCGAGCGGGTCTTCAACTATCCCGGGCTGTCCAAGGTCCTCGTGGACGCGGTTCGACAACACGACGCACCGGTGCTCGAAGCGGTGGGCCTGCTGATGGCGGTGACGTTGATCATGGCGCTGTTGATCGCCGATCTGGTCGGGCTGCTGGCCACCCCGAAGTTGCGGACGGCGCAGCCATGACCGGGCGAAGCCTGGCGCGGATCGGGCTGGCCGTTCCGGCGCTCCTCGTGATCGGGGGAGCCCTGATCGGACCCTGGCTGGTGGGCGGTGATCCGGGGGAGATCGTCGCCTTGCCGTACACCTCGCCGGAGCCCGGGCTGCCGCTCGGTGCCGATCACTCCGGGCGCGACGTCCTGGACCGGCTGCTCGCGGGTGGCCGACCGCTGGTACTGGTGCCGGTCACCGCCGTCGTGCTGACGGCGGTGCTGGGCACGGCCACCGGCATGGCCGCCGGCTACTTCGGCGGCGTCTGGGACGCGGTGGTGTCCCGCTGGGACGGGATCCTGCTGACCGTTCCGCCGATCCTGGTGCTGCTGGTGCTGCTGCACGGCTGGGGTTACTCGTCGTTCACCCTGATCCTGGTCGTGCTCGTGGTCGGCGTGCCCTTCGTGTCGCGGATGGTGCGGGCCGCTACCCGGCAGGTGATGCGCGACGGGTACGTGGAGCAGGCGATCGCCCAGGGCGAGCGGCCCATGGCGGTGCTGGTGCGGGAGATTCTGCCGAACGTCCTGCGCCCGATCGTGGCCGACGCCGGGACCCGGCTGGCGATCGCCGTGACCCTCACCGCCTCGGCAGGCTTCCTCGGCTTCGGTCCGGACGAACCCAACTGGGGCGCGATGATCAGTCAGAACGTGGAGGGTATCGGGCTCACCCCGTGGGGGGTGATCGCCCCCGCGTCGTGCCTGGCGACCCTCGCGGTGTCCGCGAACCTGGCGTTGGACCGCTTCGCGGCGAGGATCGGGCGATGATCGAAGTCAGCGGGCTGACCATTGTGGACGGGGCGGGTCGCCCGGTGGTGGACCGGGTGTCTCTCGAGGTCGGCGCCGGAGAGCGGGTCGGCATCGTCGGCGAGTCCGGCTCCGGTAAGACCACCCTCGCGCTGGCTCTGCTCGGTGCGATACGACCCGGCCTGCGGGTCGCCGAGGGCACTGTCGAGGTGTCCGGTCACGACATGCGCGCCCTGCGCGGTGCCGCTCTGCGCCGGATGCGCGGCCGGGTGATCTCCTACCTGCCCCAGGACCCGGGATCGGCGCTGACCCCGACGCTGCGGGTACGCCGGCAGATCACCGAGCTCTCCGACGACCGGTCCCCGGCCGAGGTGGCCCGCCGACTCACCGACGTCGGGCTCCCCGGCGACCGGCAGTTCCAACGGCGTTTCCCGCATCAGCTGTCCGGGGGCCAGCAGCAACGTCTCGCGGTCGCCCGGACCTGCGCCGCCGACCCGCGAGTGCTGGTCCTGGACGAACCGACCACCGGCCTCGACGCACTGATCCAGGGCGTGGTCCTCGAACAGCTCGACCACCTCGTACGCGTCCGCGAGCTGACCATGCTGTTCATCACCCACGACCTGGCGGCCGCCGCGCGGATGGCCGACCGACTGGTGGTCATGCGATCCGGCGCGATCGTGGAGCAGGGGTCGATGCGGCGGGTGCTGCACCGACCGACGGCGGCGTACACCCGCGACCTGGTCGCCGCGGTGCCCCGACCGGTGGCCGGTGCCGAGACGTCGACGGTCCCCGACGATCACCCGCTGCCCGCGGTCGGCTCGGTCCGCACCGGGGCGGAGGAGGGTTGCGCGGCGAAGCCGGTGTTGGCGGTACGGGACCTGCACGCGGCTTACCGTGACGGTCGACAGGTCACGCCGGTGGTCGCCGGCGTCTCGTTCGAGGTGCATGCGGGTGAGTGCGTCGCTCTGCTGGGGCTCTCCGGCAGCGGCAAGACCACCATCGCCCGCTGCGTCACCGGTCTGCACCGTCCGGCCGGCGGTGAGCTTCTGCTCGCCGGAGAGCGGCTCGCCGAGGATGCCCGGGACCGGCCACCCACCCAGCGTCGCCGGATCCAGTTGGTGCCGCAGCACTCGGCCGGATCGCTGAATCCGCGGCGACGCGTCGGACCGGCGATCGCTCGCCCGCTGCGGCTGCGCGGTTTCGGACGCACGGAGGCGGAGGATGAGGTACGCCGGCTGCTGAACCGGGTCGGCCTGCCGGATTCGCTGGCCGCTCGATATCCCGATCAGCTGAGCGGTGGGCAGCGGCAACGGGTCACCATCGCCCGCGCCTTGGCCGCGGCACCGGAACTGCTGATCTGCGATGAGATGACCTCGAACCT
>DASVCA010000189.1:0-6113 GCA_036381835.1 Micromonosporaceae bacterium
GCCGTGGCGGTCAACCCGGTCACCAACAAGATCTACGTACCGAACGAGGGCAGCGAGAACATGACGGTGATCGACGGCACGACCGACACCATCGAAGCCACCGTGTCCGTCGGGTTGGCGGCCAACGCGGTCGTGGTCAACGCGGCGACCAACACGATCTACGTGGTCAGCCCGACTACGGGTGACGGCGAGATCGCGGTCTTCGACGGTGAGACCCATGTGGAATTGACCACGCTGAGCGCGGGAGCCTTTACGAACTCCACAACCCTCGCGGCCAATCCCCTCACGGGTCGCGTCTACACGACGAACTACGGCACCCACACGGTCACCGTCATCGACGGTACGGACTTCTCCGCTTCCGACATCAATGTCGGCAACAACCCGGCTACCGTCGCGGTCGACCCGGTAGCGGGCAAGGCCTACGTCGCGAATCGCGACAGCGACAGCGTGAGCGTCGTCGATATCGCCACCGGGGCCGTGGAAACGACCGTGCCGGTGGGTGACGGCCCGTCGGCCGTCGCGGTCAACCCCTTCACCCGTCGGGTGTACGTGGCGAACGAAGACAGCGGCGAGGTGACCGTCCTCGACGGGGCGAGCACCAGCGTCATCGCCTCGGTGTACGCCGGCGGCCAGCCGGCGGCCATCGCGGTCAACCTGAACACCGATCGGGTGTACGTGGCCAGCCGGGGAAGCGGCGACGTGACCGTGCTCGACGGGAACACGGCGTCGGTCACCGCCACCGTCTACGCCGGTGTCGAACCCGTCGCACTGGCCGTGAACCCATCCACCGACCGCATCTACGTGGCCAACCACGGCAGTGACAGCGTGACGGTCATCAACGGCCAGACGGACGCGGTCGACGCCACGGTGGCGGCGGGCGACGGCCCGAACGCCGTGGCGGTCAGCCCCGTGACCAACCGTGTCTACGTCGCCAACGAACTGAGCGGCGACGTGACCGTGATCGACGGCGACACCCACGACGAGATCGCAACCCTGGCCGCCGCGCCGGGTGCCGCGGCCGTGGCGGTGGACCCCGGCACCAACCGCGTCTACGTCGCGAATCAGGGCGGCGACAGCGTCACCGTGATCGACGCCGCGACCCATCAGGTGATCGACGAGGTCGCTTCCGGCAGCGGTCCTGTGGCGGTGGCGGTCGACCCCGTCAGCCACCGGGTCTATGTCGCCAACTCGGGCGCGTCGACCGTGACGGTGATCTCCGACCGGGATCCGGCGGCCATCCCCCTGACGACCGACATCGTCCCGCTGCCGGGCCACCAAACGACCGACCCGACGCCCACCTTCACCTTCATGAGCTCCAGCGGCTACACGCCGGCGGCGCCTGAGGTGCTGGGCGTGTACTACCAGGTCGACACCCGGCACGGGGAGTGGCTCGAGGCCTCGGGTACCGGCGGGTGCTACCAGGGCACGACCCCGAGCCTGGCGCCCGGCCTTCACGTCCTCTATGCCTTCGCGGTCGATGGGCAGTTCGCAACGTCCATCAACACGGGGAGCGGCAGCAGCCCGATCCCCGGCGCCATGGCGGCATACGTGTTCCAGGTGCTGCCGGGCGGCGGTTCGGGAGGCTCCGGCGGCTGCGGCGGCTCCAGCGGCGGCGGCGGCGGTGGTGGCTCGGGCGGCGCCGGCGGTAGCGGCAGCAGCAGCGGCGCGTCGACCTGCACGCCGGCTGCGGTGGGCATCTGCGTCAAGGTGAATCCCGGCCGCAGCGTGGAAGTCACCAACCCCGCCGGTACGCTGGCGCTGGAGATCCCCGGTGGCGCCTTCGGCAGCGTCGCCGGCGCCGGTGGCGCCGACGTGGACATCAGCGTCTCGGAGGTCGAGCCCGCCGACCTCGCCGCCCGGATCCAGTCGACCGCCGTTCCGCCGGGAGTGACCGTGCTGGGCCGCGCCTTCAGCTTTGAGGCGCAGGTCACCACCAGCGACGGCGACGTCGTCTCGGTGACGCGGTTCGCCCGGCCGTTGATCCTGCGCATCAAGTTGGACGAGGACGATCTCGCCGGCGTCACCGACCCCGAGAAGGTCGGGCTCTTCCGGCTGAACGACGACGGCACCCTGACCTTCATCGGCGGCCGGGTGATCGACGGCGAGTTGATCGTCGAGATGCACGGGTTCAGCACCTACGTGCTGGCCGAGGTGAACGTCGAATTCAAGGATCTCGATGATCACTGGGCCCAGGCCGACATCGAGCTGATGGCGGCCAAGCACGTGGTGCGCGGCCTGCCCGACGGCCGCTTCGATCCCGAGGGTCCGGTCACCCGGGCTGAGTTCGCGGCCCTGCTGGTTCGGGCCATGGGCCTGCCGGCCGGCGCGGCAGACGGGACAGCGGGCGGGGCGGCCGAGGGGTTGGATGGCGGTCTGGGTGACGGGCTGCAGGACGAGCCCGGCTTCGCGGACGTGCATCCCGACGACTGGTTCCACGCCGAGGTCCTTGCCGCGGCGGCTGCCGGCATCGTCAGCGGCTACGACGACGGGACGTTCCGGCCCCATGCCCCGGTGACCCGGGAGCAGGTGGCCGTGATGGTCGCACGGGCCCTGCGGTCGCTGGGCCGGGCGGGTGCATCGCTGTCCGGAGCGGCGGCGCGGCAGATCCTGGCCGGGTTCACCGACGCCGACGCCGTGTCCGGCTGGGCTGAGGCTGATCTGGCCCTGGCCGTACGCGAGGGCATCGTCCTGGGGCAGGCAGACGCCGGCGGCGCCCGCGGGACGCGCATCGCGCCGCAGGCCGGCGCCACCCGCGCCCAGGCCGCTGTGATGATCGCTCGCTTCTGGCGGAAGTAACGCGTGCGTGGCGAAGCGGGGCTGGCCTCAGCCCCGCTTCCCGCGCTCGGCGGGCGTCCCACCCAGAGAGGACGGCGGTCCAGGGAGATGGAGACCACCTAGTTCATGGAGACCAACCCGTTCGACAGGGGGATCGCAGTGCGTCTCCTAGCCGACGTCAGCCATGGTCCCCCCCGGCGGGCGCGTTGGTGAGGCAGATCGATCCTCCCGATACTTTTGACGGGTCGATTCACCGCCCCGGATATGGCGTACCGCCCGGTTCGTTTCCAACACGCGCTTGACGCGCGCCGCAAGGTGCGGGTCAAGCGCAGGGAGGCGCTCTCGGATGTCGCGCTGAACCGTGCTCGCGCTCACCCCGAACACGGCAGCAGCGTCCCGCAGGGTAGCGTGGGTGCGAGCAACGTATTCGGACACCTCCAGAACCCGCTTGGAGACGTGCTCCGACATGCCACGACCGCCCGTCCTCGCTCTTGGGTTCGGTGCATCAGCCCTGTACCTCGCCGCCGCATCCGCCAGCCGCTGGTCAGCCCACTCACGGGCCAGGTGACGCAGGTTCTGCAAGACATCGGTTGCAGGCACGTCGAAGCGGTCCGGCGCAAGGATTCCCCTCAGCTCAAGCTGCTCGGCAAAGTCGTCGGGGCTGAGGCCCGCCAATTCTGCGGCTGCGTCGACGGAGGCCTTGCCCTTCGTATAAACGAGAATAGCCTCGTCGAGCCACGCCTCCCGCAGACCTTCGGCAACAAACATCTTCAACAGCGCAGCTTCGGAGCAACGGCGGCGCTGAGCCAAGCGCGCGAGGCTCTCCGCCTCATCACGCGTTAAACGGACAGATTTACCCAGCTTGGCTCGCGTCACATCGGATCACCCCCAAGACGCTGCAACAAGCCCCGGCACATATCCGTCAACGCTCGTGAGGTCTGGTGACCCCGTTTGCGTGACCAGAAGGCCACAACCCAGAAAGACGTATCCACCACGGCAGGCTGCCGCCCCCAACGGATCGGCACCATCTCGCGATTCATTCTGATTCATTTTACATCAAATACATGAAACATGCCGTCCAACGGGCAGGATGCGTTGCACTCCGAAGACGTGCGACGGCAAGTTGGCTCGCGGTGACTACGCCCCGCTTCCTACCACCCCATCCGCTGCCGCAGCGTCGTGATCTGGGCGGTGTGGTGCCGCCCGTGCCAGGCATAGAGGGCAACCAGCCGGTCAAGGGTTGCGGGCGGGCGCTCGGGCCGGCGGTAGGTGCGGGCGAAGTCCTCGGGTGCCAGGCTCCGCAGCAGCAGCGTCCAGCGTTGGTGCAGCCCGGTCAGCAGGGCCAGCGACGGTTCCACCGGGGCGGTGCCGGCGTCGGGCGTGGCAGCGAAGGTGGCAGGGTCGAAGCCGCCGGGCACCAGCGGATCGGTCTGCGTCAGGACCACTTTGATCCGGAAGAACGCGCCCAGGTGCGCGTCGGCCACGTGGTGGACGACCTGTCGCACCGTCCAGCCGCCGGGGCGGTAGGAGGTGTCCAGCTGCGCGTCGGTGAGGTCCTTCACCGCGCTGCGCAGCTCGCCGGGCAGCGCGGCGATCGCCTCGATCCATGCCCGGCGGTCGGCGTCGGTTGCCTCCCCCAACCACTGGAAGCGGCCGGTGGGATACTTCAGGTGTTCCAGTTCGTCCCTAGACAACTCGGACATGCGGTCCACCTCCGCTGCCTGTTGTTCCGTCCAGAGCCCGGTCAGCCCTCCAACGGCGGCGCCCGCTCGGGCCCCTGGGGCCCGGTCATCAGGCGGCATCATGCTCCGCAGGGGCGACGGGGCACCCGGATTCCCCGGACGCCCGCCCGGACCCTCCAGCGCTCCCGCGGCCAGTGGCACAAGGGCAAGGGGCTGGACACCTTCTGCCCGCTGGGCCCCTGCATCGTGACGCGCGACGAAATCCCCGACTGGACGGCTCTGGAGATCTCGCTTTATGTAAACGACGAACTGCGGCAGCGGGCGCGCACCGCCGACATAGTGTTCGGCATCCCCGCCCTGATCGCCGACCTCTCCGCCGGCATGACCCTGGAGCCGGGCGACATCCTGGCCACCGGGACGTGCGCCGGTTGCGGGTTCGCCTTCGACCCGCCGCGGTACTTGCAGCCCGGGGATGTGGTGCGCTGCGAGATCTCGAGCATCGGAACCCTGGCCAATACGGTGAGGGAGCCGGCCTGATCGGAGGGTCCGTGCAGGCGCTTACCCGGATGCCTGGCCGTCCGTACCCGCCGGCCGGGCGGCCGGGCCACGGCTGCCGGCGGGGTTGGCGCGGGTCGGCAGCGCCCGCAGGGTGTCCGCATAATCCCGCAGGTAGACGCCGTAGATCCGCCGCAACTCCGCCACCGGCTCGCTGTGTTCGTCGACGCGCAGGTCGATGAGCGGGTAGTCCTCACGATCGACCACCAGCAGGGCCGCCGATTGCTTGCCGCGCTTGTCGCCGCCCGCGGCTTCGCCGGCTTCGATGCAGCGCAGCAGGCCCTCCGCCATCCCTTCCATCATCCAGTACCCGTGATAGGGGTTGACATAGGCCTGGGTCGAAACCGCGCCGATGCCGGCCCGGGCCTTCGGCGCCAGGGCGCCGACCGCCAGGAAGCGGGTCGCGATGGCCACGCCCAGTTGCGCCGTGCGGCTGCAGCGGCCGCAGATGCTGAAGGTGGCCAGCCGAGGTGGTGTCGCGGGTGTGGTGCGGGCCTGCCGCGGCGGCTCGAGGCGCTGCATCGGATCCATCCCTTCCGGCGCGGCCCGTGGAATCCATGTGGCAGCGGTTCGCTGACGACGGCCCGGAATCCCTCGGACCGCGGCGGAGGACCGCGGGGCCCGCGGCGGCGCGTCGCGCCGCGCGTGAGCTTGCAGGTTGACCCTTACGCCGGGGCGACGGTGATCCCTTCGGCGCGAGGGCGATCGCTCCGGCGCGGCAGCGATCGCTCTGGCGCGGTGGTGATCCCTTCGGCGCGCCGGCGCCCCCGGCAAGGTATAATCCCTCCGGCACACCGTCTTTTGACCGAGGAGGGGACGCGATGCCCCAGTTGGGGATCATCATCGGCAGCACCCGGCCGGGTCGCGCCGGCCTGCCCGTGGGCCGCTGGTTCCACCAACAAGCCCTGGAGCACCGCCACTTCGATGTGCGCTGGATCGATCTGGTCGAGGTCAACCTGCCGTTCCTGGACGAGCCCCACCACCCCCGGCTGCGGCGGTACGTGCACCAGCACACCCGGGACTGGAGCGCGCTGATCGACCCCATCGACGCCTTCGTATTCGTGATGCCGGAGTACAACCACGGGATGAACGCTCCGTTGA
>DASVCA010000190.1:0-2202 GCA_036381835.1 Micromonosporaceae bacterium
GGGCGAGGAAGTTCAGCCGGCCGTCGGTGGCGGCCATGACGTCCTCGCGGAGGAACATCGCGACGGCCGCGACGAGTTCGGCGGCCGTGGGGCGCCCGTGCAGGTCCGAACCCGGGGACGGCGCTCCCGGGCCGGCGGCGCCAGCGAGCTCAGCCGTCTCGGCTGGCTCAGCTGGGAGTCCGAGGGCGAGCAGCACGTCGTGCTCCTGTTCGCAGACCCGGCGGCCGATCGCGGCGAGCTCCACCGACGGCGTCTGCCCGGACAGGTGCCGTTCCGCCATCGTGCGGCAGCCCACCGCCCAGTTCGCGGTGCCGTAGATCTGCCACCATCGCACGGCCTCGGGGTCGGGGCGCGTGCCCGCGACCTCCGCATACCCGTCAAGCAGTTCGGCGATCGAGCCGAACCCGCCGACCGGATGCGGGGAGCCGAACCGCCAGCACTTGACGCAGAGCCAGCCAAGATCCTCCCGGGGATCGCCCCGGTGAACCCGTTCCCAGTCCAGCACCGCACGCAGTCCCGTGGGGCCGATGATGAGGTTGCCGGTGCGGAAGTCGCCGTGCACCACGGTCGGCGCGACGTCGTCCGGGCGGTGTCGTTCCAGCCATTTCAGGGCGATCTCTACGGTCGGGAGCGGCTCACCGAGCTCGTCGTAGGCCGCGCGCAGGCCATCCAGCGGCTCGTTGGCGGCCAGCCCCGGCACCGCCTCCGGCGCGATGGCGTGGATTCTGGCCAGGGTGCGGCCCAGTTCCGCAGCGAGGCCGGCCCGCGCGCGCTCGTACTGCGGGTCCCGCAGCAGCTTCCGGGCGATAGTCTCGCCATCCACGTGGTCCATGATCAGGTACGGCGAGCCGACCACGGCCGGATCCGTGCCCGCGTCGACCAGCGGCGGCACGGCCACCCCGGCGCGGGCGGCCACGGCGAGCACCCGGGCCTCCAGCGCCATCCCTTCCGGCCGGCCCGTACCGGGCGGATCGCGCCGCAGCACCAGCCGGCGCGGTGCGTCCTGTCCCGGAAGTGCGGTGAACGCCCATGTCTCCCTGCTCGCCCCGCCGGTGAGCCGGCGCAGGTCCGCAACACCGGCCGGCTGGCCGAAGACCTCGGTGAGCCGGCCGGTGAGCAGGTCGGCGAGCACGCGCGGGTCGCTGGTGTCAGCCGTCGCGGCGTCCATCACTGCCCCAGTTGGATAGCCGCTGGCCAAGCGAGCGAAATTCCTCCATGACTGTCATTTTCTCGTCGGCTCCTAGTCGGCCGGGAACGGACACCTCGCGACCGCCCGGTCAGTCGCCCAGTGCGCGCTTGCGCGGCCCGGCGAACCCGAACAGGTAGCCGGCCACCTTGCGCATCTGGACCTCTTCGGAGCCCTCGGTGATCCGGTAGCGGCGGTGGTGCCGGTAGATGTGCTCGAACGGCATATGCCGGGTGTAGCCGAGCCCGCCGTGAACCTGGATCGCGCGATCCGCGGCCTCGCACACCAGCCGGTTGGCACGGTAGTTGCACATCGACACCTTGTCGCTGATCTCCATGTGCGGGATCCTGTCCAGTTCCCACGCGGTCTTGCGGACCAGCCCGCGCACCATTTCCGCCTCGGTGTGCAGCTCCATCAGGGGCCACTGGATCGCCTGCCGGGTAGCGAGCGGCTGCCCGAAGGTTTTGCGCTGCCGTGCGTACTCGACGCTGCGGTCGATGCAGTACTGAGCCGCGCCCACGCCGGAAGCGGCCTGGCGTATCCGGTTCTCGTGCACGAACGTCTGGGCCACCGCCAGGCCGCCGCCTACCTCCCCGAACACCGCCGACGCGGGCACGCGCACGTCCCGCAGGGTGACCTCCGCGTGATCAGTCGGCATGTTAAAGGTCCACCAGTGGAAATCGACGGAGAACCCGGGCGTGCCGACCGGGGTGATGAACGCCGTGATCCCGCGGGCGTCCCCCGGCTGGCCGGACGTCCGGGCGAACACCACATCGTGCGTCGCCGAATGCATTCCCGAGTTGAATCGCTTGGCGCCGTTGATGACCCAGTCATCGCCGTCACGGACCGCCGTGGTCTCCATCCACGTTGCGTCACTGCCGTGCTCGGGCTCGGTTAGCCCGAACCCGATTCGCTTTTTACGGGCGAGCATCGGTTCCAGGAACTCGTCCTTTTGTTCCTTGGTGCCGAACTCCAGCATCATGTGCGCGAACGGGAAATTGCCCACGACCGACGAC